>CP046107.1:0-321498 GCA_016864895.1 Neisseriaceae bacterium | reverse complement strand
TTGGATTCTAGCTCATGTTATAGGTATTACGCAATACGTGAAGATGATCTATGGCTCGAATAAACTTTAATCTTATGGTTTTTGCTTAGACAGAGTAGTTTACCATCTTATCTTAGCAATGTATCTAATAGTTTTAAGTAATAAAACATTCACTGTTGTATTTTTATTTAGAATTTTGTAAACCTATACTTCAAAAATATTTTTATCTTTTTATGGTGTGGTATCTGCGAGATTTTATTAGACAGATAAAATATAAATTTACATAAAAGATTACAGAATTTTTTATCTTAATGATGACTTTAATTAAACTAAATAGAAAGTATCTCGAATATTTGTTTTTGATTGGAATATCCTCCATCTTTTTTAGCCAAGAGTCTTATATTACTGCTATTCATAGTGATGGTTACAGGAAATTGTGAGAATTTTCTCTTTCTATTGGGTATTAAGTTAAGTTAGTTTAAGTAGGTAAAATTGATTTCTTTTTGAAGTAATTTTAAGATTGAATTAATCTAATTTCTACATAACCAAAACAATATTCTATGGATTGAGGAATAGAAGAATCAGAGCGTCTAAACCTAATAGTAATAGTTTTTATAACACCCTATTAGTTCAAACGAGTACCTTACCTAGAGTGATGAATAAAGTTAGATTATGAGCTGTATAATTTTAGCATGGGTAAAAAAGGACTAACATTTGTTATTGATAGAATTTTTTACAAATTTTAATAGTTTCTCGTCCTTTAGAGCGGCGCCATTCGTTAGAATCTCTGAGTGAATAAATACAACCACAATATTCTTGTTGGTAGAAGCGTTCGCGTTTACTAATTTCAATCATTCGCTGCGAGCCACCTTTCTTGCGCCAATTAAAGTCCCAATAAGTTAGGTTGGGATAGGCTTTAGCTGCACGATGTCCACAATCATTGATTTGATTCAAATCTTTCCAACGAGAAATTCCTAAAGAAGTTGCAAAAACCGGGAATTCATTTTCATATGCGTACAATGCAGTACGTTCGAAGCGCATATCAAAACACATGGTACATCGAATACCTCTTTCAGGTTCAAATTCCATACCTTTGGCTCTTTGAAACCAATTATCCATATCATAATCAGCATCAATAAAAGTAATGTTGTGTTTGACAGCAAAGCGCTTATTTTCCTCTTTTCGAAGTTCATATTCTTTTACTGGATGAATATTAGGATTATAGAAAAAAATAGTATAATCAATTTGTGATTCTAATAAAGCTTCCATGATTTCTGCAGAGCAGGGGGCACAACAAGAATGTAGCAACACTTTGTTATGACTTCCTGGGACTATTAGTTTCTCTCTTAACATAATTTATTTAAAAACCTTTTCAAGTGATTTGGCAAGCAATTCAACTGTTTTATCAACATTATTCCACTTATCGATACCAAGCAAACCTAGTCTAAATGTACTAAACTCATCTGATTCTCCACATTTTAATGGAACACCTGATGAAATTTGTACACCATTTTCAGCAAATGTTTTACCGGATTTAATTTCAAAGCTAGTTGCATAAGAAACAACAATACTAGGTGCAGCAACAGAAGGATCTGCTACTGATTTAATATTATGTTTTTTTAACAAGTCTCTGACCTTTCGACCTAATTGTGCTTGTTGTTCTTTTAATTTTTCTAGACCAATTTCTTTACTTTCCAACATGGCATCTCTTAATTGCATTAAGGAGTCTGTGGGCATAGTTGTGTGGTAGGCATGATTACCATTTTCATATGCTTGCATGATCTCAAACCATTTTTTTAAATCTAGAGCAAAGCTATCACTTTGGGTATCTTGAATTCGCAGACGAGCTCTATCATTACTTAACACAATACCACAACAAGGAGTAGAGCTCCAGACTTTTTGAGGTGCTGTTATTAAAATATCAACACCTAATTTCTGCATATCTACCCATGTGGCACCAGAAGCGATGCAATCAAGAATCAATAAACCACCATTATCATATGTTGCTTTTGCTACTTTTTGGATATATTCATCTGATAATATAATCCCAGAAGAAGTTTCCACATGCGTTGTAAAAACTAAATCTGGTTGATGTTGAGTGATACTTTCAATGACTTCATTGATACTTGCTGGGGCGTAATAAGGATTAATACCTGATTCTGTTGGTTTTGCTGTAAGTACAATTTCCTCGCTTGGTATTTTTGCCATATTAAAAATTTCGGTCCAGCGAAAATTAAAAAGACCATTACGTAGTGTCATGCATTTTTGGCCTTGAGCTAATTGTCTTGCCACTGCTTCCATACCTGAAGTCCCACTTCCTGGAATGATTGCAACATGATTGGCATGATAAAATTCCTTAAATAAGCAAGACAGATCACGCATAGTTATTTGAAATTTTTTAGACATATGGTTTACAGCTCGATCTGTATAAACTACTGAGTATTCTAGTAATTCATCTGGGTCGACAGTTTTTAGTGAAGAAAGCATGTAAAAATTCCTTTCTTAATTTAAAAGCCAATAATTAATAGAAATGACGGTATGGAGACTTCGTATTACATGAACATAAATAATATTCCAAAATTCTCAATATGATGAATAGTAATTATGAAAGAGTATTGTTATTTTAAACTGAATTTAGTATAGTAGGGCAGTCTTATGTTGACAATAAAATAATTCTTTTGGGTTTTGTATTCAAGGGTTGCATCTTTAGAGTACATCAGTGTTAGGCGTTCTTTTAGATTTTCAAGCGTTATTTTGTAACCGCTATTGCGTTCATTTTGTTTCGTTTTTTTATCAATGTTTATTGGATTTTTTATATGGATAAAAATCCAATGTCCTCTTTTGTCAATCGTTAATATGATAGGTTCAGGATCAATCAAGTCCTCTATGCCATGATATATTGCATTTTCTAGTAAGGGCTGTAAAAAAAGATAAGGTGTAATACTTTTGTACGGGGCACGAATATCACAAATTATTTTGAGTCTTTCTTCGCCTAACCTTATTTTTTCAATATTCATATAGGCCTGTATTAACTCTAATTCGTATTGTAGTGTACTATAGCTATTTTTTTTAAGTAAGGCTCTAAATAAGTCAGACATATTCTGCAGAACTTTTTCAGCTTCATTAGGACGAGTGCCTATCAGACTAATAGCTGCATTTAAACTATTAAATAAAAAATGAGGACGAATACTTGAAGTTAGTGCAATTAGTTTGGACTCAATTAAGGCTGGCATCAAACTGTGTTTATGAATGGTATAATGCTTGAGAGAAATTAAATACACCATATTTATGGTAATAAAATAAATATGGATTAAGGGATTGGGTGTAGCTAAAAAATAATAGTATACGTAATATATGCCGTTTATCATCATCAATACAGTAAGTATTTTGATCAAGTATACTGGTATTTTTCGTATTTGATTATTCAAAATCATTAGTAGGATAAGGTTACACAAAGTTGCTGGAATAAACCAAATAAGTATTTCTGTTAAATAATAAAGATAGTTATTTGAGAATTTAAAATTTGAAATTCCAGCGAGTATGAATATTAATGATAGGTTGGTGGCAATGATAGTAATAATAATGCTAAGATTGCGAAAGTCAGGTAATTCAAGCCAATTTTTTTTATATGAAAACATTTAGTTAGAATCCAATCGGTTTTTTAGAATAGCTTTTTTTAAGAAAGTATTATTATGCATGATAACAAAAAATGGTCTGGTAGGTTTACTGAACCTGTAGCAGAGTTGGTAAAAAAATATACAGGTTCTATAAATTTTGATAAAAAATTAGCAAGAGTAGATATTGAGGGTTCATTGGCTCATGCTCAAATGTTACAAGAATCTGGAGTGATTAGTGAACATGATTTGAAAGCAATCCAAGTAGGTTTAAATGATATCTTACAGATGATAAACTCTGATGATATGCCTTGGTCACTAGATCTGGAAGATGTGCATATGAATATTGAAAAGATATTGACTGATAAAATAGGCGATGCAGGGAAGCGATTACACACTGGTAGAAGTCGTAATGATCAGGTGGCAACGGATATTCGTTTATGGTTGCGTGGTGAAATTCACATTATTTCAGAGTGTGTCAAAAATTTACAACGATCCTTGTTAATCTTGGCTGAAAAAAATGTCAATACAATCATGCCCGGTTTTACACATTTACAAGTAGCACAACCGGTTAGTTTTGCACATCACTTACTGGCTTATGTTGAAATGCTAGCAAGAGATGATGAAAGGTTACAAGACTGCCTTAAAAGAGTTAATTCTATGCCTTTAGGGGCAGCCGCTTTAGCTGGTACGACTTTTCCGATTGATCGCAAGCTTACAGCAGAATTACTAGGATTTGAACGGATTTGTGAAAATTCTTTGGATGCAGTTTCAGATAGAGATTTTGCGATTGAGTTTTCAAGTGCAGCAAGTTTAATAATGATACATTTATCACGTTTATCAGAAGAGTTAATCATGTGGATGAGTCCAAGATTTGCTTTTATTGATATTGCAGACAGATTCTGTACCGGTTCTAGTATTATGCCTCAAAAGAAAAATCCAGATGTACCTGAATTAGTAAGAGCCAAAACAGCTCGTGTAGTGGGGAATTTAATGGATTTAATTCTCTTAATGAAAGCACAACCATTGGCTTATAATAGAGATAATCAAGAGGATAAAGAGCCATTGTTTGATTCTGTAGATACCTTGATAGCTACTTTAACCATTTATGCAGATATGATTTTAGCTATTACCCCTAAGCCTGACAATATGTATTCTGCAGTTTTACAAGGCTATGCAACAGCAACTGATTTAGCTGACTATTTAGTTAAAAGGGGTGTTCCTTTTAGAGAAAGTCATGGAGTGGTTGCTAGAGCTGTAAAAAAAGCGGAAGAAGAACAATGTGATTTAGCTGACTTATCCTTATCAGTATTGCAAGAATTCAGTCCTCTGATTCAAGAAGATGTGTATCAAATTCTCACACCAGAGGGTAGTATGGCTCAAAGGGATCATTTGGGCGGAACGGCACCTAAACAGGTAAATGCACAAATCAATAAATGGAAAAATAAGCTATATCAATAGAAGGATTTAATAGTGTTGAGAACGAGTAAAAATCTGATACAATTGTGAGTGTTACAGGTAAAAATATTCTTTAGATATAGCGTTGTACATTAAAAGGAAAAAATATGTTAGAAAACTACCAAAAACAAGCTAAAGAAAGAGGAGATTTAGGTATTCCACCTTTACCATTAACAGCAGAGGAGGTTACCGAAGTAGCAGAATTATTGAAAAACCCTCCAAAAGGGGAAGAAAGGAATTTGGTTAATTTATTGGCATATCGTGTCCCACCTGGTGTTGATGATGCAGCCAAGGTGAAGGCCTCTTTCTTAGCGTCCTTGGCAAAAGGTCATGTGAAGTCACCAGTTATCAGTCCTAAATATGCTACTGAGCTTTTAGGTACAATGTTAGGCGGTTATAACATACAGCCTTTGATTGATTTGCTAGATGATGAAAAATTAGCTTCCACTGCGGCTAAATCTTTAAAACATACTCTGTTAATGTTTGATGCCTTTTATGACGTAAAAGAAAAAATGGATCAAGGCAATTCATATGCTAAAGAAGTTATTGAATCATGGGCAAATGCGGAGTGGTTTACTACAAAACCTAAGGTTCCTGAAAAAATTACAGTAACCGTTTTTAAAGTCATTGGTGAGACTAATACTGATGATTTATCTCCAGCACCAGATGCATGGAGTCGCCCTGATATTCCACTACATGCTTTAGCCATGCTCAAAAATTCAAGAGAAGGTATTAACCCAGATGATCCGGGTAAAACAGGTCCAATTAAACAATTGGAAGAATTAAAATTAAAAGGTTATCAAATAGCCTATGTAGGTGATGTTGTTGGTACAGGATCAAGTCGTAAGTCTGCTACAAATTCTGTCATTTGGCATACAGGTCAAGATATCCCTTTTGTTCCTAATAAGAGATTTGGTGGTATTTGCCTTGGTGGTAAGATTGCACCAATTTTTTTCAATACACAAGAAGATTCAGGTGCCTTACCTATTGAAGTAGATGTTTCTCAACTAAATATGGGAGATGTCATAGAAATCTATCCTTATACAGGAAAAATCAAAAAAGATGGTCAGATTATTGCCGAGTTTGAACTAAAATCTGAAGTATTATTGGATGAGGTTCAAGCAGGGGGACGTATTAATTTAATTATTGGTAGAGGTTTAACCTCTAAAGCGAGGGAAGCATTAAACTTAGGAGTAGCAACAGATGTATTTCGTTTACCCAAATCACCTAAAGGTAATGTAGCCTTTACCTTAGCTCAAAAAATTGTTGGTCGTGCATGTGGACTGCCTGAGGGTAAAGGTATCCTTCCAGGTACTTATTGTGAACCTAAAATAACTTCTGTTGGTTCTCAAGATACAACAGGGCCTATGACACGTGATGAGCTAAAAGATTTGGCTTGTTTAGGCTTCTCTGCCGACTTGGTTATGCAATCTTTCTGTCACACAGCAGCGTATCCTAAACTCGTTGATGTCAAAACGCATAAAGAACTACCTGATTTTATGATAGAAAGAGGTGGTATTTCTTTGCGGCCTGGTGATGGTGTTATTCACTCTTGGTTAAATCGTTTTTTACTACCTGATACTGTAGGAACGGGTGGCGATTCTCATACTCGTTTCCCTATTGGTATTTCTTTTCCTGCTGGTTCTGGTTTGGTCGCTTTTGCTGCAGCAACAGGTATTATGCCGTTGGATATGCCTGAGTCTGTATTGGTGAGATTCAGTGGAGCGCTACAACCCGGGATTACCTTGAGAGATTTGGTCAATTCTATTCCATTTTATGCTATTAAACAGGGATTATTAACTGTTGAAAAAGAGGGAAAGAAAAATATTTTTTCTGGTCGTATCTTGGAAATTGAAGGGTTACCAGACTTGAAAGTAGAGCAAGCTTTTGAGTTGACTGATGCTTCGGCAGAGCGTTCAGCAGCAGGTTGTACTGTTCAATTGAACAAAGAACCAATTATTGAATATTTAGAATCTAACATTGTATTAATGAAGAATATGATTGCCAATGGTTATGAAGATAAAAGAACTTTGGTTCGTCGTATCAAAAACATGCAAAAATGGTTACAAAATCCTCAGTTATTGGTTGCTGATAAAAATGCTGAATATGCTGCTGTGATTGAAATCAATATGGATGAGATTAAGGAACCTATTTTAGCTTGTCCTAATGATCCAGACGATGTGAAAATATTGTCGGATGTTGCAGGAACTAATATTGATGAAGTGTTTATTGGGTCTTGTATGACTAATATTGGACATTTTAGAGCGGCAGGTCAATTACTCAATGGGAAGTCTGATATTATGGTTAAGTTATGGATCGCACCTCCGACAAAAATGGATGCACGAGAACTTTCTGATGAGGGTTATTATAGTGTATTGGGTAGAGCCGGAGCTCGTATGGAAATACCAGGTTGCTCATTGTGTATGGGGAATCAAGCACAAGTAAGAGAGGGTGCTACTGTTGTGTCTACCTCTACCCGCAATTTCCCTAATCGTTTGGGAAAAAATGCCCAAGTGTATTTATCTTCTGCAGAACTAGCAGCAGTTACAGCACTTTTGGGTCATATTCCAAGTGTTGAAGAATATCAAAAAAATATTGGTGTTATCAATGAAAAAAGTGATCAAATTTATCGTTATATGAATTTTGATAAGATCCCAGAATATCAAAAAGTAGCAGATAATATTAATCTTTAAGCTATTTTCTTGAAAGAAAATTTTTGGAATAAAAAAAGTTCGGTAAGAATAACCGAACTTTTTATTTGGTATTATTCTTTAGATGAGATGTGATATTGAGATTAATAAAAATGGATCTATTAAGAATTAGAAGTTTTCCAACATTAATATCATGCTTATTTTTTTCAAAAGTTGGTGACTATGCTTATGAATTAATTTTTATTTTTATAGTTCTTGAAACCACCAATAATGATTATTTCATTACAGGACTTATTTACTTCTTTAGGTTTATTCCATTTATATTTTTTGGACCTATAGGCGGATGGAGAGCTGATAATCGGAATATTAAAAAGAACTTACTATTCAGTGAAATCATAAGATTTCTAGTATCTGCCATACTTTTATTTGCCTATATGAATGAATCTACCAATATTATTATATTGGTTATAGCGTCAATTTTTACAACTATTGGGCGTAGTATATTTCAGCCTAGTTTTCAAACCTCTATCCCTAAAATAATGGAAGATAAAAATATTCCACTTGCTAACAGTACTATACAAATTATTGAAGAGATAGCATCTGTATTGGGTCCTTTATTATGTTCATTTATTTTACTTATATCAGATAAACAATCAGTTTTGCTATTTAATTTTATTACTTACCTTATTTCTATAATAATTATATTCAATTTGGATATAGCTAGTGAAAATACCAAAACTATATTTAGTATTCCTAAAATTTATAAAGAAACTTCCTCAAACATTCAGAATATGTATCATTCAGAATATGGATTGTTTATTACTATTATTGGCTCAGCAATATGTATTCTATTCACTGGTTCAGTAATTCGCTTTATTATCCCTGCTGTATCAATACATATGGGACAAAACGAAACTTTCACTAGCTATATATTTTCTTTGATAGCAGCAGGAACGGTTGTAGGAGGAATAATCTATAATAAATTAATACCCAAAGCTACCCCCTATAAATTAATGTTATTTTGGTTTATCTACGGTATTATCATGTTAATTATGTCTTTATCACCAATTAGATTTATTCTACCATTTGGCTTTATTCTAGGGATATATGGTGCATTTGTTGATATAACGCTTATTACAACAATACAAGCTTACTCTAAAAAAGAAAATATAGGCAAGAACTTTGGTGCATTTTCAACATTAGCAAATACAGCAGAAGCTTTATCTGGCCTGGTCTCTGGCATAATCGCTTCCATTGGAATAGTCTTTTCATTCATTATGATGACATTATTAATAGCATTAACTGGGTTATTTGGAATGATGCTTACCTCGAGAAAACAATGAATTACATACTATAAAAGTAAAAAAAAGTAAACTGGAATTCCATATTATTCACTATAAAACATTGTTGGTGTATCTAATAAAGTTATTATGAATAAATACCCTTGAGAAACGCGTAATCGTGCATTCTTTTAATTATTATTTTCTTCTTTTTCCAGTTATTATTTGTAGATCAATTTCAGATTGTGCTTCATCTGCTCTGGCACAATTAGTACTATTTAATTGATCGTTAAAACTCATTTCTGAACATTCTTTTAATACTTTTTTTATAAGAGCCTCATCTTTTCTAAACTCATCCATAGAATATATTTTTTCTTTTGTAGAACAAGCAGTTAACATACATATCACCAACAAAAAACTTAATTTTTTCATTTTTTTTCCTTTCATTTGATTATTTATTACTGGTTAATTTTTTTATATTAATCTCTTCCTGTATTTTTCTGGATAACTTTAGCCAAGTACTTTAATATCGTTTTGTAGTACTAAAATATTAACAATAATTAGTACTGTTTTATTGTTTTGAGTACTGAACTCTATACACTGGCTGGCAACCAATGTTTAAAAATTTAACATAATATATATTATGCGAAATTAGATTTTAATCTATCATATCATATCTTACTTTTTCTTTTTCTTTTTTTTATCAGACTCATTCTTTAGTAAAAATGAGTTAAATAACTTTTCTGATTTTTTAATCAGTTCAGGCCAATTAGCTAAATTATCTTCGGTAACTATAAATGAAGATATAACATTTGGTATGTTTTTGGGAAAGAAATACGAAGTACACCAAGAAAATAATTTATCAGGGACTGGCTTGCATTCAATTACTAGATCGGCTTGATTATTTTTGGTTCTATGCCAATAGACAGCAAAGATTTTATCTTCAGATACAGGAATATCCAATTGTTCTAAATTTAGGTCTTTTCTAACAATAGCTTTATTATTACTAGTGATTTTATATTTTTTAAATAAACTTTCTAGATAAGGTCTTAAATTTTTAGGATTATTACGAATTATTTCATCACCAAATTGGTCTAATTGACCAAAAACATAGATAACTGCATTACTATAATCCACATTTTCCTGATTTTGAGAAGTAACTAAATATTGATCATAGGTTCCCCAATCTAACTTATCAAATCTATATTTACTTCTCCCTGGCTCTAATTCTGGCCAATCTATTACAATACTATAACTAATGATACGGTCATTACACCAACGCATATTAGCTTTCCAACCATTTTGTTCTAGAAAGCTAATGTCTGCATATCCCATTGGCATAAACATAAACTGTTTTGGGAACTTAATTATTTTATTGGCTAATGTGCCACAGTAGTAGTTGTTTCTTTCTTTACGTTCTTGAGAAGTTAAATTATCTAAGTAATTGTTATAGATAGCTTTATCTTCTGCTGTCATTTCAAAATGATAGATATCATTCTTGATAGTTGCATTACTTTTAAATAAAGGCGATTTATTTTTATCAAAGTAATCACATGCTGAAAGTAAGCATAAACTTGAGATTAGCAATATTATATTTTTTATTACTTTCATAAGGTTTATATATTTATTAAAATACTATCATGAATCGCTTTAGCAATAGCTTGCATTTCTTCGGGGCTTACTTGCTTTTTTGTTTGAAAGGTCATTTCATGCATTTCATTAATCGGTATCAAATGGACATGTACATGGGGAACCTCTAACCCGACAACAGCCATACCAACTCTCTTACAAGGTATAGTTTTACCTATTGCTTGAGCTACTTGATAAGTAAATTGCATTAGATCTAGGTAATCTTTTGATGCCATATCAAATATTATGTTGGTTTCTTCTTTAGGGATACATAGTGTATGTCCTTTAGTATTGGGGTTAATATCTAGGATTGCGATAAATCTATCTGTTTCATAAACTTTATAACTTGGAATATCGCCATTAATAATTTGTGTGAAAATAGAAGACATTTCTTTTCCTTAAAATATTACACTTAAAATTTAATCTGTTAAGTTACTTGAGTTAGTGGGATTGTTTTCATTGTCTACTTCTACTAATTTTTTTTTGATGCTTCTTACGCCAGCGTATAGCAATTATTATAAATAATATACCTAACAAAATAAAAATAATAATTTTGAAATTACTTATCATTCCCAATAGTAACTCTTTTTTTTCTGCACCATAGTGCCCAAGACAAATCCATATAGGTACTGAAATTAAAGTAGCAAAACCATCCATCAAGATGAACTTTATATAAGAAATTTTACCACTCATACCAGCAGTAATATAAATAGGTGTTCTCAAAACGGGTAAAAACCTCGCTACAAAAATCACACCATTACCGTATTTATCAAATTTTTGCTGAATAATACTTTCGTAATTTTTAGACGTCATAATTTTTGCTATCCAGCGAGAATTTAGAACTCTAGGGCCTAAAGCTTTTCCCAAAGTAAACATTAGTCCATCACCTATCAACACGCCAGCTATTCCAATAAAAATCATAGTCAATAGGTCTGCTTGTCCCAGCCCTGATATGATACCACCTGCAATCAAGGTGATATCTTCTGGAATGGGTAACCCCAATCCACAGAGGATAAGCACAGAAAAAACCGATAAATAACCATAGGTTGAGAAAAATACTTCTAAATAATCGAGCAATTTAATGTTCCTTTATCAATTAAGCAGTCATTGCGTGAGCTATGGATTGAACTAATTTTTTTGCTTGGTCAAATTTTTTAGCTTCTACCATTACTCTAACAACTGGTTCTGTTCCTGATGCCCTTACTACCACCCTACCCATGCCACCTTCTAATTGTTTTTCAACTTGTTCAATAGCTTTTTTTGATTTTTCTTGCCAATTAGAAGAAGGATCCACCCGTATATTTTGCATAATTTGAGGATAAGGAATCCAATCATCACGAATAGAATTTAAATTTTGGTTTAATATTTTTAGTGAGGAAAACACCTGTAGGGCAGAAATGATTCCATCACCAGTAATATGTTTATCTAAGCATAAAATATGGCCAGAAGCTTCTCCCCCTACTTCCCATTGTCTTTCTAATAATTTTTCCAGTACGTAACGATCACCTACTTGGGAACGTTCAAATTCGATTGACATGTTATTTAGAGCCTGTTCCATCGCCATATTAGTCATAACAGTACCAACAACACCTCCTTTTAATGTATTTGTGTATTGACGAGATTTTGCAATGATGTAGACAAGAGAATCACCATCGTAAATGAAACCATCTTTATCTACCATAATTAAGCGGTCACCATCACCGTCAATAGCAATGCCGTAATCTGCTTTATTTTCAAGCACAGCAGCCTGTAGAGTTTGAATATGGGTTGCACCTACTTTATCATTAATATTAAATCCATTGGGTGAGGCACCAATACTAATAACTTGAGCACCTAATTCATGAAATACTTTAGGTGCTACGTGATAACCTGCGCCATTGGCTGTATCCACAACAATTTTCAGAGTATACAAATCAAAATTAGAGGGAAATGTACTCTTACAGAACTCAATATAGCGTTCTGCTGCGCCATCAATACGTTTTGCTCTACCAAATTGATTAGGCGAAACATAACTCATTGGTTCACCCAGTGCTTTTTCAATTTCCAGCTCTATCTCATCTGATAGTTTTAAACCATCTTCAGTAAAGAATTTAATACCGTTATCAGAATAAACATTATGAGAAGCTGACAACATGACTCCGGCATTTAATCTTAAGGCTTTTGTTAGATACGAGATTCCTGGTGTTGGCAGAGGTCCTGTTAGTAAAACTCGAATACCTGCAGAGGTTAACCCTGCTTGTAAAGCAGCCTCTAACATGTATCCCGATATTCTTGTATCCTTACCAATAATAATCGTTGGTTCTTGACGTTGATTATGATTTACTAGTACTCTGCCGGCGGCATTACCTAATTTTAAAATAAATTCTGGTGTAATAATTGAACTTCCAACTTTTCCACGTATTCCATCTGTTCCAAAATATTTTTTTTTCATATGACTTAATTTCTACATCATTGGGCATTAAAGTAAAATTACTATATTATTTGACGCCTTAATTTAATATCTGCTAATGTTACCATTTGAATTCTGATTGTGATAGGCTTAATATCATTTTTCTTTTATAATTAAAGTAAAATAATTAAAAGGAGTTAGAATGTCTAGAATAATTTATTGTGTTAGACTGAAAAAAGAAGCTACAGGTCTAAAATTCCCCCCGTTTCCTAATGAAATAGGAAAAAGAATATATGAAAATATATCTCAAGAAGCTTGGGATGAGTGGACGAGATATCAAACGATGCTGATTAATGAGAATCGTTTAAATCTTTCTGATGCTACAGCAAGAAAATATCTACTACAGCAAATGGAGAATTTTTTCTTTAGTGATAATTCAGCTGGTAATATCCTCTAAAAAGGATTTGGGTATTTAGGTTTATATAAAATGAGTAAATTAAAATGAATCCTATTAATAGTAATATCCTTTGTCGTGAATCAAGTCTAATTGAATTTAATAAGAGAGTTTTGGCACAAGCCTTACATGAAAGTACCCCTCTACTGGAGCGCCTAAAATTTTTATCGATTGTTTCTTCTAATCTAGATGAATTTTTTGAGGTAAGAATTGCAGCCTTAAAAAGATTAGATAAGTTAAATCCTGACTCACCTCTCCTTAATGGAGAAACGCCTAGTGAAATATTAAAAAATGTTAGGCAAAAAGCAAGGATTTTAATTGATGAACAATATAAATTATTAAATAATAATATAATTCCTGCGTTAAGAGCAGAAAGGATTATTTTTTTAAAAAGAGAAGAATGGACACAAGAGCAATCTGAATGGATTGAAGAATATTTTAACCAACAGATTAAGCCTGTTATTACCCCTATTGGACTCGATCCAGCCCATCCATTTCCTAAATTATCAAATAAGTCTTTGAACTTTATAATTGAATTGGAAGGTAGTGATGCTTTTGGTCGTCCTACCAATCTAGCTGTTGTTCAAGCACCTCGTATTTTACCAAGGGTTGTTAAATTGCCTGAACACCTTTCGAATAATACAGACAGCCTTGTATTTTTATCTTCCATCATTCATGATCGTATCCAGGATGTATTTTTAGGGATGAACGTCAAAGGATGTTACCAATTTAGATTAACGAGAGATAGTGAATTGATAGTTGATGATGATGATTTAAAGGATTTATTATTGGCTGTTCAAGGGGAGCTACACGAACGACAGTATGGCAAGGCAGTACGTTTGGAAGTTGCGACTAATTGTCCTGAGAGACTAGTTAACTATTTAACTAAATTATTTAAATTAGAAGATGATGAAGTCTATCGAGTTAATGGCCCTGTTAATTTGATTCGCTTAATTTCAGTTCCGGACATGATCAATCGTCCTGATTTGAAATTTCCCCCGAAAATACCCAGTATTCCGGAAATTTTCAAAAATGAGAGTTCGATTTTTGATATTTTTCGTGAGCAAGATATTCTCTTACATCATCCCTATCAATCATTTCAACCAGTGGTGGATTTTATTCAAGCGGCATCTAAAGATCCGAAAGTAGTAGCTATTAAAATGACTATTTATCGTACAGGTTCAAATTCGGACATTATCAAAGCATTAATTGCAGCCGCCTTTTCAGGCAAAGAAGTAACTGTAGTTGTTGAATTAATGGCTAGATTTGATGAAGAAGCTAATGTTTATTGGGCTAATAGGTTGGAAGATGCGGGTGCTCATGTAGTTTATGGGGTTGTTGGTTATAAAGTTCATGCTAAAATGATTCTGGTTGTTCGAAAAGAAGATAATGAACTAAAGCGTTATGGGCATCTAGGCACAGGTAATTACCATCAAGGAACTTCTAAGTTGTATACTGATTTTTGCTTATTAACAGCAGATCCTGATATTACAGCAGATATGAACGAGATCTTTATACAAATAACTGGTTTAGGACATGCGGGGCAACTAAAAAAGATGTATCAAAGCCCTTTTACTTTGCACAAGCTGTTGCTTGATTCAATAAAAAGGGAAATTGAGAATGCTCGACAAGGCAAACCTGCTAAAATTATGGCTAAAATGAATTCACTTGTAGAACCTAAGCTAGTAGAAGCACTGTATGAAGCGTCTCAAGCTGGTGTAGAAATTGATTTAATTGTAAGAGGTATTTGCACCCTAAAACCTCAAGTAGCTAATTTGTCTGAAAATATTCGAGTACGCTCTGTTATTGGTCGATTGCTTGAACACTCTAGAGTATTCTATTTCTATAATAATGGTGCTGAAAATACTTATATATCTAGTGCTGATTGGATGTCACGTAATATGTTGGGTCGGGTAGAAACTTGTGTGCCAATATTGGATGAGTCAATTAAAAAGAGAGTTATTAATGAGGGTTTTACTCTAGCTCTAGAGGATAACCAGTGTGCTTGGGAAATGTTGGGAGATGGTAGTTATAGTCGAGTGGCTTTCAACAAAAATGACAGAGCAATTAACCTACATGATGAATTGTTTAATTTATTGATAGACCATTAATTTTACTGATGTTTTCACCATGTGGAGAAAGCAATACCTATTCCCCCCATTGGAGAGCTTGAGGAATTGTAATACCTATGTGTTTTAAAATTCTTATTACAACAAAGTCAATTAAATCTTCAATTTTTGTAGGCTTATGATAAAAACCCGGTATTGGCGGAATAATTTCAACACCAATTTGACTAAGTTTTAACATATTTTCTAAATGAATATTAGAGAAAGGCATTTCTCTAGGTACTAAAATCAGTTGTTTATTTTCTTTTAAAACGACATCTGCAGCCCTTTCAATTAAGTTATCAGATAATCCATGAGCGATAGCTGAAAGCGTCCCCATGCTACAAGGACATATTAACATGCTGTCTACGGTATTAGAACCTGAAGCAACACAACTAAACCAGTCTTCTATACCTACAAGGGTTAGATTAACTAATGGAGATTGGAAATTTTCTTTCAAAAATAATTTACTATTTTCTAAGTTCTCACTGAGACTCCAGTTCAGCTCTTGTTTAGCAACAATTTGGGCGGCCTTAGAATAAACAAAATAGATCTGATGAGGTGTGTTAATCAAAAATTGAAGTAATTTTTTTGTATAGGGCGCCCCGGAAGCACCTGTCATAGCAATTAGTATTTTTTTTCTTGTCATAGAATATCAATAATTTATATGTTAGAATTTACGTCAAGCAATTAATGCATATCAAGTAATCAATGCATATTATCATAAAAAACATCGTAATCGAGGATATAATTGTGTTAAAAAAATATTGGTTTCTTTTCCCGTTAATAGGTCTTATTCTATCAGCATGTCAAACTCCCCGATCTCGTTCTATTCCTAATAAGAGCTCTAAACCTAAAGTAACAAAGACTATATCTACCAGAGTACCAAGTAATGAGGCACCTTTAAAAATAATACCGTCTAAATTTAATGCAAGAATAGCTCAGAACTGTATTAAAAATAATATGTTGACCTATCTAGGTATTCCACCACAATTTATAGAAGAAGTTGAGTTGACAGATTACTCAAATATTGTTATCTTACGGAATCCTTATTCAAATAGTGAAGGTATGTATGTACGTATTGTTAAGGTTGGATCAACTAATTCTGTTCTAGAGTTATACAGAAATGGGATTCAGTTTGTTTCTAAGCTGTGGTATCAATTGTTAGATGTTTGTAAATAATTTTATAATATGAAGTTAATTAATATGAGCCAAGATAATAAAGTTAGTCAGCCAACTTCTATGGTATCAGCCTTTCAGTCGGCAGTGAAAAACTTGAGTAAAAAGAAACAACTCCAAATGATTTCGAATCATATATATTCTAAATACGAGGTATTTAGAAAATTTAAACCGTTGGCTTTACAGATTGATAAGGATTTACTAAAAGAATTATCACCCCAGTATAAACCAGAACTTATTGTTAGGTTTTTATTTATACATTGTAGAAAGCCTAGATATATAAAAGTTTTGTCAAAAGGTGGTAACAGATTTGATTTGACAGGTTCATTGAAAGGAGTCATCACAGAACAGCAGCAGCAACATGCCTTAAATCGTTGTTCTGTCAAAAAAGCTGCTGAGACTCAGCCATCTAGTAAAAATTTGAGTTAAATCATGTTGAATGATAACTATTTTGTAACGCTTTGAATGGATTTTCTTATGGACTCTTGGTTTACAGTTCTTTTTTCTCAATATGCAAACACACCAACGCATTTAATAGTGATTGAATTAATTGCTGTTTTTTGTGGAGTACTTAGTGTTATTTTTGCAAAAAAACAAAATATTTTAGTTTTTGCTTACGGAATTGTTAGTACGATCCTTTATGTTTATATGTTTTACCTACATAATTTATGGGGTAACATGTTGATTAATGCCTATTATACCATCATGAGTATTTATGGTTGGGTGTTATGGGCTCAAAAAAATGTAGACAGTGAACCTGCTTTACAGGTCACTCGTGCCACTAAAAAACAATGGTTGGTAGCTGGAATTATTTTTATTCTTGCCATAATCTTTGTTACCTTAATTTATAGTTATCAATCAGATTTTGAGTTTAATCTAGCATCTGGCCTTGATATACTAACAACTTCTATTTGTTGTTCTGCTATGTGGTTTATGGCTAAGAAGATTATTGAACATTGGCTATTGTGGATATTGGCAGATACATTGATTTTACCTATGTTTTTTTACGAAAAAATGTATTTTACAACTCTACAGTTTGTTATTCTTACTTTTATTGCTTATAAGGCTTACATTGAATGGAAAAAGTATCTAACCAAAAATTAATTCAACCGATTACACTGATTGGACCAGAATCTACAGGTAAGACAACCTTATGTGAAATATTAGCACCTAGGTACAATACTGTTTATGTACCTGAATACTTGCGTGAATATAGTCAAAAAAAATGGGATGCTGAGCAAAAACCTTGTGCTTGGGAGGATATGCCACTTGTACTTAAAGGCCAATTAGAAGATGAGAAGAAATACAGCTCATTGGCTAATAATTTTATATTTTTAGATACTAATCCACTTACTTTATATATTTACTCACATATCTATTTCCAAAAAGCACCACAAGAAATAGTTGAAGCTTGTTTAAATCGGAATCCTAAAGAATATTATTTATTAACAGATGTCGATGTTCCATGGGAATTTGATGTTTTAAGAGATAGACCCAATGATAGAGAATATATTTTTGATTTAATGAAAGAAGAATTATTAAAGAGAGAGTTACCATTTTCGGTTATTTCAGGCACAGTATCAGAAAGAGTGAAACAGGTTGATGATTTATTAGGTAAATTTTAATTTGTTATTCAACTTATTGACTTAATTGCTTTAATGATACCTTCAATCGTTAACGGGTACATATTTCCTAACACTAATTCTCTCATTATGCCTATTGATGGCGTATATCCCCAATATTTTTTTTGTACAGGATTTAACCATACCACATGGTTAAAATAATTTGTTATACGATTTATCCAGACCCTACCAGGTTCTTGATTGAAATGTTCCACACTACCACCTGGATAATTAATTTCGTAAGGTGACATGCTCGCATCTCCTACAAAAATTACTTTATAATTAGATTCATATCTTCGAATAATATCGTTAGTTAATATTGTTTCGCTGTATCTACGTTCATTATTTTGCCAAACAAATTCGTATACACAATTATGAAAGTAAAAAATGACCATATTTTTGAATTCATTTTTTACAGCTTGAAAGAGTTGTCGAGATAGATAGACGTAGTCATCCATAGAGCCACCTACGTCAAAAAATAGTAATACTTTAACAGCATTATGTCTTTCATATTGGTTTTTAATATCTAACAAACCTGCATTTTTAGCAGTAGCTTTGATAGTTTCACCTAAATCTAAGATTTCATTATTTTTATTTTTAGTAAGAATTCTCAGCCGTCTTAAAGCCAATTGCATATTTCTAGTATCTAGTTGGTTATCCTCATCTAGATCTTTAAATTGTCGTTTTTCCCAAACTTTAATTGCTTTTCTATGGTTTGATTTAAATTGATCAATCCTAAAACCTTCTGGATTATAGCCAAAAGCACCAAAAGGAGATATTCCTGCTGTTCCAATCCATTTATTACCACCTTGGTGTCTTTTTTTTTGTTCTCGTAAACGTTGTTTAAATAATTCCATTAATTTGTTCAGATCACCTTGAGATTTAATATTTTCCAGCTCTTGAGGGGTAAAGTATTTTTCTAGTTGTTTTACTAACCATTCTTTTGGAATATTGAAAGATTCAATATCAAGATCAATCTGTGCAACCCCCTCAAAATAATAAGCAAATACTTGATCGAATTTATCATAATATTTTTCATTTTTAATCAAAATTAATCTTGATATTTGATAAAAATCATCTATTGAGGCGAATATAATATGTTGTTCTAGAGCCTTGATTAGATCTAACCATTCCCTTATTGAAACGGGGATTTTTACTCTTCTTAGTTCAAAAAAGAAATCAATTAACATATACGAGTAATATGAGTTACTATTTATAATCCACTATTCTAACTCATTTTCATAAAAATGAATAAAAAACCATCTGTCACTAGGATACAGATGGTTTTTTTATAAGGTAAATAAACTTTAAGAGGACTGTGCTGATTGAGAACCACCAGACTGCTTTTGAAGTTCTCTTTGTAGATTGTCTAATAAATCTTCAGTGATCCCTGCAGATTGTGCTTGTTGAGGACCACCGGACTGTTTTTGAAGCTCTTTTTGTAGATTTTCTAAGAAATCTTCAATGACTCCTGCAGATTGTGCTTGTTGAGGACCACCGGACTGTTTTTGAAGCTCTTTTTGTAGATTTTCTAAGAAATCTTCAATGACTCCCGCAGATTGTGCTTGTTGAGGACCACCGGACTGTTTTTGAAGTTCTTTTTGTAGATTTTCTAGGAAATCTTCAATTCCTTCTGCTTGGATATTGGAAACTGTAAAAAATGCCATTGACATAGCCATTACTTTTAATAAATTTCTCATTTTATTTCCTCCAGACGTAAAGTATCAATAGAATTTAAAACTATACAAATTTGTGTTGGCCTCGATGATCAACATTAATGCCGAGCATTATAACATGTTGGTCACCATATTAGTCAATTTATCTTGTTTATAGTTCACTATAACAATAAAAAACAATTATTCATTTTATGGTTAATGATAGTATTATAAAGTGACTAGATAGCTAATATTGAATATAAAAAATACAATAAATTCTGTACAAGTAATAAGGTTGTTAAGTGAATAGAACAGAAGGAAATATAATTCTTTCTTTCTCTGATCCAATAGAATTAAATTCGTTTTTAAAAATGATGAATTGTATTTCATTAGTGGTAATTTGAGGTGATATACGATGACTAATCTTCTAAGCGGAAATTAACACCAAATTCTATATATGATTTTTTAGGAATATTATTTTCAATCCGAGGTATAAATTTTTCTTTTTTATATGTATTTAGGGCAGATCTGTCTAATTCAGGAGAGCCACTGCTCCTAACTATTCTGATATTTTCAACACTACCAGTTTCTGAAATATTTACGCCAAGAATTACAGTTCCTTCTACCCCCATTCTTCTGGCCTGTAATGGATAAGGAGGCTTAGATTTCTTATTATAGTCAGGTTGTTGATTGATCATTTTAGTATTTAAATTATTTTTTATTATATTGTTACTATTTGATTGAATCTCTAAAGCATTATTTTTGCCTGAAGCAGTCACTGCAGCATCTGCTGTTATTTTGTGATGATGATTATTATCTGTTTTTTTATTGGTCGGTTTTACTTTATCAGAGTTTTCTATAGTGTGAAATTGAGAGTTTGGGTCATCTGCTGATAGCATTCTTTCACGAGGTTTTTTTTCAATTTTTTTCTGTACTGGTTTGCTAGGTTGAAGTTTATGTTGATTGTCATTATTAATAGATTTATTTTGTCTATTATTATTTATATTATTACTTTTCCCAGTTAAATTATTTATATCAACTAACTCAAGAATCAATTCCTGTTTGAATTTTGGTGTATTACTGATGAACATTAATAAAAATATAGAGATCAAATGCACAATCGTAACAAGTACCCAGGCACAGATATTATAATATAATTTTTGCAAGCTATTTTCCTACGTTAAGTATTTGAAGTCATAGAAATAATATAATTATCACTAATAATAAAAAATGGTAATAATAATTATTATCTTTATTTTTTATTTTTTTTCAACTGTTTTATTAAAAATAATGGGATAGATTGTTTATCAATTTTGTTTTATACATTATATTACGCTCACAGGAGTATGCTTATAAAGAATAATCATATAACAAAGGGATTTGGCTTAAATCGGATAGATTTCTTACATATGCTAAAACTTTATTTGGAAATCTAATACCTTTAAATAGAGTCATATTTCTTAGCTCTGGGAATAAGTGAAAATCATCTAAGGATAAGATACCATTAACAGCACAATCATTTTCTATCAAAGTTTCTAGATTGACTAAGCATTTATTGATATGTGCTATATATTTAGTACTATGTTTTCTTAACTCCTCAAAAGAAACTTCTAAGTTGGACTCTTTTTTTCTGGTAAAATAGTCGATTGCTTTTTGGGTTTTAAATTCTGGGAATGGCGCTAATACATAATGAGGGCGTGATAATTTGGGCCAATTATCACCCAAAGTTAATAACCATTGTTGTATCCTAAAATCCTGTTTTCCCAAAATGATAGGATTGTCTAAATTATCAATATAATCAATGATATCTAGACTCTCAGTCATGGCAGTACCATCATCTTTTTCTAGTACAGGCACCACTTTAGTCCCTACTAAATCTAGTAAAAATTTTTCTTCATCATTTAATAAATACTTTAAAGTAAAATGAATTTTTTTAAAACCTAAAATCATTCTTGCTTTAATACAATATGGACAGTGCTCATAAACATACAACTTCATCATTTTTCCTTTTCTATACTGGTGTTCTTTCATAGAAAGATTGAGCCAAAGTACCTAAGTCAGTGTACTCTAATTCACTTCCTAAAGGCATACCTCTTGCTAAGCGTGTTACCTTAAAAGGTAATTTCTTTAGTATTTCTTGTAAAACCAGAGCAGTTACCTCTCCTTCCGCATTACAATTAGTGGCAATAATGATTTCTTTAACATTACCTTCATATAGTCTATTTAGTAGTTTTTTAATCGCAATTGAATTTAAATCCATATTTTGTAAAGGTTGTATACTACCCATCAGAACAAAATACAGACCTTTATGGCAATTTGCAGACTCTATAATAGAAACATCTAAAGGCATTTGTACCACCATTAATTGGGATTGATCTCTTGTTTGGTCAGCACACAGGTCACAAATATCATTTTCACAAAATGTATTACAAAGATGGCAATGTTTGATTTGTTTTAAGGCATTTTCTAAACATTTGATTAAATGTTTAGTACCTTCTCTGTTGTGTTGCAGTAAATGATAGGCAATTCTTTTTGCAGATTTTGTTCCAATACTAGGTAGAATCTCAAGTGCTTGAGCTAATTCATCAAAAGCATTCATGTTTAATCAATCCAATTAAAATAGAACAATTTGCCGTAATCTATGCAAATGGTTATCAATTAATGATGAAGTTTATAACATTTTATCCAAATAAGCGATCCATACCAGGTGGTAAATTTAAACCATTCGTAAATGCACCCATTTTTTCTTTTGTTGTACTTTCAATTTTATTGTTAGTATCATTCATTGCTGCAACAATCAGATCCTCTAACATTTCTTTATCATCTAATAAACTATTATCTTCGATAATGACACGCTTTACAGCATGATTGCAACTGGCAATAATTTTAATTGCACCAGCACCGGCTTCACCTTGAACTTCTATATTTGCCAATTCTTCTTGTGCCCTTTTCATGTTATTTTGCATTTGCTGAGCTTGCTTCATCAAATTTCCTAAACCTGCTTTTCCAAACATAATTTACTCCTTAGTTAATCAATATTTTTAAATCGGATGCTTTGAGCATCCCATTCACCTTTAAATAATTCTTTCAATTTATTTGCTACCTTGTCTGAATGTAAATATTCTAAACCTTTTTTTTCCATTTCAGAATCATGTATTTTTTTTAGAGAGTGGTATGGGATTAAATTATCAGTCCATGGTTGCCATGTTACTTGAAGATTAAATAAATTCATAAAAGTTTTTTCAATATTTTTTTTCCCTGCAATCAATATCTCTCTACCAAAATCATTTTCATTTTGTATAGCACAAATAACACCTTGATTATTTGTTCCAACTAATGCTAGTTGTTTCGTTAAAATTATATAAGTGCCAATTTTCTTATTAACTTTTTGTATATACCTATACCAATCATCTACACTAATGACAATATTATTACTAGTTAAATGATTATTAACGTGATTTTTTTTGACTTCTTGAGAAATTTCATCAAATGATTGATTTAATATAGCTTGTTTTGGGACAGTTTTTTTTATTAAATCATTATTCTCATAATTTATTTTTTTTTTTAAACGATCGTTATCTGATATTGTAGCAATATTTTGACTTTTATCTTTAAAAAAATAAGGTCTAAATGATAATATCCTCATAATGGTCATCAAGAAACCAGTATATTCATCTGGTGCAATCACCTGATCTTTTTTACCATTAATAATTGTTTGATAGTAAATTTGAATTTCTTCATCTGATAAAACATTAGCTAGTATGCTAAATTTTTCATTTTCAGGATGTAAATCTAAGGAAAACAATTTGGCAGTCGCAAGATCCTTTAAGATTAACGCCATCTCATCCAAAAGGGCACTGAATCCCACAGATTGATATAACAATTGATTAATTTTTGTATAGAGTTCTGTTTTATTGTCTGCATTCAATGCTAAGAAAATATCATACAAAAAATCTTGATCAACCACACCCAACATTTTTTGTACTACCTCTGTAGTTAGTTGATGATTTGCCAGTGCTATTGATTGATCCAATAAACTTAGAGCATCCCGCATGGATCCATTAGCAGCTTTTGCAATTAAATAAAGACTAGGTTCTTCATATGCAATGTTTTCTTCACTTAAAACATATTTTAAGTAATCGAAAATTTGATCCAAATTTAGATTTTTTAACACAAATTGTAAACAACGACTTAGAATAGTAATCGGAACTTTATGTGGATCAGTAGTTGCTAAAATGAACTTAACATGAGGGGGAGGTTCCTCTAATGTTTTTAGCATTGCATTAAAAGCACTTTTTGAGAGCATATGTACTTCATCAATGATATAAACTTTAAATTTACCGACAGTAGGCATATATTGAGCATTCTCTAAAACTTCTCGAATATTATCAATTCCCGTATTAGAGGCTGCATCTATTTCTAATAAATCAACAAATCGTCCTTCATCAATACAAATGCAAGCATCACATTGACCACATGGTTCACCATTAACAGGGTTATCACAATTTAAACTTTTAGCCAAAATTCGTGCAATAGTTGTTTTACCAACCCCTCTAGTTCCGGTCAGTAAATAAGCATGATGCAATCGAGATTGTTGGACAGAATTTAATAGTGTCTGTGTAACATGTTCTTGTCCAACTAAATCTACAAATTTTTTAGGACGAAACTTTCTAGCTAATACTTGGTAAGCCATTAATAGATACCTTTGCGAATACCTTGAGCGATTTGTTCAATTGCCATTACATATAAATGACTGTTATTATATTTCCAGATAGTATAAAAATTATTTAAACCAACAAAATAACTATCACTACCTGGAGAAGTTTCTAACTTAAATAGAACAACTTTTAAATTATCCGGCAATTTGTTAAAGAAATTAACTCCTTTGGATTTTAAGTCACCAACACTGTATTTTAAACTGGTTTCTTCAGTAATAATTGTTTGTAATTGAGGATTGATATTAAGAGATACTGGATAATAAACACCTTCTCCTCTTTGCCATCCATGTTGTTGAAGATAGTTACCGATAGAAGCAATTGCATCTTCCTCTTTGTGCCATATATCAGGGAAATCATTCCCAGAATAACTGACTGCCCATTTACGATAGCTAGAAGGCATAAATTGTGGGTAACCCATAGCTCCAGCAAAACTACCTTTATATGTGAAGGGATCTCGATTCGCTTCTTGACTCATCAAGAAAAACTCTTCCAGTTCTTTTTGAAACAAACGCGCTCTTCTTGGATAATAAAAGGCTAAAGTATATAATGAATCTGCAACGTTCTCATGCCCCATCATCATACCATAACGTGTTTCCATTCCTAAGATAGCTAAGATATATTCAGGTGGTACCCCTGTTTTTTTCGATACAGTATTAATCACTAATTTATTTTTATTATAAAAATTAATACCTTGTCGAATTGTTATACTTGAAACATTATTTTTCTTAAAAATATACCATGGATTTGATGTCCCTGGTTTATTCATTACTCTTATAATGCTGTCTTTATAATTAACTCGGTTAAAAAAGTATTCTAATTGTGATTGTGTTGCAACTCCTTTACTAATCATTTTATTGTTGAAGCAATTGATATCAGGACAAACATCATCCTGTATAGGCGTCAATTTAACCTGTTTTTGTTCTGTTTCTATTTGATAATCAGAAGTACACCCTGCTACCAACCATAACAAATAAAATAAGTACTTTTTCATTTTTCTATTCATTTAATTAAACAGGTACATTATACATAATCTGAGTTAAATTAGGACAAAAAAAAGCTGTCTTTAGGACAGCTTCTTTATTTTATGTAAACATTCGGACTAATCTACTTGAGGTTCTACAACTAATTTAATCACTGCTACTGCATCATGGTGATAGGCAATTTCAATATTATACTCGCCTAATGCTTTAAGTGGACCATGCGGTAAACGGATACTAGAACGTTCAGTCGGTACGCCTAGTTCGTTTAATATTTTTGCAATATCAATAGCAGTTACAGAACCAAATAAACGCCCATCAATACCTGCTTTTTGCTGGACTTGATATGTTTGCCCATCTACTTTATTTCTTTTCTCATGAGCTTCTTTGATAATTGCTTCTTGCTTTGCTATCAACCCTGCTTTTCTTTGTTCAAAATCAGCAATATTTTCTTGACTTGCTCTTTTTGCTTTTCCTTTAGGAATCAAATAATTGCGTGCATATCCGTTTTTTACTTCTAGAATATCACCTAAATCACCTAAATCACCCACTTTTTCCAAAAGAATAACTTGCATGATTAACCCCCTCTTATTTATGTTGATCAGTATAAGGTAGCAGTGCTAGGAATCTAGCACGTTTTATTGCCACTGATAATTGACGTTGATATCTTGCTTTAGTGCCAGTGATTCTTGAAGGAATAATTTTTCCATTTTCAGCAATAAAGTCTTTCAACAAATCTACATCCTTATAATCAACATGTTTAATACCTTCTGCACTAAATCTACAGTATTTTTTTCTTTTGAACATATTATTTTGTGCCATTTTCAATACCTTTATGGTTAAATTCTGTTATGTGGTTGATATGAAAAACTACATTCTTAAATCCTAACTTAGGTGTTTTTAAAAAACCCTTAGCTAAAATCATTTTATGAATTTTATCTTTGTATACCAACGCGTCATTTCCTACTATTTTTGCCACAATATTTAAAGTAACTTGTCTTAATTGCCCATCTTCTATCTGTTCAGATGTGTGACTTAAAAGTATGGTCAAAATTGGTTTTCCAGTCAGTGATATCTTAAAATCTATTATTCTCAATATCTTAGCAATTAACTCAAGTTGATTAATAATTGCTTTCAATTTAGATCACTTTTCTAGTTTGTAGCCAATAAGTTTTTAGATTTTTCCTCCTTCATCATAGGAGAGGGAGCAGATACGGCATGGTCTAATTTAGATGTTAGATGTCTTAAAACCGCATCATTAAATTTAAATGCAGTTTCAATCTCTTCAATCACCGAAGGCTCGCACTCTACGTTCATTAAAACATAATGAGCCTTGTGTAGTTTATTAACAGGATAAGCTAATTGACGACGACCCCAATCCTCAAGTCTATGAAAGATTCCCTTTGAATCGGTAACCAAGGCTTTGTACTTTTCAATCATGGCAGGAACCTGTTCACTTTGATCAGGGTGTACTATAAAAACAATTTCATAATGACGCATGTAATCTCCTTATGGCTATCAAGCCTTCTGTACATGCGATACAGAAGGCAAGGTTTTTTCTTGAAAAAAATTAAAACAAACAAGTCTGCGATTGTATTATACTTTTAATACATTATCAATAGGATAATGTACTATTATTTGGTGATCTTACGGTAAAAATAAGCCAAGACTGAAAAGAATACAATAAAAGTTAGGATACTGCTTGTATTTGAGCTCCACAATTGTAAAGCAAAAGGTGTTGAACTTCCTCCACTATAAACAGAAATCAAAATAGCTAAAGCGACTACAATACCCATCAAGCTTTCACCAACAATCAGGCCAGAAGCAAATAATGTTCCTTTTTTATTGACTATTTCATATTTTTTGCCATCAGTAATTTTACGTCGAACTAACCAGGCTAAAAAAGCTCCAAAAAATATGGGGACATTTACACTAGGTGGTAAGTAAATACCCATACCAAAAGCCAAAGGAGGGAAAGAATATTTTCCGTTACTGATAGTTCTTAATAATTTATCCAAAATAATTACTCCTAGGCCAACAATTATACCTATCTTTAGATCCTTCCAATTTATATTATGAGAAAATAACCCTTCAGCTAAAACAGCCATTAAATTTGCTTGTGGTGCATTTAAGACTGCATTGGGATCCATTCCTGCTCTTGGCATTACTCCATGAAACCCGTAGGCAAAAAATAATATATTTAATACAGGCGCTAGTATTAATGCACCAGCAAGACATCCGATCATTAAAACCCATTGTTGATTGGCTGGCGTTGCACCAACTAATTGACCTGTTTTTAAGTCTTGTAAATTATCATTGGCAATTCCTGCTACACTAACGACAACAGAAGCAGCTAACAAAGATAAAGCAACAAAGAATGATTTTAAGTTAGGGTCAGATAATTCGACACTAAATTTTGTAATTGAAAATAAGGTCAATGAGATGATTAATACCGATAGAATTGCAATACTAGAAATTGGACTGGAAGAAGATCCTAGAATTC
Source organism: Neisseriaceae bacterium (assembly GCA_016864895.1). NCBI lineage: Bacteria > Pseudomonadati > Pseudomonadota > Betaproteobacteria > Neisseriales > Neisseriaceae > Neisseriaceae bacterium. The sequence goes on along the minus strand of CP046107.1, from coordinate 293,285 downwards.
CTGCCATATAACCACAGGTAGCAGAGATTAAAAATCCCACTATAACTGATAAAAACACAACAATTAAGATTAAACCAATTGTCCAAAAAAATGACAAATTTAATGGTGCAATAATGTGATAAAAGTTTAATAAAAGGATTGATGTTAGTAAAATAAATAATAGTATCATATATATAGGGGTAATATCTCTATCATTATCATTACCATTGGTATGAATATTAGAGAATGGATTTTTAAAAGAAATTTTAATACTCTTTAAGGTCGGTATAAATAGTGTGCATAAAGTCCAAACTGCCCCAATTCCAATCATACCAACGCCCATTATTCGAACTCGAGTACTCCAAATTTCTGTTGCATATGCTTCTATAGTTGAATATTGATTAACATCCATAGGGTTAAAATAGGTTAATATTGGTACAATTAAACTCCAGTTAATTAAAGTTCCCAACATCATAACAATTGCAACACCTATACCAATCAAATAACCTGCTCCAACTAATGCTAAAGAAAAACCAAAGGGTAACTGAAAAATTGAGTATTTAATTTTAAACCAATAAGAAGCAGAATCAGTAAGTAATTTTAATCCGCTTGTGATAAAGGATATGGCTGATGATAGAATACCACCAATTCCAATATAATGGATATTTTTGCCCTCTTCTCCACTTTCTCCTGCTTTTAATATTTCAGCGGCTGCAATACCTTCTGGATAAGGCAACTCACTTTGTACTACTAATACCTTTCTTAATGGAATAGTTAATAGAACACCTAAAATACCACCACTAATAGAAATGAAAAAAGTTTGCCAATAATTAAAATCATTCCAATATCCAATTAATATCAAGGAGGGTAAAGTAAAAATGATGCAAGATAAAGTACCTGCAGCAGATGCCTGTGTTTGTACTAAGTTATTTTCTAAGATATTACTGTCCTTAAAATGTCTTAAAACTGCCATGGAAATTACAGCCGCAGGAATAGAAGATGCAACAGTCATACCAACTTTAAGACCTAAGTATAGATTTGCAGCCATAAAAATAAGAGTTATTAAAAATCCTAATATAATTCCTCTTAATGTTAATTCTTTCATCTGATTATTCATATATCCTCCTAACATTCTGTTTGATGGTCAATTAATTTTTCTAATTCCTCTAAAGGTGGTAAATCCTTTAATGAGTTTAATCGAAAATCAAGTAAAAATTGTTGACTTGTTGCTAATAATGCTGGTTTTCCAATAGATTCTTTATATCCACAAACATTAATCCAACCCCTTTCCATCAAAATTTTTATTACTGAAGTAGAAACACCCACGCCACGAATCTCTTCAATTTCAGAGCGAGTGATTGGTTGCTTATATGCGATAATAGCTAAAGTTTCTAATACTGCTTTTGAATATTTTGGATTTTTTTCTTCTTGAAGGTGTGGGATACTTTCAAAAAAATCAGCTTCGATCATAAATCTCCAGTAATTTTGCTGATTAATTAACTTCAACCCCCTATTTTCCCACCTATGTTGTAAGCTATCTAATATCCTACGTAATTGCATCTCAGTTAATAAAGGATCAAATAAATTTTGAAGCTCTTGTTCTGTTAAATACTCATCTGCTGTCAATAAAGCAGCTTCAATCATCGCTTCTTGTCTAGAAAACATGTTATCCATATTGCTTAATTAGTAATATCCTCAATCATTTTTGACATAGTAACTCACTTACTCTAAGCAAAAGCTATAGAGCGAACTTCATACGACCCATATTGGATATCTTTATGTACTTTTCGCTTTCACACTATTTTTACTAAATAGTTTAGCAACAAGGGAGCTTCCCATGTATGTCGTAGTATCTACGACATACGCCAAGGTTGATCATATTTTTTCCTAGCTCTTTACACTTATGTCTCAAATGAGTAATAATCAATTCATACCAACCACTATCTACAATACGAAAAGATAGTCGTTTATTTTTTATCATCCCTTTGAAAGATAAGTTTTCAATAGCAAAACCAGTGATTTGATCATCATGAGCTAGTTTACTTGAACGCTTTTGTAAAAAGTCATTAAGACTGTTGGAAGTTCTTTCATAATGTTTAGTTAATATAATTCTTTGTTTATCTTTGTTATTGGATTTCTGTCTTTTTCTAGAGAATTTTCTTTGTTCTATGCCCAATCGGTCAAGTGACAGTTTAAGATGTCTAGAATGACAGACTTTATTACCTAAATTATCAATCAGATATTGAATTAATCCTAAAAAGAATTTTCGATAAGTTTGCTTAAAATATTGAATATTAAAAAATACTAAGCCGTCTGCTTCTGTCAGAAAAGAACACTCAATCTTATAATATTGAACTGGCGCTGGAGATCGACATTTAATGCTAATACTTTCTTTTGACTCATAATGTTTAATTTTGTCCATCCACACTAAACCGTATACTTTGAGTATATAATCAAAAGTTTTAACAATAAAAACTTTCTGTTCGCTATTAAGATAGATTCTATATTTACGAGCTTTCATACGGTAGCTATTTTAACATATTAATCAATAGTATGGAATATTATTATTGGTGAATTCAATAGAGATAGTAGCCATATTTATCTACTTATTAAACACGTCTTAGCATTATGTCAGTCTAGTAGATAAATTTAAGTTAATAATCTAGGAACTGTTACTTATATATAGGGAAGTTAGCTAACATCAAAAATGATATTTATATCTTATGGATTAGAGCTTATTGTTTTAAAGGTTTTTATGGTTCTGTGAAAACCACTTCCTAAGTTATTACTATAGTTGGTTTAATCAAGATTTTTTTATCTTTTTCTTGGAGTTACGTTCTTCTTCTCTTTGCAAGGCCGAATTTTGCCAAATTAACCATTCCTCAGGCTTTTCTAAAGAAATTCTACCCATTCGACCAGTTCTAAAATCTTGAATAACCATCTCAGAAATTTTTTGGTAGTCAATGCAACCTTTAGATAAAATGGTTCCTCTTTTTTTGGCTAATAAGGTGAGAAGTTCATCACTAGGCATATTGATATCTAAATTATCTAATTTATATCTAGATGATAATTTTTGTAAGTAGTTAGTTTTTAAGTAATCCAATAAATGTAAAGCTACTTCTTCATCATTATAGGCATTTTTCCCTACTGAGCCAGCTGTAGCTAGTCGATAACCACTTTCAGGAATAATAATCTTTTCCCATAGCATACCTGGTGTATCATACAACCATATATCATCAGTCAGTACAAGGTGTTGTTCATCTTTGGTGATGCCTGCTTCATTGCCTGTTTTTGTCACTTTTCTACCTAATAAGTTATTGATTAAAGAAGATTTACCAACATTAGGTACGCCACAAATCATTATACGCAAAGGTTTATCCATACTTCTACGATTAGGTACTAAATTTTTACTTTGTTCAATAATTAATTTATTTTTAGATGTATGGTTGGAAGTAATTGCCAATGCTTTTGTATCTGCTTGGGCATTAAAATAATCTAACCATTTTTGTGTAACAGATGCATCGGCTAAATCAGCTTTATTTAACAACTTTAATTTAGCTTTATTTTGAGAAAGATTTGCTAATAAAGGACTAATTGAAGAGGCGGGCAATCTTGCATCCAGAACTTCAATCACTATATCAATACTTTTTAAACGATTTTGTATCGCTTTTTTGGATCGATACATATGACCAGGAAACCATTGTATACACATAATTATTTATAATCCAATTGTCTATGCCGAACTAAAACCGAATATTGCTGATCAAAATATTTAGCTAACTGTTCGACCACATATACAGAACGATGAATCCCACCTGTACATCCAATAGCAACTTTCAACGTAGTTCGAGTAGTATTTTTAAAGGAGGGTATCCAACTATCAAGGAAGTTGTTAATATTTTTGATCATCTTATCAACTTCTGGAAATTGTTGGAAAAAATCTTTAATTCTATCATCACATCCGACCAAGTTTCTAAAACTGATAGAGTAATAGGGGTTAGGCAAGCAACGTATATCAAAGATATAATCAGCATCTAGTGGTGTGCCAAATTTAAAACCAAAAGATTCAAAAATTAAATGAAAAGGCTTACCTGTTAAACCTACCCAGTCTTGTATCCATTTTCTTAAATCTTGTACTTGCATATAAGAGGTATCTAAAATTAGTGACTCTTCACGGATTGGTCTTAATAATGTTCTTTCTTCCTGAATGGCATCTTTTAGTGAGTGATGATTGTCTTGTAAAGGATGAGATCTGCGTGTTTCTGAATATCGTTTCATTAAAATATCATCACAAGCATCGAAAAATAAAATATTTAGGATATCTTGTTCATGATTGATCTGAGCTAAAATATTATTTAGTTCGTGAAACTTAGTTTTAGAACGAGAATCAATACTAACAGCCAACTTATCCACCATTCCTTGCTGTCGATGCCAATTAACTAGATTTTCTAATAACTCGGAAGGTAGATTATCTACACAATAAAAACCTAAATCTTCTAGAGCTGTTAGTGCAATGGATTTACCGGAACCAGAGACCCCACTTACTAAAATCAAATTCATATTCTATTAACCCTTATTCTTAATTAATAAGAAAGAATCAGCCAACTTTTGAGACTTATCAAATCTAATGTATCCTCATCTATCGCTCTATCCATAATAGTGTTCATTGCCCTACTCTTCTGATCGACATAATACCTTCTTGAATATATATTACTTCAAGCAATTATTGAGATATCAATACTTTTTGATAAATAGTTTGGTATTAATATTCATACCTGACAGAATTCCATCACATCCTACGTATATACATATTAACTTAATTTTAAAAGCATAATCTTTCAGTTTTCTAGTGATGCCAACTCCTACTTTGTATCGTTTACCTCCGATTAGCTACCCAACCCATTATTAGTGTTAGTTTCGAGATTATTTATTTAAGAAATACCCTGAAAGCTCTCCTTGACTAAATTTGTACGGGTAACAAATATTATCTCAATGGTAACATAGTTTAGACCCAAACTTAATGAATATCTGATTGGCATATAAATTTTGAATACTACTATTTAGCTAGATTTTCATAATATAATTATTCCTTGTAATGGTGTATCTAAATTGACTAGATTTTTGACAAAAGCAATATTTAAATCAACCAGAGATAATCGTACAATTTCATTTTTCCGTTTGATTATCTAAAAAATAGTAGTTTTATCCATTGAACCTCGTTAGAATACTTACCTATTGATTACTGACACACTGACTATTTTTTTAAGTCAATTGTTGGAATAACAATTACGCTAACTTACTCCTTCAAAAAATATATAGATTTTGTTTGCTACCTTGCTAAGTGCGTTATCTAGTGCTTCCAACATGCCTTGATAACCATCAAAACTTTGTAAAGCTGTTTCTTTAAATGCAAGAGATTTTTTAATATTATGTTGATTATCAAGTAAATTAGCATATCCAACTACCTCTGCCGTTCCGTCCAAATTACCTTGAAACTTTTCAATAATAATTTCTAATTTTTCTAAACTATTTGTGTCAGAATAAATAGAAAAAGCATTATCATTATTTTTACCTAACTGATTAAGTTTATTAGAAATATTATTTTGAATAGATTTTGCTAAATTTTCTGCCCATAAGTGATTAGTTGTGAAATGGATTGAGTGAAATCTTTTGTCTCCGATTACAATAGAAGGTGAAGATAAATGGTCAGCTACTTGAACTGTTATTTCGATTACATTATTTATTTTCAATGGGGGTATGAAATTACTATTTGGTAAATAGTAATATTGTGTATTTGCTTTAGAAGCACAAGCATTCAAAAAAAATATTAGACAAAATGTAATAATATAACGTTTCATTGTACTGTCGCCTTAGGGATAGGATCTTTTTTGTTGTAGTTAAATAATAAAGAGTTAGGCTTCTCATTTATCTTACGAGATATCTGATCCAAATTTTGTATCAAATTATTTAAATCTTTATAAATTTTAGAACTCGGAGAAATACTCTTGAGAGTTTTATCAAGTTCTTTGATTGTATTATTTAGATTGTCAATGAATTTACCACTATCTAAATCAGAGGTAATATTCTTTATGAAACTTAAAGTGAATTTTAATTCATCTAAATTCTTATTTAATTTATTAACTGTTTTTTCTAAAGGTAAATTTTGAATTTTCATCAATACCAGATTAATGTTTTCTAGTAGACTATCAACACCTGAGAGTGTGGTAGGTATGACGGGATATTTTTGATATTGTTTTCGTGGATATACAGGGTGATCGGTAGCCGTTTTTTCATATAGATAGACATACTTTTCCCCAGTGATTAAGCTATCTGAATTAATTGTAGCCACTAGACCATTTTGGATAGCCTGTATTAATTCTTGTTTTAAAGTTTTATATTCAGCATCTAACACATCAGGATTGATATAAAATAGAACTGGAATTTCTTTTGTTTTAAACATATTTTTCTTATCACTACCTGCATAATAAGGAGCTTTTATTACTTCACCAACTTTAATGCCTTTGTATTCAACTGAGGAGCCAGCGATCAAATTCCTAATATCCTGATTGAAAAAACCAACTAAATAAATCGTATTATTTGGAACATTTATAGGAATTTCAGATTCATCGGAGTATAAAGGAAATTCATAGTCTTCATCAATAGGGTCACCTTTATCCATACCTTTCGGTTCACTAAAAGAAATCGATCCAACTAGATTATCAAAGTTCAAACCTTTAATTTTTATTTCACCACCTCTACCATCTAATGAGATACCAAAGGTAATCCAAAAATTAATATTTTTACCTAACAATTCGTCATTAGGAGAAGAGATAAAAATTTGATAATGTGTCGTTTTAGTTATTGGATCGAAATAAGAGTGTTCAACAGTACCTACATGGATACCCTTATAAAGAATAGCACTACCAGCACCTAATAATGTACCATTATCTTTTCCTATTAATTTAACAATACTGCCTTGACTTTGATAAGACATTAAAGGAGGTCTATCGTAAACAATAAATTCATTTTTTTTAGTTTTACTCATACCTGGCATAATTTCAATGTAAGAACCTGAAATAAGAGTGGATAGCCCCGATACGCCACCTTTGGCAATGATGGGTTTTACTACCCAATATTGGGCATCTTCTGCAAGTAATTGTTTATTATCACTATTAATATATGCTTTCATGATGACACTTTTACTATCTGGTGTTAATTTCATACTTTTAATTTTACCTACCTCTACGTTTAAAACTTTCAGAACTGTATTGTTAACTTTCAAACCATTTGCATTGGAAATATATAGGGTCACTGACTCTCCCAAAGATTTATAGTAATCATATGAAAGCCAAATTCCAGTTATAATCGCCACGACGGGGATAAACCATACCACCGATATCATCGAAATTTTAGAGTTTTTAACTGTCATATTTAGTCCATCTCATACTGCTTATTCTGACTATCTACCCATAATAAACGAGTATCAATAATATTTGTAGCTAACATTGTTATTATAACTACAAGACAAAAGTAAATAATTGCTAAACCTGGTAGAATGCAAATTATTGGGGATGTGAAAAGAGATGTCATTAGCGTGATAACAAAAACATCGATCATGGACCATCTCCCTATTTTTTCTATTACAACATAACATTTTGTTAAATTTCCTGGTGAGAGAGCTCTTTTATAACTTATTGCCAATAATATGATGAATAGGATAAAAATCTTAGTAATTGGAATCAAAAAACTTGCTACAAATATTACAGTAGAAATAACATAATCTCCTAAATCCCAAATTTGTATAATTCCTTCCAATATTGTACTGGAATAATAAAAACTTATCCCATCTGTAATCATCATAGGATAGACATTCGCAGGAATATAAAATATGACTGCTGTGATCAATAATGTCCATGATAAATGGACTTTTAGTCTAGCTTCTTGCTTAATCTCTATCGCTGATTGTTTTTTAATCTGAGTTGTACTACCTTCTAAATTTAAAATTTTTTCTTTTAGCCAGTAGTCAGAAATTGATAATACAGTTCTTGCTAAAAATATAGAATATCCAAATATAGTAATCATTGTATAATCAAAATATACATCAGCTAGCGCTTTTATTTTAAATAATGCTACGATAACCGAGATACAGAATATGTCTACCATAATCCATGGTTTTAACTTAACCAAAATATGAGCAACCTCTTTTATTTTGACCCATCGTTTCTGTAAAAATAATCCACAGTAAACATACAATGTAGCCATAATGAAAATTAAGGGTATGATTAACACAAATAAGACAAAGACAAATGATAGAAATATAAAACCTTGAGAATTTAAGTATTCAAATATCCTTAATAAGGAAATACTTGTTCTATCTTCAACAATAGGAATTACCACATTCAGTAAAGGGAAAGTAAGAGAGAAGAAGAAAGCCAATAAAGACAAAAGACCATAAATTATGGGTGTTGTGATTGGTTTTTTTTCTATTCGAATTAATGTCTGTTGACACTGAGGGCAGTTGACTTGCTCTCCTGGATGTACTTTTTCAATATCAAATTCGGCATTACAAAAATGACATATCATCTCTCTAGCTGAGATACTGTTATCTCTATTGACGTTTTCTATATAAATATCTGAATTAATAGTTGTATTATCCATAGAGTTGTAATTCCACATGTCAATTAATTAAGTTAAATTTAATTTTTGATTTCCAATCTCAAAATATCGTTTGATATTATAATCATTAGGAAGCTCAGTGTCCTTAAATTTTGATGATACGATGGATCTTGTACAATACTTTAAATATCTAGATTTATATTTATAATCTATCAATTTCATCGTAAGTTTCCATTTTTTAGGAAGATAAAATTTTAATATTTTAGTAGTATGAGATACTGCTCCACTTTTCCAATACGTATAATATAAGGGATTTGGTTTAATGGTAGAGTAAATCTTGTCATTAGTTTTGAGGGTGAAATATATAACTGTCATACTCTGTTATTCAATAGAATTTTCTAAGGATTTTACAGTTAAATGACAACTTTGATTGAGTATTTTCAGGCATCATAGTGATATGAACCTCATTTCTAAAAATATTCACTCAAATTTTAGTGAGCTTAGCTAAAAATATTAAGAAAAAAGTTTATTGTTGTAAGGACACATGCTGCAATTATTAGTTTGCAATGTAATGTTTTATGAGTTAATTTTCATTTTTATACTAGTGACGTTTTTTTTTATGATTTTAAGCAGTATAATCTCCCTTTTGTGTCCAAAGTTATTTGGTTCACGAGTATTTAACTAAGGTAAATTAACATGGTAAATAATGACGTTGACAAAGTTCTGGAAAAAGATACTCCTTTTTTAAAAATACAAAATGTGACCAAAACCTTTGGTGATTACTATGCTGTAGATGACGTTAGTCAGGATATTTATCAAGGAGAAATATTTGCTCTTTTAGGTAGTTCAGGAGGTGGGAAGTCAACCTTACTCAGGATACTAGCAGGCATCGAAAAGCCAACTTCTGGGAGAATTATCTTAGATGGTAAGGATATTACTAAAGATAAGCCTTATGACAGACCTATTAATATGATGTTTCAAAGTTATGCGTTATTTCCGCATATGACTGTAGAACAAAATGTTGCGTTTGGACTCAAGCAAGACAAAATATCTAAGGACGAAATTGAAGAGAGAACTGCACAGATGTTGAAATTGGTACAAATGAGTAAGTTCGCTAATCGTAAACCTAATCAATTGTCTGGAGGGCAACAACAACGTGTTGCTTTAGCACGTTCACTCGTGAAAAAGCCCAAAGTTTTATTATTGGATGAACCCTTAGGAGCATTAGATAAAAATTTAAGAAAACAAACTCAGTTGGAGTTGGTTAATACTATCGAAATGGTGGCGGTGACCTGTGTTATGATTACACATGATCAAGAGGAAGCCATGACAATGGCGACTCGTATTGCTGTTATGTCAGATGGTAAATTTCAACAAGTAGGTAAACCTTTTGATATTTATAAATATCCTAACAGTCGTTTTACAGCTCAATTTTTGGGTGACACCAACATATTACATGGGTTTGTTGTTAGTGATCAATCAGATTCAATGGAAATTATTTCCGAACATCTTAATAACCATTTTTACTTATCCTATAGTCTTGGCGGCCCAGACAATATGGAAGTTTGGGTCAGTATCAGACCAGAAGATGTGAATATGTATAAGACCAAACCCAGTCATTTAACAGATTATAATTGGGCATCAGGCGTAGTAGAAGAAATTGCCTTTTTAGGAAGTGTTGCTGTTTATTATGTGAGATTAGATAGTGGTTTTATTATGAGAAGTACTATTCCTTCTTCTCGATGGTATTTGGCAGATGAAAGACCTCCTACCTGGGGAGATACCGTCTACATAGCATGGCACAGCGATCAGCCTGTCGCACTAACCAGATAGTTTGGAGAAGAACATGAAATGGTTATTATCTTCCGGTCGTAAGAAGAATGAGGATATCAAAAGTGTAAAACAACATTTAATTGTACTAATTCCGTATTTATGGTTGATTTTATTTTTTCTAATACCTTTTATTATTGTATTCAAGATTAGTTTTTCAGTACAGGAGGTTGCGATTCCTCCTTACACTTCGCTTGTAGTTTATAACACTGATCTGAACCAATTAAGTATTTTTGTTAATTTTACTAATTATCAGGAAATATTTGAACAATTTTCTAGTAGCTTATTATATGAGTTGAATCCTTTTAACTTTCTTACAAAAATAGTTCATTTTGATCAGTTATATCAGTTTTTAAGTCAACAAAACTTAATTACTAGTGGACAAAATATCTATATTAAGGCTTATATATATTCTGTTTATTATGCACTTCTTACGACGTTCTTTTGTTTATTAATGGGTTATCCTATTGCTTATGCGATTACAAAAGTTCGGTTTAAATATCGTAACATTTTATTGTTATTAGTTATGTTGCCTTTTTGGACCTCTTTTTTACTTAGAGTTTATGCATGGATGTCACTATTAAGCATGAATGGTATTATCAACCAATTATTACAAAATATATCTATATTTCTTTCTAAAGTATTAAATACAACCATTTCAATTGGCCTCTGGGATATGTTTTATAATGAATTTTCTTTAGTTTTAGTTCTAGTTTATACTTATTTACCATTTATGATTTTACCTTTATATACACAGTTAATAAAAATTGACCCTAAATTAAGACAAGCAGCTGCTGATTTAGGTGCTAAGCCTTTTAAAACATTTACGCAAATTACATGGCCTTTATCTAAACCAGGAGTGATTGCGGGTTCCATGTTGGTATTTATTCCAGTAGTAGGGGAATATGTGGTTCCTGAGTTAGTGGGAGGATCGGAGAATCTAATGATTGGTAAAGTGTTATGGCAAGCGTTCTTTGATCAAAATAATTGGCCTTTAGCATCTGCTGTTGCAGTTGTTATGGTAGCCATTTTAATTATTCCTTTAGTTATTCATCATCGTTCTGAAAATAAGCATCATTCAGGAGAAGCCAAATGAAACATAGTCAAAATGGTTATTCCTATTCTTCATGGTTTCTGAAAATTTGTTTAGTACTTGGTCTTTTATTTTTATATTTACCTCTTTTCATTTTAGTTATTTATTCTTTCAATGATTCAAAAATGGTAACTGTTTGGGGTGGTTTTACAACTAAGTGGTACTTTGAATTATTACATAATGAGGTTATTTTAAGTTCAGCATGGTTATCTTTAAAAATGGCTATTGTATCTTCAGCTAGTGCAGTTATTTTGGGTATGTTGGCAGGGTATGCTTTAGAACGTATTAAAATTTTTAAGGGAAATACCTTATTTGCAGGTATGGTTAATGCACCGATGATGATGCCTGAAGTAATTTCAGGATTATCTATGTTGATGTTAATTTTTCAAACCCAAATAGTGATCCAAGCCATAGGATTTGAAAATTTTAGATTTGAAAGGGGTTTCTTTACTATTTGGTTAGCACATACTACCATGATTATGGCCTATGTTACTGTGATCATCCGTGCAAGATTAAGTGAATTGGATGATTCTTTAGAGGAGGCGGCTATGGACTTGGGTGCAAGGCCATTAAAAATCTTTTTTGTTATCACTCTACCTATGATCATGCCTGCTATTATCTCGGGTTTTATGTTGGGGTTCACTTTATCCTTTGATGATCTAGTGATTGCTACTTTTGTATCTGGTCCAGAATCTGTTACATTACCACAGATCATTTTCTCTAAAATTCGCAGAGGGTTAGATCCTCAAATGAATGTTTTAGCAACAATTATGCTGGTTGTTATTGGAACATTGGTTATCGGTGGTAATTATTTATTGATGAAAAATCAGGTCAAAAATTCTAGTTATTAATTCAATTAGTGAAATAAATGTTATGTCAGATGAAGTTATTTTATCAGAGAAAAATGGAATCTTATCTTTGCATTTAGGGAATGATATTATTCAAAGTGCTATGTCTTTAAAGGATCCTAGTCAGCTGGTATTATCGTATTCTCAGGCTATGGTTGCTTCTCTTTTGTTTCTAGATCAATTCACTTTTGTTGTACATCTAGGACTGGGTGCAGGGTCATTGGTTCGTTGGTTTGATACCTTTTTCCCCGAAGTTAAACAAATAGCTGTAGAGATTAATCCTAAAATAATAGGTATTGCTCGGTCAATGTTCCAACTTAATCAAACAAGTAAAATAGTTGATATTATTCTTGATGATGCTTTTAACTGGTTACCCAAACAGAAAAGTGATCAATTTGATCTTATTTTAGTTGATATTTTTGATGCTGATGGAATGTTACCCCAGTTTGTTTCAGTTGATTTTTTTGATTATTGTTTGCAAAAATTAACACCCCAAGGATCTGTTGTATTTAACTGGTGGCAGGGATATCCTTATTACTCTAAGAACTTACAGGATCTAAGACAAGTTTTTAAAAATGAGATTGTGACATGTCCTGCCACTACTTATGGCAACATTGCAGTTATGGGGTTTAAAAGGAAACTACCTTCCTGTTCGAAAAAAGTTCTCAGAGCAAAAGCAAATCATCTAAAACAAAAAACTAATGTAAATTTTTCTCAATTATTATCTTTAATAGAAATCAAATAATAAAAGTAAAGATAAGCCTTTATTTCAAGAATGTCAGTAGTTATTAAACGTAAGGTTTTTATCAGCAGAATTGAACATAATATATCATTTAAAATAAATCATTTTATTAAATGTCTAATGTTGCAGTAAGCGCATTATCTTCAATAAATTTGCGACGTGCATCTACCTCTTCACCCATTAGTGTGGTAAAAATATCATCTGCAACTACACTATCTTCAATTTTTACTTGGAGTAAGCGACGGACTTCCGGATTCATAGTTGTGTCCCATAACTGGCCAGCATTCATTTCTCCCAATCCTTTGTATCTTTGAATATTTAATCCTTTTTGAACCGTATTCAAAAGGTATTCTAAACCATGAGAAAAGTCACTAGTTTCCAATAAGACATTACCTTCTTCATTGAGCAACCTTATTTCCCCCTTTATTTCATTTAATTGATGGGCTGCATATTTAATTTTTTGATAATCTTGTGACTCTAAAAATACTTGAGTTAAATATGATACATTTGCGTTACCATAAATATATTTAACTATTTCGATGGAATAAACTCCATGATTATTAACCGTTTTTAATTCAATATCATCATCCTTAAGATAATTATTTAAGATTTCTATACTATGATTAGTAGCATCCATACTGCTAATGTCTAAGTTTCCTATATATAGGAGAGCCTCTAATACTTTTGATTCAATAAAACTATTATTTTCTATAATCATTTTTGCCATTAAATAGTTCTTGGCAATTAACTCAAATTTTTCATGAGACAAAGGGTTTCGATTGACTTCTAAGTTGATACCGTCTAATGCTAAGTTTAGTAGGTATTGATTTAGTTCAAAATCATCCTTAAGATATCTTTCTTTCTTCTTATAAGTTGCCTTATATAAGGGTGGTTGGGCAATATAAATATGACCTCTTTCTACTAGCTCAGGCATATGGCGATAAAAAAATGTTAATAACAATGTTCGAATATGCGCCCCATCTACATCTGCATCTGTCATGATAATAATACGATGGTAACGCAATTTTTCAGGATTGTATTCTTCACTACCAATACCACATCCTAAAGCTGTAATTAGAGTAGCAACTTCTTGACTTGAAAGAACACGGTTAAATCTAGCTTTCTCGACATTAATAATTTTACCTTTTAAAGGTAAGATAGCTTGAAACTTTCTATCTCTACCCGTTTTTGCAGAACCACCAGCAGAATCTCCTTCCACCAGATATAGTTCAGATAAGGCAGGATCTTTTTCTTGACAGTCTGCTAATTTTCCTGGCAGACCTAAAACATCCATCACACCCTTACGACGAGTAATTTCCCTTGCTTTTCTTGCGGCTTCTCTTGCTCTTGCTGCTTCAAATATTTTTCCACAAATTATTTTAGCTTCTGAGGGATTTTCTTCTAAAAATTCTATTAAGGCTTGTCCAACGACCTCTGATATGACAGAACCAATTTCACTAGAAACTAATTTATCTTTTGTTTGAGAACTAAATTTTGGATCTGCTAATTTAACCGAAATAACACAAGTCAACCCTTCCCTCATGTCATCGCCTGTCGTTTCAACTTTTTCTTTTTTGGCGATATAGTTTTTTTCAATATAGTGGTTAATAGTACGGGTCATCGTCTGACGTAACGCTGTCAAATGCGAGCCACCATCTCTTTGGGGAATATTATTGGTAAAACATTGTATGATTTCTTGATAAGAGTCATTCCATTGCATAGCAACTTCAACTTCCATATCATCTTTAGCGCCATTTGTATAAAAAATTTTATTATGTAATGCATTCTTATTACGATTGATATATTCTACAAATCCAGTAATACCACCAGAAAATGAGAAATTTTCAGTTCTACCTGTGCGTTTATCAATGAGTTCTATGGCAACACCATTATTTAAAAAAGATAACTCTCTTAATCTCTTTGCTAAAGTGTCAAATTGATACTCGATTTGGCCAAATGTTTTTTCACTAGCCAGAAAATGCACCCTAGTACCAGTATAATTAGAATCACCTAAAACTTTTAATGGTTGTATGACATTTCCTTTTTCAAATTCTACAAAATGTTCTTTTCCATCACGGCAGATGGTTAATTTTAACCAATCTGACAAAGCATTAACAACGGAAACACCAACACCATGTAGTCCACCCGAAATTTTATAACTATTATTATCGAATTTACCACCTGCATGCAAAACTGTCATAATAACTTCTGCAGCAGATCGACCTTCGGATTGATGGATATCAGTTGGAATACCACGACCATTATCTTCAACAATAACAGAGTTATCAGAATTAATAATAATTCTTATTTGATCGCAATGACCTGCCAATGCTTCATCAATGGCATTATCTAAAACTTCAAAAACCATATGATGTAAACCAGTTCCATCCTGTGTATTCCCGATATACATCCCAGGTCTTTTGCGAACAGCCTCTAACCCTTTTAAAACTTTGATGCTTTCAGCACCATATTCTTCATTTTTAATATTACTATTAGTTATATGATTCATGTATTTTTTACCATAAAATTAAATTCTCATTGGCATTACAACATATTTAAAACAATCATTATTCGGAATTGTAAATAATCCTGAACTTTTTTCTGTCCCAAATGCCAGTTCCATTTCCTCACTATTAACACTTCTCAAAACATCTAATATGTATAAAATATTGAAAGCCATATCTAGAGAACTCCCTTGGTAAGAAATTTCCAACTCTTCTTGTGCCTCTTCTTGTTCATTATTAGAACAAGAGACAGTTAATTTTCCAGGGCGTAAAAATAAATTTACACCTCTTAATTTTTCATTGGCTAAGATGGCAACACGTTCTAAAGCACCTAAGAGTTGTGCCCTATTGATAGTAAATATATTATGATTATCTAGAGGAATAACAGCTTTGTAGTTTGGAAATTTACTGTTGATAATCTTACTTAGTATTTCTGTTTCTTTACTTAGAAAACGAATTTTATCCGATAAGATTTGTACTGTTACTAGCTCATCAGGAGAATTGAGTAACTTGTAAAGTTCCAAAACTGTCTTCCTAGGAATGATAATATCATTTACATCTGGTAAATCAACCTCCATGGGATGTGAAGCGTAAGCTAATCTGTGCCCATCAGTGGCTACAATTTTTAATTCATTACTTTCTATTTGTAACAGAAGACCCATTAGATAATAACGGATATCTTGAGTTGCCATTGCATATTGAATTAATGAAAACATTTCATGCAAAATTTTTTGCGTTAGACTAAAGGCTATTTTAACTTCACTTTCTGCTTTCATTGATGGAAAATCTTTGACAGGCAGTACTTGTAAATTATACCGACCTTTTCCAGAGCGAATGGTCAATAAATTATCATGTAAATCAAGCCGTACCAGTGAAGATTCTGGTAAGACTCGCAAAATATCTAAAAACTTTTTTACGTTCGTGGTAAAAGCAAAATCGGGTAAGTTTATTTTAGGTCCTAAAGTATGCATTTGAATCTCTAAATCAGTGCCAAGAAAACTTACCTGACCTGATTTATTTTCAATTAGAACATTAGATAGAATAGGCATTGTATGCCTTCTTTCTATAATACCAGATATTGTTTGTAATGGTTTTAATAGTTCCGAACGTGTTGTTTCTAATATCAACATAGCATATTTCCTATTCTCTAAATTTTAGCTATTCAGTATATTAATCAAAATCTTGTATTCTTGCTCTAACTCGTAATCCTTTGTACGAAGATTCATGATCGTTTTATGAGAATGAATTACTGTCGTATGATCCTTGCCTCCAAATTCATCCCCAATAAAGGGCAAACTATGTTCGGTTAATTCTTTGGCAAGAGACATAGCCACCTGTCTTGGCCTAACAATTTTTTTAGTGCGTTTGTTTCCTTTAATATCGGATACTTTTATATTATAATAGTTGGCCACTACCTCTTGTATTTGAGCAACAGTGATTTGTTTACTACCGATAGCAAGTATGTCTTTCAGTGCTGATTTTACTAAATCTATGGTTAATGGCTCATTGACAAATTTAGAATGAGCCTTTACTCTATTTAGAGCGCCCTCCAAATCCCGTACATTAGACTTAATACTTTGTGCGATGAAAAAGGCAATATCATCGGGTAATCTGAAATTAGCTGACTCAGCTTTTTTGTGTAAAATTGCCACTCTCATTTCTAATTCTGGTGGCTCTATTTCCACGGTTAAACCACAAGAAAATCGGGATATCAAGCGTTTATCCATTTTATCTATTTCTGATGGTAATCTATCAGAGGTCAAAATAATTTGCTTATCTTTATCCAATATATCATTGAAAAGATAAAAGAACTCTTCCATTGTTCTCTCTTTGCCAGCGATAAACTGTACATCATCTAGAATTAATAAATCTAATCCTTTATAAGACTTTTTAAAACCATCAATATCTGATCTTCTAACATGTTTAATAAAATCATTAATGAATCTTTCAGCATGGATACATCTAATCCGTGTATGGATACCCTGAAAAAATATACGGTTAGCAACAGCCTGAGCTAAATGAGTTTTACCTAGTCCTGTTGACCCATAAACAAAAAAGGGATTATAGTCTTTTTTTCCAATAGCATCAGCAATAGCTGCACCTACATTAGCTGCTATTCTGTTACTTTTACCTACTACCAGGTTTTCAAAAGTTAGATCTGGTTTTAATCTCGTATGTTCGTAACCCGTATTAATATTTCTTTTATCCGATAGGTTACCAACTGGGGTCAAATTATCTTGAGACCTAATATTTTTTTGAGAAGGAAATTCATCACTGGGAGAAACAGAACCAATTGTTAATTCATTTGTGTTATTTTTTGAATTTTTTTTTCGATTTAAATCTATTACCTTTATGTCACCTTTCCCCACTTTGAGGATAATAGGGGGAAAATCTGGGTTCATTTCATTTTTAATTGTGTTAATTTTAGCTAAGCAGTTTTCTCTAACTAAGTTTAGAATAAACTGAGTAGGTGCGAACAATAACCAATTTTCTGTTTGCTTACTGGTGGTTAATAGAGGGATCCACGTATTAAATTGATACTCACTCATCTCTTTTTCAAGTTGAGTAATGCAAACTGCCCAAAAATTAGTAAATTCTTCCATTTTTATTCTTTAATTAATTGAGTTTATAAAACCCTTAATTTCTACATACTGTCATTCATGTTCAGGTATGTTTTATTTTCTTGACTTTGAAGGAACTATTATACCGCAAAGCTTAAAGATAGGCTATATTGACAAAACTATATTAGTTTGAATAAGGTGTTTTTTGAAGCTAATTTGTTAATTATACTTATGTTTTAAAATAAATTTAAATCTGTTGAGCTTTAAATACCTAAACGCTTGGTTTATTTTATTTTTGGGTAAAATTAGTTGCTAAAGTGGATGTTTTTCTGAATAATTACAATATACATATGTGTTGTATTATGTGTTGTATATGTATGATTCAAAGTTGATACATAAATATAAGGAAATAGTTTAAAAAATATTTTTTAAAGGAAAAATTATTTCAGTTAAGATGTATCTCTATGAATTGAATGGAAGATTAGGACATAGGTCTGATTTTAATCCATACAGGTGCATGGTCGCTTGGGCGTTCCATCCCTCTCATATTTATATCAATACCGAAATCTACAGTATGCTCTAATATTTTTTTTGTAATTAAAATATGATCAATTCGCATTCCTAAATTACGCTTAAATCCATTTGAACGGTAGTCCCACCAAGTATATAAAGGTGAAGTATTATCTAACTCCCTTAAACTGTCATAAAGACCCAAATTTAATAGATTTTTAAACCATTTTCTTTCCTCATTTGAGCAAAGAACTTTCTCATGCCATGTTTTTGGATCGTAAACATCCAGGTCTGCTGGTGCTATGTTAAAATCTCCAAGCAATATTAAATTGGAGTTATCTTTTAATTCGTTTTTAACTAGTTCTATTAGAGCACTAAACCACTCTCTCTTATATTGAAATTTAGGGCTATCAATTTTTTCACCATTAACACAATAAACATTGATAATACGAATATTATTGATGCTAGCTATGATAATCCTCTTTTGTTTATCTTTATAAAAAGGATTATCTAATAAACTATTGTGTAGATCTATGCGACTAATAATAGCAACCCCATTATAAGTTTTTTGTCCATTCCAAACTGCTTGATAGCCAATATTTTCAAACTCTTCTACTGGAAAGAATTCTGAGGATAGTTTTAGTTCTTGTAATACAAGTACATCGATACTGTTATCTTGTAACCAACATAGGATTTGAGGCAATCTTACTTTTAAAGAATTAACATTCCAGGTAGCAATCTTCATTAAATTCTTTCGTATGTTACTTGATTGGATTGATGATTTCTACATCTGAACATTGTGCTCTGTTAAGAAGGACTTGATCCATAAGCACTAACGCCAACATAGCTTCTGCAATTGGGACAGCTCTTAACCCCACACATGGATCATGACGGCCGTGGGTAACTAGATCTACTTCTTTTCCTTCAATATTAATAGATTTTTTTGGTAAAGCAATACTGGATGTGGGTTTGATAGACAGATGTACTGATATATCTTGCCCTGTGCTAATCCCACCTAATATTCCTCCTGAGTGATTGCTAAGAAAACCACCTTTTCTAATTTCATCACCATGGTAACTACCTTTCTGTGTTACAACATTGACACCATCTCCAATTTCAACAGCTTTAACAGCATTAATACTCATCATTGCATGAGCAATAACTGCATCTAATTTATCAAAAACAGGTTCGCCTAAACCAACAGGAACATTTTTAGCGGTAAGACTTAATTTTGCACCTATTGAATCAGTAGACTTTCTAATGGAATCGATATATTCTTCAATTTCAGATAGTTGTAGCTGATTTGGGATGAAAAAAGGATTTTGTGAAATATATTTTTGATCTTCAAATTTAATTATTTTTTCACCTATTTGAGATATATAACCAATGATACTTAAATTGTAATTTTGTTTTAACCAAGCTTTTGCAATAGCGCCTGCAGCTACACGAGCAACTGTTTCTCTAGCAGAACTTCTCCCACCTCCCTTATAATCTCGAATGCCATATTTCATCCAATAGGTATAGTCTGCATGTCCAGGACGGAATTGTTCCTTTATGTTGCTATAGTCTTTACTTCTTTGATCCTTATTGAAAATAATTAGTGCAATTGGAGTTCCAGTAGTTTTTCCTTCAAATGTACCAGACAAAATTTCTACTTGATCTGGTTCTCTGCGTTGAGTAACAAATTTAGAGGTTCCCGGTTTCCTCTTATCAAGTTCTTTTTGAATCATATCCTTGTCAATCGCTAACCCGGGTGGGCAACCATCGATAATACAACCCAAAGCTTGTCCGTGACTTTCACCAAAAGTAGTTACCCTGAATAATTGTCCTAGGCTATTACCTGCCATCGTTCACTTCCCAATTAACACTATTGAGTACAAGTTTATCACAATCAGATTAATTTCAGTATGTAATTAAAACCAATTTAAGATTTAAACCGTAGCTATATTGTAGTATCATGAGATGAGGTAGATTTAGACTAGGAGAATACTAATGGGTAGCAAAGTCATGGATAATTTAAATCCAAATGATGTTGATCCAGTTGAGACCAAAGAATGGATTGATGCAATAGACTCTATACTTGAAAATGAAGGTTCTAAGAGAGTTAATTTTATATTACAACAATTAGTACAACATATACGGGATGCAGGAATTTTTTTACCTTTTTCTGCAACAACGTCTTACGTCAACACCATTCCAGCAGGTAAAGGTAAATGTATACCAGGAAATCAAGAGATAGAACATAAGATTCGTTCTATTATTCGTTGGAATGCAGTCATGATAGTGTTACGTGCAAGTAAAAAAGACCTCGAACTAGGTGGGCATATTGCTTCATTCCAATCAGCAGCAACTCTTTATGAAGTAGGATTTAATCATTTTTGGAAAGCTCAAAATGACAAACAATTAGGTGATTTATTATTTTTTCAAGGTCACTCTTCTCCTGGATTTTATGCTAGAGCCTTTTTAGAGGGACGTTTAACTGAGGAACAATTAGATAATTTTAGACAAGAAGTTCATGGTAATGGATTGTCATCCTATCCTCACCCCTGGTTAATGCCTGATTTCTGGCAGTTCCCAACTGTATCTATGGGTCTAGGACCAATTATGGGAATATATCAAGCACGACTTTTAAAATATTTGGAATCACGTAAGTTAGTTAAGGATAAAAATCGCAAAGTTTGGGTATTTTGTGGTGATGGTGAGATGGATGAACCAGAAAGCCAGGGTGCCATTTCCTTAGCATCCCGTTATGATTTAGATAATTTAATTTTTGTAGTCAATTGTAATTTACAAAGGCTTGATGGTCCGGTTAGAGGAAATGGAAAAATTATACAAGAACTAGAAGGCAATTTTAGGGGTGCGGGTTGGAATGTTATCAAAGTTATTTGGGGAAGTCGTTGGGATAATTTGCTGGCACAAGATAATAATAATCTTTTAAAAAAACGTATGGAAGAATGTTTGGATGGAGATTATCAGACATATAAATCTAAGAACGGTGCTTATGTTAGGAAACACTTTTTTGGTACCTCCCCAGAGTTATTGGATTTAGTGGCAAACATGACTGACGAAGAAATTTGGCGTTTAAATCGTGGAGGACATGATCCCCAAAAGGTTTATGAGGCTTATTATGAAGCTTGTAATAATTCAAATGGTAAACCGACTGTTATTTTGGCTAAAACGGTTAAGGGCTATGGTATGGGTCTAGCTGGTGAGGCAAAAAATACAGCTCACCAGACCAAAAAGATGGATTTAGAATGTTTAAAACAGTTTAGAGATCGTTTTAATATACCTGTTACAGACAAAGATATTGAAGAAAATTTACCATATTATAAGCCCAAGGATGATAGTCCTGAGATCCAATATTTGATAGAACGAAGAGCTGCTTTGGGCGGTTTTTTCCCAAAAAGAGAACCAACTCAGGAAAAATTGGCCATTCCTGAGTTGAAAGCCTTTTCTGTGTTGTTAAAAAATAGTGATGAACGTGAATTTTCAACAACAATGGCTTTCGTGAGAATACTTAGTATATTGTTAAAAGATAAAAAAATAGGTCAACGCATTGTGCCAATTGTACCAGATGAAGGTAGAACTTTTGGTATAGAAGGTATGTTTAGGCAATACGGAATTTGGAATCCAAAGGGTCAAATGTACACCCCTCCTGATGCTGATGAGCTAATGTTTTACAAAGAGTCAAAAGATGGTCAAATTTTTGAAGAAGGCATTACAGAATCAGGTGCCATGAGTTCTTGGATAGCAGCAGCAACTAGTTATGCCAATAATCAATATCCTTTGATACCATTTTACATTTACTATTCTATTTTTGGTTTCCAGAGAATTGGTGATTTGGCATGGGCTGCAGGTGATTTAAGAGCGAGAGGTTTTTTATTGGGTGCAACTTCGGGTAGAACTACGCTCAATGGAGAAGGGCTTCAACATGAGGATGGTCATAGTCAAATACAAGCTGATTTAATTCCTAATTGTATTTCCTATGACCCTGCTTTTGCCTATGAATTAGCAGTCATTATTCATGATGGTTTGAAACGTATGTATGTTAATAATGAGGATATATATTATTACATCACTTTAATGAATGAAAATTATTCACACCCTGCTCTACCTAATAAAGCTGGTATTGAGGAAGAGATATTAAGGGGAATCTATTGCCTTATAGATAATCAAGCCACAGATGATAGTAGTGTTCAACTACTAGGTTCAGGAGCAATATTGAATGAGGTGATTGCTGCATCTAAACTATTGAAAGAAGATTTTGGTATTAGCTCTAATGTATGGAGTGTAACTTCTTTTAATTTATTATATCGAGATGCTATTGAAATTGAACGAAGCAATAGATTACATCCAAAAGAAACACCCAAAATACCTTATGTGGCGACACAATTGAGTAACTACAAAGGGCCCATTATTGCTGCTACAGATTATGTTCGTGAATATGCTAATAAAATAAGAGGTTTTCTACCAAATTCGTACACTGCTTTAGGTACTGATGGTTTTGGCAGAAGTGATTCTAGAGAAAATTTAAGAGATTTTTTTGAAGTATCTAGGGAATATATTGCCTTTACTGCTATTTATGAGCTGGCTAAACAAAATAAACTTGACTATGAACTAGTTGAAAAAGCAATCATTAAATATGGTATTGATACTCAAAGAACTCCAAGCTGGAAATCATAGATATCTATTAAGAACAAGGATGTGAACATGAATCAAATCGTTATGATACTGGTTCCTGATATAGGAAATTATAAAGATGCAGCTGTTATTGATATTGCTGTCAATGAAGGTGATAATATTGAAATTAATGACACACTTATTACTTTAGAAACGGAAAAAGCAACTATAGATGTCCCTGCTGATAAAGCAGGAAAAATCACTGCAATAAAAGTAAAGATTGGTGATAAGGTATCAGAAGGTAGTGTCATTGTAGAAATGAAAACAAATGAAGAAACCGAAGCAGAAGATAAACTTAATCGAAAGAGTGAAGAAATTGTTAAGGATAATATATCTAACCACTTAACAACCGTAGAACAACAAGATTCTCAAGAAAAGGAAATTATCGAAATTTTAGTACCTGATATTGGTCATTTGAAAGATGTAAATGTTATTGATATTCCAATTTCAGTTGGAGATAGAGTTGAAGTAGATACTATCTTAATGACTTTGGAGGCGGAAAAAGCAACTATCGATGTTCCTGCCGATAAAGCAGGAATAGTAAAAGAAATTAAAATTAAAATTGGTGATAAAGTATCTGAGGGTGATTTTATTTTAAAATTAGAAATCGATTCCTCAGATACTAGAGACAAAAAAAATGAAAGAAGTATTAATATACAACACGAAACTAATTCTGGGGTTAATGTAGTGGATGATGATGTCTGTAGTGCTATACCTAATGTTGCAGTTTCCTCAATGATAAATACATTAACTGATGAGAAATATCAAAGAAGAGCACATGCTGGCCCTGGTGTAAGAAAATTAGCAAGAGAACTTGGTATTGATTTATTACAAGTTAAAGGAACAGCACCTCATAATCGTATTGTGAAGGAGGATATACAAAACTATATTTCCCAACAATCAAAATCAAAGCAAAATTTTGATTCTTATGTCTCAAATAGTCAGGATTTAGTATCATGGTCCGATATTGATTTTCAGAAGTTTGGGCCAGTGGAAATTCAAGTACTAAGTCGTATAAAAAAAATATCAGGTAAAAATTTGAGTCGAAACTGGGTCATGGTGCCTCATGTAACTCAACAAGATGATGCTGATATGACAGAGTTAGAAGAATTTCGTCAAATTTTAAATCAAGAATGGGAAAAAGAAGAACTGAAAGTATCTCCTTTAGCATTTATTATTCAAGCTTCAGTTAAAGCTTTACAAAAATTTCCTGAGTTTAATTCGTCTTTAAAAGGAGAAGAGCTCATCATAAAAAAATACTATCATATTGGTTTTGCTGCTGATACACCTAATGGTTTAGTTGTTCCTGTTATCAAAGATGTTGATAAAAAAGGACTAAAAGATATTGCTAGAGAATTAAAAGTACTTTCCAAAAAAGCAAGGGATGGTAAATTAAGCCCACTGGAAATGCAAGGTGGTTCATTTACTATTTCAAGTTTAGGAGGAATAGGTGGTACTTATTTTACCCCTATTATCAATGTGCCGGAAGTAGCTATTTTAGGTATATGCAAATCCCAAATGAAACCTGTTTGGAATGGACAAACATTTCAACCCCGCTTGATGTGCCCTCTTTCATTGTCTTATGACCATCGGGTTATTGATGGAGCGCTTGCTTGTCGATTTATCACTTACTTAAGTAAACTATTGGCAGACTACAAAAGATTACTGTTATAATCATTTCCTTTAAGCAAGATTGATCTTAGCTCAATCTTGCTTCTCTAAATTATATGTAAAACTGTAGTTTAAGCTATTCTAAATTTAGTTCCTTGGCAATATCGATCTGATCTTGTAGAACATAATCAATATGTTGTGTTTGTGTAAGAGGATTGAAAAGGACGCTACGCAACAGAACAATATTTTGTTTTGGATAAAGATATGTTTGTTTATTAGTTCGAGACACAAAAGTTCTTCCCTTTTCTTTTTGTGTCTTTTGTAACAAAATATTCGCTTGATTGATCATTTTATTGTCATTTTCATCTAACTGTTTGTTTCGGTATTGCAAAGGAATATAACGATACAGTAGAATATTCATCGGGGGTTGAAAAATCAGTTCAAATGCATCTGATGTTATAATTTTATCCACCATATATTGTGTATTTTTCATACTGTGTTTAAGAATACGCTCATAACCATCTTGACCCAAGAGTCTTAAAGCAGCATCTAGATATAAGCCATTAGCAACACGAGAACCTTCTATGGTAAATCGTCCAATGTCAATAGAGCTTTCTCGTACTGCATAAGGGGCACAGTGTATATTTTGACGAACCGACTCTGGTTGTTTAAAGAAAATCATTCCTGACCCTAGGGGTAACATTAGTTGTTTGTGTCCATCTAAAGTAACAGTATCCGCTTGTTCTATCCCTTTTAATAATTTATTTCTATGGGTAGAACTAAAAATAAAAGCTCCGCCCCAAGCACCGTCAACATGAAAATGGATATTTTCTTGTTTTGCAATGTTTGCTAAAGATGACAAGTCATCAACTGAACCGAAATCGGTTGTCCCTGCAACACCAATCAAAGCAATAATTTTTTTGTTTTCTAAATAACATTGTTTGATTAATTTATTCAATTCATTTAAATCGATTTGGTATTGTGAATTAGTAGAACATTTGATAAAACTCAATCCCAATAAATCAGCTGCTTTTTCAAAAGAATAATGTGACAATTCTGAACCAATAATAACTACATCACTAAATCCTTGACTTAACCAATATTTCAATCGGCTACCTGTACAGTTGGTCGAAGTATTTAGGGCAGTATAGATTGCTGTAATATTGGAAATTGTTCCACCACTGGTAAAAAAACCTAAACTAGTAGAATGATCTTGAATATATTTTTGGTAAAATACGTCGTTGAAATTATAGATTAAGTGATGTATTTTAGCCATCATCTCCTTCTCTTGAAAAGTTAAGCCTTTGCTTGTTTCTGTTTTGATTAGATTTTGGTTAAGAGCAACTACCAAGGGGGCGATTTGTACAATGAAATTTGGTAGACGTGATGTCATGTGACCAATAAATGTTGGTGATGCCAAATGTGTACTGTGAATTAAAATATCCTGACTCAATTTCTGAACATATTCTTCCAATTCTAATAAGTCATTTTTTATTGTACTCGATTTAAATAGGTTCTCTATTCTATTAAAATTAACTGGATCGTCTGCATCAGTATGTTGGTAAAATTCTCGAATCACTGTCATAATGATGTCTGAAATAGAGAAATCATTATTAAATGGGAGGTATTGGGTCATAAATAAAACATGTTTTTTTGATTATAAAAGCAGTATACTAAATTAAATTGTTTATAAAGACAAAAATTAATTAATGAAAATTATAATAATTGAATATTACTGATAAACAAATGACACTAAAGCTAAGATGATCAATAAGACTAATTCAAAACTATTACTTTCGGTTGGTATTGCTTCCATTGTGGTTGCATTAGTGCTCATTATTCTAAAAGCATTCACTGAATTTAAAACTGGATCAGTAAGCGTTTTAGCCGGCCTGATGGATTCTGTGGCCGATTTATTGTCCAGTGTTATTAATTTAATTGGTATTAGTATAGGGTTAAAACCTGCTGATAAAAACCATAATTATGGGCATGCGAAGGCAGAAGGTCTTAGCTCGTTTATTCAGGCAACATTTATATTAGGTTCTGCTATGTTAATAATTTTTAGTGCTGTAGGTCGACTATTGCATCCCTACCCTATTGAGCACACTCAAGTTGCTATTATGGTAATGATTATTACAATTTTAGTTACTGGTATACTAAGTCTTTTCCAGCATTATGCTATAAAAAGGACTAATTCTTTATCATTAGCGGCAGATACTTCACATTATATTAGTGATCTTTTATTAAATAGTAGCATTATACTGTCTTTATTATTAGTGCAATTGGGGTACTTCAGTATGGACGCAATTTTAGCTATAATTATAGGCCTGTGGATGATTTATCTCTCAGGTAAAATCATGAGAGGCGCTTTTACTATCTTGATGGATGAAACTCTTTCGGAGTCAGAAGTAATAAAAATTGAGCAGGCTATTTCACTCACCCCAGGTGTTAATGGATTTCATGATTTGATGACCAGATCTGATGGTAAGACACATTATATACATGTACATATAGAAGTTGATGAAAATCTAACTTTTAGGGCATCACATGACATTGCTACCAATGTAGTTGTAAATTTAAACAGATTATTTGATAAACCAATTAAAGCTTTTATTCATACAGATCCAAGTTTAACAGAAGAAGTATCTTACTATAAATCCTTAGAGGTATATTAATATGAATCAAGTAAAAAAAACCAATGATGAATGGAAAGAAATATTGACCGATGATGTTTACCATATTACTCGAGAGGCGGGTACTGAGCCCCCTTATTCTGGTGAATATAATGAACATTTTAAAGAAGGAAATTATTATTGTTCTAATTGCCATTCTTTATTATTTACACATCAAACTAAATTTGAAAGTCATTGTGGTTGGCCTGCTTTTTTTGAAGAAGCAGAGCCTGATGCAACTTATAGAGTGGTTGATACTAGTCAAGGTAAAATTCGATCTGAAGTTAGGTGTTCTAGTTGTGATGCCCATTTAGGTCATGTGTTTCCTGATGGGCCAGCGCCTACTTATGAGCGTTATTGTATTAATTCTTTAGCTATGATTTTTGAAGCTAATAATGAATAAAAAGGTAAATATAATGAGCTATTTATATCATAATCCTAAATGTAGTAAGTCTAGAGCTGCTGTTCAATTTTTAACTGAAGAAAATATTGAATTTGAAACTATTTTATATTTAGAAACAGGGCTTTCTGAATCTGAAATAAGAAATTTATTAAAATATTTGAATTTAGAGCCAGTAGATATTATCCGTACTGGGGAAGGAATTTGGAAAACAGAATATCAAGGAAAAGTATTGAGTAATACAGCTGTCATTGAAGCACTGATAAGGCGTCCTGAATTATTAGAGCGTCCTATATATGTGAAAAATGAACAAGCTGTTATTGCCAGGCCACTAGAAAAACTACAAGAATTTATCGAAAGTAGTCATTGATATATCTAGCTATTATTTTTTTTTAGATTTTAATAAGGAAATTTATGATACCTGATATTATTATTGCCAGAAAAATAAAAAATCAGGCTTTACAAGCAATTCAAGATTTAGCTGGAATATTTGATATCCAAGACATTGCCTATTTTAAGGAATATGAAATTATTCGAGAAGGAATTTGTAAGGCTATTGGAGAAATTGATACTTCTTTATTGTTAACTATTTATCAAAAATATCCTGAATTAAGTGATTTGCAGGAAAAATAATGAGATAGAGCTTGTTCAAGAATGAGTAATAAATAATTTTTGAAGTTAAGTTATTTAAATTATAAGCCTGTACAACTTCACTCTTTAGAAATATTGTTAAGGTTACGGTTAAAAAATCAGTAAACAACCTTGAATCCTTTTGTACGGTAAGTACCATAGCGGCTGAATATATATTTTGTTGAGTAAAAATCTGATTAGTATTCAGTAATCAACTTTATACAACTAAAATTAGATGACATACGAAATTAATTTTGTATCAAGTGCGTTATTTTTGATAAGATAAAATCGGAAATCGAATAAAAATATAAAATTAAAAATATGGATATGTACAAAATAAGTAAAAATTTTTATGAAGATTTGATTACTATCAGCAATGGAATTAATTTACATCGTTCCTTTTCACCCATAAATACTATTGAGATAAAAATTATTTCCACTCCAATTGGCGATTATGTGTCCGGTATATTTAATGGAAAAGTTTGTTTATTGGATTTAATTCAAAATGGTAGAACTGAGCGTATCTTAGATAAAATCTCTACCTATTACCAAGCTAATCTATGTTTTAAGAGTAGTAGCCCAGTCTTAGATGAATTAAAAAATCAGTTAGACTCTTATTTTTCTAAAAAGCGAACTCAGTTTACAATTCCTACAGTCTTTTGTGGAACAAAATTTCAGATAAGTGTTTGGAACTCTTTAAAAACCATTCCTTATGGTGAGACTATTTCTTACAAGGAGCAAGCTATCCTCTTAGAGAAACCTAATGCAGTGAGAAGTATTGCTAATGCTAATAGTAGAAATCTGATTAGCATTTTGATTCCTTGTCATCGTGTGATAGGTAGTGATGGCTCTCTTACTGGTTATGCTGGAGGCTTGTCAATAAAGAAAGCTTTGCTTGAGTTGGAAAGAGGAACACTGTGGATGATAAAAAAATGCTTTATAGTAGACTAATTAATATTTTTATCTTTGACGGGAATAATTTTATTTAATTTATTATTTAATTTAAAGGTTATACATGTTTAAAAAAGTATATTCATTTTTTGTTTTTATCATTTATTTTATTAATAACCAGTTGTAGTCATAATGATAATGCTAAAAGTTTTACAACGAGTGACAGTCCTAAAATCACAAGCACATTATGGCAGGTATCTAAAGCAGGAGAACCAGTTTCTTATTTGCTAGGTTCCTTACATTTTGGCAAATTAGACGATGTATTATCCAATAAAATATTAGAAATAATACAGAAATCAGATTATATTTATGCAGAAGTTAAATTTCCTGATGATGTTGAAAATCCCACTGACTCAGATTTTATTGAATTCATGCAAAAGATGTATGACATGGACAGTCATCAAACATTAGAAGATAAGATAGGAACAGAAAGATTTAAAAAAATAAAGAAGATGTTTTTGGAATTAACTGAGAAAAAAAATAAGGGTAATAGCAGTCAGTTAAATTCTGAAAAGTTGAATTATATCCAACCTTGGATTTTACCTATTTATTTACCACAAGTTTTAGTTGAAAGAAATTTTTCAACAGAAAAGGGTGTTGACTATTTGGTGATGGCTGAAGCAAAACGTATGAATATTCCAATAGGTGGTTTAGAAAATCATATGTTTCGGTACTACATTCTTAAAGATAAGCCTATGGATCTTATATTAAATGATATTGATCAAATTTTATCTCAAGAAAAGATGGCAGAAATGAGTATGCGGTCTATGTATTTTCTCTACCATAGTGGTGATAGTAAGAGTCTCGAAGCAATTGGTATGTCGCTTACACCTGAAAAATCTATTTTTTCGGCGCTACATAGTAAAGAAACATTAGCATCTGCAAAATGGTTAAAAAAAGAAATGTTGGATAAACGCAATTTACATTGGATGCCAACAATTTTATCTCTCTTACCCAAACAGAAAAATTTTTTTGTAGTAGGGTTATTACATCTATATGGTTCAATAGGATTAATTCAACAACTTAGAGAACATGGCTATACAGTTACACCTATCTCATCAAATGATGATGAGTAAATATATTTAATTCTTATGTCAGTAGTATACATTGATTTATAAAAATCTTAACTGTATAATAAAACACAGTTAATTCTATTCGTATTAAAGGAACGTATTAAAGGAAAAGACTATGAATCATAAAAAAATTGTTGAGGACTATTTTAAAGCTAGTCAAGAAATGAATGCTGATGATATGGCAAAACAATTTGCCGAAGACATCGAAATTCAGAATATTGCACCTAACTTTACTCGTTACATATATGGTATCAATCAATTCAAACGTTCAACGAGTGATGAGGCATCAAAAATTGCAAAAGATATGTTAGCTATTTTTGATGATCCTAAGCAAAAAATTTCAAAGATTTCGGAAAAAGGCGATACTGTAGAGATCAGTATTTCTTTTGAAGGTGTTGTAAATAAGGATTTAGGTTCTCAAGCCCCTTATAAAAAGGGAGAGGTTGTTAAAAATGAATCTCGTTCAGTTTTTAAATTTAATGATGATCATAAGATTATTTTGATCCAAAACTATGTTGGGTAAATAGCTAAAAAAAAAGAGCTCGTAGGGCTCTTTTTTTTTAGCTATTAATACTCAATTATAATATAAGTCATGAATGATTCTAACATAAAAATCGATAATTATTTAAATTTGGATGAGGAACATAAATTCAAATGATTTGGGTTAATTTCTGCCACTCTTTTTCTAAACGTTTTAATGAAACTGGATAAGGTATTTTTAATTCTTGGGCAAATAGTGACACTCGAAGTTCTTCTATTTTCCATCTATATTGAACTAACTCCCGAGAAATAAAATGTTTTTCTTGTTTAGTTTTAGTGAATAATTCATAAAAACGCTCTTCTAGTTGCTCGATTTGTAATTGATTATCTTTATCTCGCGCTGGGTTGTTGCTGTATTTATCCAATCGTAATTGGATGGCTTTCAGATATACTGGTAATCTTGGCCAAATATTCCAAGGTGTGTTTATAATGAATCCTGGATAGATAATACGAGAAAGTTGTTCCTCAATTTTTTTAGTTAAAACATGTTTTCCTTGTTTTTGTTTTAATTCATTATAAGCGTTGGCAACATTTAATAAATATTCATGTATTGCTATTTTAATTTCAGGTAATCGTTGTTTTGCAATTCTTAATTGCTGATTAAAACTTTTTTCATCTTTAGGTAGTTCATCATCTCCAATAAATGCTCGTTCACAAATCGTATCAATAATTTCTTTTTTAAGTACTTCACTTAAGTATAAACCACGAAATAACAAAATGATTTGATTAAAGTCTGGTATATTTTTATTTAGATTCTTAACTTGCTCTTTTAACTGTAATTTCATTAATGCAATAACCCCTTGTTGATGTGCCTCCTCTGCAGCTTCTTTAGTATCAAATACTGTTAGGGAAATTCTTCCATTGTCTTGAATATTAAGACCTAAATACCCTATTAACAGTTGTCCATCATCTCTAGAAAACTTAATTTGAGATGGTATACTTCCGATATTCCAATGAGTTATATTTTGTTGATCAAGATATTGATTATTATTGTAATCTCTGAATGCATTTTGAGCTTGGATACCCAGTCTTTTTTGTAAAGTTAGTAAATCACGCCCCATTGCTAATTCTTTATTATTTTCATCAATTACTTGTA
Source organism: Neisseriaceae bacterium (assembly GCA_016864895.1). Taxonomy (NCBI): domain Bacteria; kingdom Pseudomonadati; phylum Pseudomonadota; class Betaproteobacteria; order Neisseriales; family Neisseriaceae; species Neisseriaceae bacterium. Next base: position 260,949 of record CP046107.1, on the reverse strand, counting down.
TATTCATGTAGCAGTAATCAGGTAATTGATATTTCTGCCAATTTTCTAAAATTGTTTGTGTAAATAGGTTTATATTACCTGCTTTTTTACCAATAGCTTTAGCCAATTGGGGAATGATAGCTTGTGAATCATCTGGGTTAGTCATTAAAAAATTAGTGATAAATTCAGGAATAGGTACACATATTTTTCTAAGATTTTTAGGTAGGGCTTTAATGAGTAATTGTAATTTTTCCCGTATCATACCTGGAACAAGCCATTCCAAATGCTTGGCATTAATTTTGTTTAAAAATGCTAATGGTAGTTGTAATGTTACCCCATCCATAGGATGATTTAATTCAAACCGATAAATTAATGACAAACGTGTATTATCTATAATTAAATACTTTGGAAATTGTTCTTCTGTATCTAATTGTTTAGTATGGATTATGAGATCACTTAACTCAAAACTTAATACAGAGTTATGTGAATCTTTATCTTTATTTAACCAGTTTTTTAGACTCGTTAAATCAACGATATTTTTCGGTAATCTTTGATTATAAAAATCAAATAATACATCTTCTAATAATAAATTTTGCTTTCTTTCTTTATTTTCTAACTCTTCAACTTCGTTAAGTACTGTTTGATTGTTTATGTAAAAAGAATCTTTCAAGTCTAAATTACTTGATGTCAAACCATCCTTAATGAATATTTCTCGAGCAAGATTAGAATCTATTTTACTAAAACTAACTATTCGGCTAGGGATAATTGTTAATCCATATAATGATACTTTTTGGTTAGCTACAACCTCACCTCTTTTATTTGACCATCTAGGTTCAAAATAGTGGTATTTAATTAAATGGTTAGCTTCTTTTTCCACCCATTCTGGCTCTATCATGGCAACGTTTCGTGCATAAAGTTTTGAGGTCTCTATTAATTCAGAAGCCATAATCCATTTAGGTTTTTTCTTGTATAAATAAGAGGTTGGGAAAATGTAAAAATGATTACCTCTAACATTTATATAATCATTACTATCAATTGATTTCATTCCTATGTTGGTTAGTAAACCAGATAATAAAGCACAATGTATTTGTTCATAAGATATAAAATTCAACGGCACTTTTTGTTTTTTAGAAATACCATCTATTGCAATTTCTCTATTTTCTTTTATCCTGAAGCCCATTTCTTGGATGATTTGTTTTAACTGCTTAAATAAGTCTTTCCATTCTTTCATACGTAAATAAGAAAGAAAATTTTCCTTACATAATTGTAATAATTGTCTATTTGAATATTGTTGTTGGTATGTTTGAAAAAAATTCCATAGGTATATGAAACTTAAAAAATCCGAATTAGGGTGGGAAAATTTCTCATGTGCTTGTTTGGCAGCCTCTTTGGCTTCAAAAGGTCTTTCTCTTGGATCTTGTATTGATAAAGCCGAAACAATAATTAAGATTTCATAGACGCAATCATGTTGTTTTGCTGCTAGTAATATTCTAGAAAATTGTGGGTCTAACGGAATTTTAGCCATTTCTCGACCCAATGAAGTAAGTTCTTCTTTTTGGTTCATTGCCCCTAATTGATTTAATAATTGTATACCATTGTTAATTAACCTAGAATCAGGTAAATCAATCAGAGGAAATGAATTAATATTTCCCAATCGTAGGTAACTGATCATCAAAATAACATGAGCTAAATTAGAACGAAGAATTTCGGGATCAGTAAATTCATTTCGATTCAAGTAATCTTCTTCTGAGTATAATCTAATGCAAATTCCTTTACTAGTTCGACCACATCTACCCATGCGTTGTTTGGCTGCAGCTTGGGATATTTTTTCTATATTCAATTGTTCGACTTTTGCTCTAGGTGCATAACGTTTGACTCTTGCTTGGCCGCTATCAATAACGTATTTAATACCTGGTACTGTTAAAGACGTTTCTGCAATGTTGGTAGAGAGAATTATTCTTCTATCTGATTGTTTAGGATGAAATATTTTTTGTTGATCATTATTTGATAAGCGAGAAAAAAGAGGCAAGATTTCCATTTTGTTGAGATGGCTTTTCCTTAAAAAATCAGCACTTTCTCGAATTTCTCTTTCTCCTGGAAGAAAAACTAAAATATCACCCTTTTCAATTGCCCAAAGTTCATTAATTGCTTGTAATATTGCTTCAGGTAATGAAATATTAGCTTCATTTTCATCCTCAGATTGCAAAGGTCTATAACGTACTTCTATTGGATAAGTTCTTCCTGATACATGAATAATAGGTGCCTGATCGAAATGTTTACTGAACATATCAGCATTAATAGTAGCTGAAGTAATAATAATTTTTAGATCTTTTCTTTTTTTTATAATTTTTTTGAGATACCCTAATAAAAAATCAATATTCAAACTTCTTTCATGTGCTTCATCTATGATGATAGTATCATAAGCTTGTAAGTAACGACTACTTTGTATTTCTGAGAGCAACATACCATCGGTTATTAATTTAATATAGGTATCTTCACTGGTCTTATCCTGAAATCTAACTTTATAGCCTACTTCTTTGGAAACTTCAGACTTAAACTCTTCTGCAATTTTTGTGGCTATTGCTCTAGCTGCAATTCTCCGTGGTTGAGTATGACCTATCATACCTGCTATCCCTCGATCTAATTCCAAACATATTTTAGGAATTTGTGTGGTTTTACCAGAACCTGTCTCTCCACAAATAATGACAACTTGGTTATTCTGTATTGCTTTTTTTATTTCATCATGCTTTTCAATAATAGGAAGATTTTCATCGAAATGAACAGTTGGCTTTTTTTGTAATCTATTTAAATAGGCTTGATGTGATTTTTGATATTTTTGTTGAATATTTTTTAGACCACCAAACTTATTAGGATCTTTTTGAGCCTGTTGAAGGAAAAAAATATCTTTAGATAATACTTGATTCAAATCCATTAATCTGATTTTTTAAATTTAAACTCTTATTCTATAACAGAATTAGTTTTAATAAAATGACTAAAATATATGTCAATAATTTGAGATCGTATTAATATCATGGGTGGAGTTATCTGTTTTTTTTTTTTTACAGAAATTCGATAAATAAACATATTATATGAATAATTTTTGTTCAAGATATATGGAGAAATAAATTACATTAAAATATTTTTAGACGAAATACAATAAATAACCACTTGTCATCATAACAGGCAGAAAAAATACAAATATTTTTCTGCCTTTTTGTTCTTTATTCTAATTTTAATCAAATAATACTGATGTTATAATGTGCACTTTATTTTGTATTGTTGATATATGAAACTTTCTTTAATCCATAAACTTGATAACTTAAGTAACCGCTTAGAAGAAGTAACACGTCTTTTGGCAAGTGAAGACGTTACTAATAATTTAGATGAATATAGAAAGTTAACTAAAGAGCATTCAGAATTAATGCCTGTTATTAAATCTTATCAATCTTACAAAGAGGCTCAGGAAAATCTTTACGTGGCAAAGGAGATGCTTTCTGATCCCGAAATGAAAGAATTAGCCCAAGAAGAAATTGAATTAAATACAAAAGCTATTGAAAATTTAGAACATCAATTACAACTATTACTTTTACCTAAAGATGATGATGATCATAAAAATATTATTTTAGAGATTAGAGCTGGTACTGGAGGTCAAGAGGCTGCTTTGTTTGCTGGTGATCTATTTAGAATGTATTCGAAATATGCAGAAAATCGTAATTGGAAGGTTGAAATTATATCTGCAAATGAGTCAGAGCTTGGGGGCTATAAAGAGATTATTGTACAAATTCAGGGAGATAGGATTTATAAACAGCTCAAATTTGAATCAGGTGGGCATAGAGTACAAAGAATTCCTGAGACTGAAAGTCAAGGAAGAATTCATACTTCTTCTTGTACGGTGGCTATAATGCCTGAAGCAGATGAAATAGAAGAGGTTAATTTAAGCCCTAATGATTTAAAAATTGATACTTTCAGAGCAAGTGGTGCTGGTGGGCAACACATCAACAAAACAGATTCAGCTGTGCGCATCACTCATTTGCCAACAGGCTTAGTAGTGGAATGTCAGGATGGGAGATCACAACACAGCAATAAAGCACAAGCAATGAAAGTATTAGCTACCAGATTGTATGATCAGAAAAAAAATGCAGCTCAAGATAGAGAAGCGGCGGAAAGAAAAAGTTTGATTGGTAGTGGTGATAGAAGTGAAAGAATTAGAACATATAACTACCCTCAGGGTAGAGTAACTGACCATCGTATTAATCTGACTTTGTATAAATTAGAGAATATTATGGAAGGAAATTTAGATGAGATCATTCAACCACTTATTATGGAATATCAGGCAGAACAGCTTGAAAGGTTTTATCAATCAGAATAGATGACTAACAATCTTTTTAAAAGATCATATTCCTACTAATTTGTTGAAAACACACTATGTAATTGTGACTATTGCTTACATAGCCCCTTGTTGATGTTAACATCCTTCCTGTATTAAAGGACTGACTCTCAGTTAAATAATAATTACTTGATTTGGATACTGGTTATGGTAAGGAATATGATTCCTCGGTATTGTGTTAGTCAATACAGCATCAACTTTTTCCAGTCCAACATTAATACCCTCAGGGTAAGATCCTTGTTTGAACAGCATTGATATATCTGTACAAATATTTTGCCATATCTCGTTTGAAACTAATTTTGCAATACCTCTATCAGCGATAATTTCGATTTGTTTATCTGCAAATGAAACATAAATTAGTACCCCAGTGTTTAATTCTGTATCCCAACATTGGGTGAGACCAAACCATTCTAATGCCCTTTCTCGCGTATTTTTTTCTCTATATAAAGATTTCAGATCCCAACCCGATTCGATCACACATAAAATTTCAGCCATATGTTGTTTTTCAGACTGAGAAATCATATATTCAATTTTATTTAATTCTTTTTTAGGAAAACAATTAAGAACTTTATGCCTAGTGCTTAATAGATGTTTGATAATTCTTTTGAATTTATTTTGTTCCATAATTACCAGCTTCCAGAAGCTCCACCACCACTGAATCCACCGCCACCACCACTGAATCCACCATCACCACCTCCTCCGAAGCCCCCACTATGATATATTCCACGACCACTAGACGCTAGCCCACTATGATGATTATTGCCAATACCAAGTATATGGATTAAAATCGACATCAAACCAAAGTAGGTGATTAATACAGATATAACGATAATACTGATACCTATCCATTGTGAAATTGCAAAAATTTGTATCAGGCTAAATGAAAATCCAGCAGAGAGACATGAGGCAAAAACTTTACCAAAACTATTTCTCAAGAAGAACAAAATATATTGTAAGAATAGGAAAAATAAAACAAAAGAAGTAATATTACTATTATCAATTTTATTTGCTTCTGTATATTCAGGAAGTTTCTCTCCTAAAATTAGTTGTTGCAGTATTTGCGATGCTTTAAATAAACCAGAAAAGTAGTCTCTTTGTTGAAAGTGAGGCTTCATGGCCTGATTAATAATTTTTTTAGCAGTTATATCAGGAATTGCCCCTTCTAATCCACTACCAGGATAAATACCCATTTTAAGATCATTAAGTGCTATTATAATTAAGACACCATCATTGTACTCTTTTCTTCCGATTTTCCATTTCTCAAAAACCCGTGAACTGTAATCAAAAATATTTTCAGAACCTGTTGTGGGAATAATTAAGATAACAATTTGACTACCATTTCTTTTGTAAAAGTTGTATAGATTTTGATTTAAGGTGGATTTTTCTTCTGGTGTTAATAGATCAACAGTATCCACAACAGGATTATTTAATTCTGGGATTACTTGTAGCTCATTTGCAAAAATTGATGATGTTACCAACGTAAAAAAGGTTAATACCATCATCACAAATGAAATTTTTATTGTTTTAGCCATTTTTATTGAAAATATTTATAAAAATAGTATTTATTCAAAATTTACTTCAGGTGCTATTTGAATATTTTTTTCATTTTCTACCGAAAAATTTGGGATAGGCTGATATCCAAATAGTTTAGCTGTCATATTAACTGGAATTTGACGAATAGTTGTATTATAGGTTTGAACTGTTTGAATATACTGACGTCTTGCATGCGTAATTCTATTCTCCGTGCCCTCCAATTGTGTTTGTAGGTTGGAAAAAACCTCACTGGCTTTTAAATCAGGGTAGTTTTCCACAACCACATTTAAACGGTTTAGTGCACTTGTCAACTCCCCTTGTGCTTTAGTGAATTGTTGCATTTCTTGTTCTGTAGGTAATTGATGTGAGCTTAATTGAATATTATTCACCTTAGCTCTAGCATTAATCACCTCAGTTAAAACTTTTTCTTCATGATGAGCATACCCTTTAACGGTAGAAACCAATTGTGGTACAAGGTCTGCCCTTCGTTGATATTGGTTTAAAACTTCCGACCATCCAGCCTTAACAGCTTCATCTTCTTGTTGAATTTTGTTATAACCACACCCTGTTAGAATAAAAATCAGAGAAAAAAGAATCAAAAATTTTTTCATATATCACTCTTTAAATCAATTTAATTTAGTAAATTTATTTACCTCAGTTTAACTGTTAAATTCTAGCACAATATATAATTTATTCTCTAGAAAAAAATACCATTAATATTCTGTAATATAACGATATCGGTTAACCATTCTGATTTTGGTTTAATTTATTGCCTTTCCGTAAGATTCTATCCTTTGGAAAGGTAATATTGTTCACTTCAAATTGATAACTAAATATTCAGTTATTGTGCTATATTGTAAGTAGTAACAAATCTTGATAAAACTAAGAAATATTAAGGGTAAAATATGTACGGTTAGTTCGTGAAAGAATGAGTTAGTATGCCTTATAATACCGATTTTGGGCGCAGGGAAAATAATGTTGTATATGCTCTACAATAAATTTGATATTCATGTAAATGAACCGATGTTTGAGATATTTATGATACAGTTTAAAATAAATCCAACAGACATACCAGGTAAGTCACGACATCGTACTTAAAATGAATTTAGAGACAAGTTGTAAGATTTTTCCAAAATTTTTGTCATAACATTTCCTATGAGGTAAATAAAAATTTAGGAAGCATTCATAAAAAAACCCAATGAGTCATTGGGTTTTTTATAAAATTAAGAGGATTTTATTATAGAACTTCTATGATACCCGCAGCTCCCATCCCTGCACCAATACACATAGTAACCATACCATATCCTTTTAATCCTTTGTTTTTCATACCATAAATTAAAGTAGCAGTACGTATAGCACCTGTGGCTCCTAATGGGTGTCCTAAAGCAATGGCACCACCATTGGGATTAATTATATTCTTATCTAAATTAAGCTCCCTGATCACTGCCAATGATTGCGCCGCAAAAGCTTCATTTAATTCAATCCATTTTATATCAGATAATGACAAACCTGATGATTTTAATACTGCTGGAATGGCTTCTTTAGGTCCAATACCCATATATTGTGGTAAAACACCTCTAACTTGGAATCCTACATAGCGTGCGATGGGTGTTAAATTATATTTTTTCAAAATACTTTCTGACACAACCAAAATAGCACCAGCACCATCAGAAGTCTGTGAACTGTTACCAGCAGTTACAGTCCCCTTATTCATAAACACAGGTTTTAATTTCGATAATCCCTCTAAACTAGTATCAGGCCGCGGTCCCTCATCAGTATCCACTGTAAATTTAGTTTCTTTCACTTTTCTAGTGTGTAAATCAGGGGTTTTAACAATAACTTCAATTGGTGAGATTTCATCTTTGAATTTATGTGCTTGAATCGCTGCAAGTGCTTTTTTATGACTTTCTAGAGAGAAATTATCTTGATCCTCTCTGGATACTTTCCATTTTTCTGCTACTTTTTCAGCTGTTAACCCCATACCATAGGCAATGGCCAAATTTCCATCTTGTGTAAAAATTTCGGGGTTTAAAGCAATTTTATTTCCCATCATAGGAATCATTGACATTGACTCTGCACCAGCGGCAATCGTAACTTCAGCTTCACCTGTACGTATTCTATCTGCTGCAATTTGTAATGCATTTAAACCACTGGAACAATACCGATTAATGGTTAAACCACTTACTGAATCTGGTAGGCCGGCTAATAAGACAGCAACTCTTGCAAAGTTCATGCCCTGTTCTGCTTCGGGGAAAGCACACCCCACTACTACATCATTAATCTCTGTATGATCTAGGTTGGGTGTTTGTTTTAATACAGATTTAATAACATGAACCAACATATCATCAGGTCTTACCGTTTTGAGCACACCACGGGGTGCTTTACCTACCGGTGTTCTTGTTGCAGCTACAATATAAGCATCTCTAAATTGACTCATCTTTTATGACTCCAAAATTTTTTTTTCATGGCTTTACTTCACTAAACTAAAGCCATATACATTATTCATAGTAAATTAATTTCTAACAGTTTTACCTGTAGTTATGATTCCTTGGATTCTTTCTTGGGTTTTTTCATTTTTTAATAAATCCATAAACACCTTTTTTTCTAAATCTAAAATCCATTGTTCATCTACAATACTGCCATTTTCAATATCACCACCAGTCATAATCCAAGCAATTTTTTGCCCTAAATGGCTATCATATTCACTGATGAAACGACCCTCTTTCATATTCACTAATTGACCAAATATAGAAGCAGCTACAGTTCTACCCCCTACTGTAAATGTTTGAGGTTGTTCAGGCTTAAATCCAGACTGAGCCAAAGTTAAGGCTTCTTGAATAGCAACATAGAGTAGTTCGTAGGCATTAAATATCACTACATCACTTTCTCTCAAATGTTTAGTTTCTTTAGCCTCTAGAGCACTTGTAGCAACTTTAGCCATTGCAATATTCATATAATAATCTTTTATGGAAGCTAATAGGTCACCTTTACTTTCCTGTATTGCTCTTAAGGCAAACTCTTTAGTTCCACCACCCCCTGGAATTAAGCCAACCCCTACTTCAACAAGACCTATATAGGATTCTAATGCCGCTACAACTTTATTACTGTGTAATAAAATCTCACATCCGCCACCTAAGGCATAACCATTGACAGCAGAAACAACGGGTACTTGTGAATAGCGAATTTTCATGGAAACATCTTGGAATAACTTAATTGTTTTTTCAATAGCTTGAAAATCTCCGCTGGTAAATGCTGGCATCATTGATTTTAAATCAGCACCGACGGAAAATGGCGCACTCTCATTCCAAAGAACAACAGCTTCAAATTCCTGTTCCGCAATATCAATGGATTGACTAAATCCTGATAAGACATCATAGCTTATTGCATGATTTTTATTTAAATTTTCAATAATTAAAACCTGATCATCCAAAGTAAATGCTCTAACAAAATCACTTTGCCAAACTGTCTTACCTAAAAGTTTCTTACTTTCACCTAGTAACCTAGCTGGTACAATTTGTCGTTTATATACATCTAAATTAGAACGTGGTTGGTAACTACCATGTGAAAATTTAAAGCTACCATTATCATTATGGAATTCAGTTAAAGAATTTAGCCAGTTAGGCAGTTCTGCTTTTGTCATCATTTTTCCTGCAGATATATCTTCTTCAAGCCATTTTTTAACCTGTTGGATTCCGGTACTCTGCCATGTTTCTAGTGGACCCACATCCCATCCAAATCCCCAACGAATAGCAAAATCGATTTCTCTAGCAGTATCTGCAATATTTTCTGCATGATAAGCAATATAATGAAAAACTTCAGCAAAACAAAACCAAACAAATTGAGCTTGAGGATTTTTTGACTGTCGTAATGCTTTAAACTTTTCTAGAGGATTTTTAATTTTCAGTAATTCAGTAACTTCTGTATCGGCTTTTTCTCCACTAAGCACATATTTTTTAGTTTTAGGATCCAAAACAAAATATTGTTTTCCTTGTTTTTGATAGATACCCATACCTGTTTTTGAGCCTAGATTACCTTGCTGGATTAAGAAATCTAACCAATCAGGCTGTGTGAAATATTCATGCCAAGGATCATTTAGTAGATTATTTTCCATGGTTTTTGCAACATGTGAAAAAGTATCTAACCCAACAATATCAGCCGTTCTAAATGTGGCCGATTTGGGACGTCCTAAACGTTTTCCTGTCAAATCATCGACTATATCAAATCTTAAATCATATTTTTTAGCTAGGTGAATTGTAGCCAACATAGAGAAAACACCTAAGCGATTAGCAATAAAATTAGGTGTATCCTTAGCTCTTACTACACCTTTACCTAGCGTAGAAACTAGAAACCTTTCTAGGTGGTCAAGATATTCAAGCTTTGTTTGTTTGCAAGGGATTAACTCTACTAAATGCATGTATCTTGGAGGATTGAAAAAATGAATCCCACAAAAACGATGTTTTAAATTTTCTGGAAATTTAGAACATAATAACTCTATCGATAACCCTGAGGTATTAGTAGCGAAAATAGTAGTATCTCCGAGAAAGGGAGTAACTTGCTTATAAACAATTTCTTTAATATCCAGTCTCTCAGCAACTGCTTCAATGACTAAATCACAATCTCTTAATTCTTCTAAATCATCATCATAATTCGCTGCCTTAATATAATTTAAAGATTTAGAAGTAGCCAAAGGTGCTGGTTTTATTTTCTTTAATCCTTGTAACGCATTTTCTACAATCAAATTTTTCGACCCCTTTTTGCTTGCTAAATCAAACAAAACTGTTTTTACCTTAGCATTGGCTAAATGACCAGCAATTTGAGCTCCCATTACGCCTGCACCCAATACTGCTACCTTTCTAACAACAAATTTTTTTTTTGTCATTACATAAACCCCATAAAATAGTTTTCATAAAAAACATGCTGATGGATCTCATCAGCATGCCTACTTTTAGTTTTCAGAATACAAACCTATCAAGTAAATGTTCATCATGTTGATCAAGTTTCATATCAAAATCATCCACCATAATAACATAGCGTTTTAATTTTCTTGATTCGGTTACATCATCAAATTCTTGTTGTGTGATCCAACCTTTATCAAGAGCTTCTTGCAAGCGATTTTTAGGAGAGAATGTCTCAAATTGACCATCACGCTCAATCTTACGTAGTTTCTTTTCTATTGGTTCAGACTTAATAATAGCCTGACGTGTATGAACTAGTAATTTACTGTAATTTTTCTTTTCATCCTTTTGGCCGATATATAAACCTTTGGCTATACGTCTAGCTGTGGGGCCATCCTCCATCATTAAGGTAGATACCTTAGAACCTAGATCGTCACTAGGTGCATGTAATCTCCTACCTAAGGGTAAGATTAATATTCTGGCAAGTAAGGCTACAAAACGATTTGGTAAATTTCTAATGACTTCATCTAAAGCAACTTCAGCTTCATTTAGAGTTTTCTCTACAGAATATTGTAGTAATGGAATATCCTCCTTAGGACGACCATCTCTTTCAAAACGTTTTAATGTAGCAGTTGCTAAATATAAATTACTAACAATATCACCTAAACGAGCTGAAATCTTTTCTTTGAATTTCAGACTACCACCAAGGCTACCCATAGTCAGGTCAACTAGAGTCATAAAGTTAGCACTCAAGCGCGTTACTTTTTTATAGTAAGGTGAAACTGCACCAGAACGTGGTGAATTTGCAAATATTCCATTGGTTAAACTTAACCAAAAACTACGACTTATATTTACCAAGATGAAATGCAAGTGTCCAGATAATGCTTTGTCAAAACCGGCAGCATCATTCTGTGCTGCTGCAGTCATTTCTTTTAATACGTATGGATGACAGCGAATAGCACCCTGACCAAATATCATCAGCGTACGAGTTAAGATGTTAGCACCTTCTACAGTAATCGAAATCGGGATCGATTGATAAGCCGTTGCTAACGGGTTCCTTGGTCCCAAAACAACTGTTCTTCCACCATAAATATCCATAGCATCATTAACAGACTCACGACCTTGTTCTGTTAAATGATATTTTAAGATAGCTGAAATCACACTTGGATTTTCACCCATATCTAATGCAACTAAAGCCAAATCTTGAGCTGCCTCTGAAATATAAGCATTTGCAGCAATTCTGGCTAATGCTTCACCGACACCATCAAAACGACCAATAGGTAGGCCAAACTGATCACGAATTCTGGAATATAAAGCAGTTGTATAAGCACTGCCTTTGGAGGCCGCAACACCACCGGCAGGTAGAGAAATACATCGACCAATTGATAAACATTCCATCAGCATTGGCCATCCCTTGCCGGCTCTTTCAACACCACCAATGATCCAATCAATTGGGATAAACACATCTGATCCCCAAGTAGGACCATTCATAAAAGGGCTTCCAATAGGATAATGACGACGACCAATATTCACACCTTTATGTTTAGTTGGTACTAGAGCAAGTGTAATTCCAATATCTTTTTTGCCACCAAATTGATCACCTAATAAACCATCAGGATCATACATTTTAAACGCTAATCCAAGTACAGTGGCAACTGGTGCCAACGTAATCCAACGCTTCTCCCAGGAAATACGAATTCCCAATGTGTCTTTATGCTCCTCTCCAGTAATAGGATCAATATAATCACCTTTACAAATAACACCATAATCAGGAATACTTCCAGCGTCAGAACCTGCGTAAGGACTTGTTAATGCAAAACATGGAATTTCTTCACCCGTAGCCAAACGAGGTAAATAATAATCTTTTTGTTGCTGTGTACCATAGTGTTGTAGCAATTCACCAGGACCTAAAGAGTTTGGTACCATCACTGTGACACCTGCGGTGGCAGAGTGACTATGGAGTTTTCTTAATACTTGACTATGAGCATACTGGGAAAATTCTAATCCACCATATTGTTTCTTGATAATCATACCCCAAATACCAATATCTTTGATTTTTTGCCAAACTTCAGGTGGAAGATCTTTTATATGATGTGTTACTTCCCATTCATCAATCATAGAACATAGCTCTTCCAAAGGCCCATCAATAAATGCTTGTTCTTCAGCAGTTAATTTAGGATCTGGATAATTTAACAATACTTGATAATCAGGCTTACCTGAAAACAACTGACCATCCCACCAAACAGTTCCAGAGTCAATTGCTGCTTGTTCTGTCTCAGAAATAGTAGGAGATACTTTTCTGAAAATTGTAAAAATCTTATCTGAAATTGTTCGACGAACAGGTTGAAATGTTGTAACAATGGCCAGAATGGTTAATATGATATATAGGAGGTAGTGAATCCAAGTAGTCTCACAACCTGTAGCGAGCTGGCCGCCCCAAACCCCCAACAATCCTGCTACTGCAATGATTATACCTCTAGCCGCTACGTATGCTGCTATTCCCACAAATAACAGCATTAATACAATGCTTGTCACAATACTCATTAAACATCTCCTTTTTAACATTTGCCTTTGAGTAAAGGCTTTAAATCATATAAAATGATCCCTTACGCAACCAGTATTAATCGTTTCACTATTAAAATAATGAAAAAATTAGCTATTTTATAATTATTTTATCTAATTTAAAACATAAATTTTAAACTTTTAATGTTGCATTTAATAATTTGTGCTTCGTAACTTCCCGAACATATTAAATACCTTATCATTATTTTTAGTATCCACCATTTCAATAAGAAAAAAATCACTACTACCAACGTTTGGTATAAATCAAATTTGAAGGAAATCTAAAAATTTTTTAGAGTCTGAATCCACAATCAACACTGGTGAATTTACTTTTTAAAAAACAGGCTGTCAAGTTACTTTGATATTTTAAAAATTTTTTAGTTTATTTTTATTACAGTTATGCTTATACCATTTAACGACTTGAATATTAATGACTTGAATAGGAAAGAAGCTCTAATCGATAACAATAAATTGGATATTAATCAAGGTAGTTATTGCTTAATCAAGAGAAAATTGATGTTAAGATCCAGTACATAATCAAGAACAATAAAATCACATGACAGAATAAAGCCAATACTATACTTGTGGTTTATGAGTAGTTAATATTCCCTACTAGCTTTCATTCTTGTATCCAATCATCAACTAAACAAAACTCTGATAGAATCAGTTTAAAATGACATTTTTATTAAAATAGATGTACTAATACAAATCCTATTAAGTATTTTTTTACAATAAAAAAATATAGTTTATAATTTCGTAGTATTAGTTTATTAACTTGGAAAAGTATTGGTATGCTACATGATAGTCAACAGGAAAAAATTGTACTTAGTAAAACTAAAATAAAACAAGAAATGAATGCATTACAAGCATTAGGAAAAAGATTGACGACTCTTTCAATAGCAGAGAGAAGGAAACTTAGTATTCCTGACTTTCTAGAGGAAGCAATACAAGATTATTCCAAAATAAAATCTAATGGTGCTAAGCGTAGACAGTTACAATTTATTGGCCGCTTAATGAAAGAATTGTCCCAAGGCAATGTGCAGGTTATCACAACTTATTTTTCCATACTAGATGGTAATAATCAGAGTTATAATGCTTATATAAAAAGGTTAGAAATAACACGTAATGCACTCATTAGTAATGAAGGTACTTTAACTGAGTTTCTTTATCAGCATCCCAATGTTGAATCAAGTTATTTGAGAACATTAATTAGAAATTGTAAAAAAGAATCATCTGATCATAAGCCTTCCAGAGCCTATCGAGAGATTTTTAAGCTTCTAAGAGAAGTAGAACCTTTTGATTATCAATCATAAAATGCTACAATTATAATGTTGCCTTTGTAACTTTAAAGATAACAGAATTTGATAATAGATTAGAGTTTACTACATGGATATATTAACTACAATTAACGAGGCTAAGAAACAAGAAGTATCCCGTGCCAAAGAGTACCTTGACTTTAAATCTTTAAAATCACAGTGTCTTGATATCCCCTCCCCAAGAGATTTTTCTGGAGCGCTACGCAGCCTGGTTTCCCAAGAAAAAACTACAATTATTGCAGAAATTAAAAAAGCCAGTCCTTCTAGGGGACTGATTAGGGAACACTTCGATCCCATCGACATTGCCCAATCTTATGAGCGATCAGGAGCTGCATGCCTGTCAATATTAACAGATGTACAATATTTTCAGGGTAATCCTAAATACATATCACAGGTAAAGAGTAAGTGTAACCTACCAATTTTACGTAAAGATTTTATTATTGATGCTTATCAAATTTATCAAAGTAAGCTTTGGCAAGCTGATGCTGTATTATTAATTGCTGCCTCCTTAAGTCAGTCTCAATTGGAGGATTTTGAAGGGATTGCATTAGAAAATGGACTATCAGCTTTAATTGAAATACATGCTGAAGAAGAATTAAAAAAAATTGAATCCTTAAAATCACCCTTGATAGGAATTAACAATAGAAATTTAAAAAATTTTGAAGTTAATATTGAACGGACTTTGGCTTTAAAACCCTTCATCCCCAAAGAAAAAATTATTATCTGTGAAAGTGGTATTCATGATCATGATGACATAAAACATATGAGAGAGAATGGTATCTATGCTTTTCTTGTTGGGGAAAGTTTGATGAGGCAAGATAAATTAGATTCTGCATTATTGCAATTAATTAATGGTAAATGAAATATGAGCATTATGATCAAAAGTAGTGAAGAAATTGAAAAAATGAGAGTGGCAGGTCGATTGGCAGCTGAGTTATTGGATTACATAGAACCTTATGTTCAACCAGGTGTGACCACAAATGAGTTAAATGATTTATGCCATAATTATCAGATCAATGTACAAGGGACAATACCAGCACCTTTGAATTATGGTAATCCCCCCTTTCCAAAATCAATATGTACATCTGTTAATCACGTTATATGTCATGGTATTCCTGATGATAAAACACTTAAGAATGGAGATATTATTAATATTGATGTGACGATTATTAAGGATGGGTTTCATGGCGATACCAGTCGAATGTTCGCAGTTGGTGAAATTAGCACTTATGCCAAACGTTTAATTAAGGTGACTCATGAATGTATGATGTTAGGTATCAATGAAGTTAAGCCAGGAGCCATGCTTGGTGATATAGGTTATGCTATCCAAAAACATGCGGAAGAAAATGGTTACTCAGTTGTTAGAGAATTTTGTGGACATGGTATTGGCAGGGTTTTTCATGAGCAACCTCAGGTTCTACATTATGGCTATAAAGGTACGGGTTTGGTACTCAAACCAGGTATGATCTTCACTATTGAACCGATGATTAATCAAGGAAAAAGGCAATTAAAGATTTTGAATGATCAATGGACTGTGGTTACTAAAGATCGTTCCTTATCTGCTCAATGGGAACATGAAGTTCTTGTTACTGATAATGGGTATGAAATTCTTACAATCTCTCCTAAATACGGTAAACCATGATAGACTGACATCATTGATATTGAATATATCCCCTATTCTTCCCTATATTTAGCATGCTTTGGTATATTTGACTAATTTTATCGGGTATAATAAAATTCAGCGTAAGACAGAAAGTATTATTAATCAATAAAGTGTCATTTTATGAAGCTAACAACTAAAGGTAGAAATGCTGTTACAGCCATGCTTGATTTGTGCATTCACTCACAAAATCAACCAGTAAATCTAAATTCTATCCATGAGAGACAAGATGTTACAGTTAATTACCTTGAACAAATATTCATTAAGTTGCGTCGGGCAGGCTTAGTAAAGAGTATTAGAGGGCCTGGTGGAGGCTATGTACTTAGTAGAGATCCTAGCTCTATTAAAATAGCAGAAATAATTAATGCTGTTGAAGATAATTTGAAAGTAACCCGATGTGATGGATTGGTTAATTGCCGTGATGGTGCCAAATGTCTTGGACATGACTTGTGGCATAGCTTAGAAAAAGTATTGGATAATTTTTTACATAATTATTCATTGTATGATGCTGCTTATCCTGTATCTTCTTCAAAAAATCAGGAAATACAGTTCTTGAATTATCGACAAAACAATAATGTAGAACATAATAATAATATAGAACACAACGGAGAATATTAATGAGTATTAAACTTCCTATTTATTTAGATAATGCTGCTACAACGAAGATAGATCCGAGGGTAACTGAGAAAATGATCCCTTATTTATCAGAAATATATGGTAATCCAGCAAGTAGTAGTCATCAATTTGGTTGGATCGCAGAAGAAGCAGTTGAAGAAGCACGACAGCAAGTTGCTGATTTGGTCAATTGTGATAGTAAGGAAATTATTTTCACCTCAGGTGCTACAGAGGCTAATAATTTAGCACTCAAAGGTGCTGCTCAATTCTATGAAAAAAAAGGGAAGCATCTCATTACAGTAAAGACAGAGCACAAGGCAGTATTAGATACAATGAGAGAGCTTGAAAGAGAAGGTTTTGAGGTAACTTACTTGGATGTTGATGAATATGGTCTATTGAACATAAATGCTTTAAAAGCAGCTATTAGGGATGATACCATTTTAGTTTCTGTTATGTGGGTCAATAATGAAATTGGTGTTATTCAAGATATAGATGCTATTGGTGAGCTGTGTCGTGAAAGTAAAGTTATATTCCATGTTGATGCAGCACAGGCTTGTGGGAAAATACCTATAGATTTACAAAAAAGTAAAGTTGATTTAATGAGTATGAGTGCTCATAAGATTTATGGACCTAAAGGTATAGGTGCATTGTTTGTACGTCGTAAACCAAGAATTCGCTTGAATGCACAAATGCATGGCGGTGGTCATGAAAGAGGATTTAGAAGTGGTACCTTACCTACTCATCAGATTGTAGGAATGGGTGAAGCTTAT
This sequence comes from Neisseriaceae bacterium, assembly GCA_016864895.1. Lineage (NCBI taxonomy): Bacteria > Pseudomonadati > Pseudomonadota > Betaproteobacteria > Neisseriales > Neisseriaceae > Neisseriaceae bacterium. The sequence goes on along the minus strand of CP046107.1, from coordinate 243,232 downwards.
CGTATTGCAAAAGAAGAAATGACTCAAGATTATGATAAGGCCTTGTTGCTACGAAATTTATTTTTAAATGAAATTAAAGATATTGAACAAACTTATATTAATGGTGATTTAAATCGGAGATTACCTCATAATATTAATGTAAGTTTTAATTTTGTAGAAGGTGAAAGTTTGATTATGGCTGTCAAAGAAATTAGTGTATCCAGTGGATCTGCCTGTACTTCTGCGAGTTTGGAACCGTCATATGTATTAAGAGCTTTAGGTAGAAATGATGAATTGGCTCATAGTTCTTTAAGAATTTCTTTGAGTCGCTTTACTACAGAAGAGGAAATTATATATGCAGCAAACTTAATCAAAGAAAAAGTAACAAAATTAAGAGAGCTTTCTCCATTATGGGAAATGTACCAAGAAGGTATTGATTTGAATACTGTTCAGTGGACAGAATAATAATTAAATTTTTTAAGGAGACTAACATGGCTTATAGCAAAAAAGTGATTGACCATTACGAAAATCCTAGAAATGTAGGATCTTTAGATAAAAATGATATTCATGTAGGAACGGGGATGGTTGGCGCCCCTGCTTGTGGTGATGTCATGAAATTACAGATTAAAGTCAATGATGCTGGTATTATTGAGGATGCTAAATTTAAGACTTATGGTTGTGGTTCTGCTATTGCCTCTTCTTCTTTAATGACAGAATTGGTTAAAGGAAAATCGATAGATCAGGCCTTGGCTATTAAAAATAGTACAATAGCAGAAGAGCTTGCACTACCTCCTGTTAAAATTCATTGTTCTATTTTAGCTGAAGATGCGATTAAAGCAGCTGTTAATGACTATAAGAATAAAAATAATGCCTAATTTTTAAGGAGTATTCAATGATTACTTTGTCAGAAGCTGCGGCTAATCGTGTCAAAAAATATTTGAATTCTCGTGGTAAAGGTGAAGGAATTCGAATTGGAGTACGTACAAGTGGTTGTTCTGGTATGGCCTATACTCTAGAATTTGTAGATTCGCCACTTGATGAAGATATCGCTTTTGAAAGTTATGGTGTTAAGGTATTTGTTGACCCTAAGAGCCTTATTTATTTAGATGGAACAGAACTTGATTTTCAAAAAGAAGGCCTACAGGAAGGTTTTAAATTTATTAATCCAAATGTTAAAAATGAATGTGGTTGTGGTGAAAGTTTTCATGTTTAGAATAAAATGAATTATTTTGAAATTTTTAAGTTCCCAGTTCACTATGATCTTCCTTTGGATGATTTAGAGTTTCAATTTCAAAAATTAGCAACACTTTATCATCCAGATAGGGTAGCTTCTCTATCGGTTTTTGAAAAGAATCAGTATATGCAAATGTTTACTACATTAAATGAGGCTTATCAAATTTTAAAAAATCCCATTTCTAGAGCTGAGTATATTCTCTCTTTAAACAATATTGAATATGATCCTGAAAAAACATTCCAATGTGATCCTGAGTTGCTAGAGACTCAAATGTTATTCCGGGAAAAAATAGAGGTTTCGCAAAATCTAACTGATTTGATACCTATTGTAGAAGAGATCAAAGTAAATCTATCTTCTCTTTTTTTAGATATTTCTTCGTTCATTTCGAGTAAATCTTGGGATAAAGTTATTACCTTGATAGACAAGGCAAAATTTTTTACTAAACTTCTAATAGTAACTCAACAAAAACAGACATTTTTAGAAGAAGAATAAATATGGCTTTATTACACATATCAGAACCTAATCAGAGTTCAAAACCTTACGAGGATAGGTTTGCTTTGGGAATAGATCTAGGAACAACAAATAGTTTAGTGGCAACTACTAAAAATTCTGAAACTATTTGTCTTAAAGATGAAAATGGTAGAAATGTTCTCCCCTCAGTCGTAAGGTATTGTGATAATCATCAGATAGAGGTTGGTTTTGATGCTTTGAGCGCACAACAATTTGATCCACTGAACACTATTAGTTCAACTAAGCGATTGATTGGGAAAACTTTAGCAGATATTCCTATCATAGATAATTTACCTTATGAGTTTATACCCAATAACAATATTATTAAATATAAAACAAGACAAGGTATTAAAACGCCTATTGAGGTTTCAAGTGAAATTTTAAAAGTACTATACCAAAGAGCTGAAAAAAATTTAGGTGAGAATGTTGCTGGTGCTGTCATTACAGTTCCTGCCTATTTTAATGATGCTCAACGTCAAGCAATTAAAGATGCTGCAAAATTGGCAGGTGTTAATGTGCTTCGATTAATTAATGAACCAACTGCAGCTGCGATTGCATATGGCTTAGAAAACAAATCTGAAGGCCGTTTTATTGTTTATGATTTAGGAGGTGGTACTTTAGATGTCTCAGTATTAGAATTATCCAATGGATTGTTTAAAGTATTAGCAACCGGAGGGAATACTGGTCTTGGTGGAGATGATTTTGATAGACAAATAGTGGATTATCTGATCAAGCAAAATAAATTAGAAAATTTAAGTCTGCAAGATACACAATTGATTTATTCTCTGGCTAGATCTTTAAAGGAACATTTAACTCACAATAAATCTGCTGTGATTCAATGTACTTTGAGCTCAGAGGAGTTATTTGAGTTTACACTTGATCAAGATAAATTTTTTCAATTAACTCAATTTTTAGTTGATGAAACATTAAACTCAGTAAAGCTGGTTTTAAAAGATGCCAAATTAACCTTGGATGATATTAAAGGTGTTATCATGGTGGGCGGTTCGACAAGAATGCCACATGTACAAAAAACTTTAAGTAATTTTTTTAGACAAGAATTATTAAACAATCTTAATCCTGAAACTGTTGTTGCTGTTGGTGCTGCAAAACAAGCTAATTTATTGATAGGGAATAATAAGCAAGATGATTGGTTATTACTTGATGTCACTCCCCTTTCTTTGGGTATTGAAACTTATGGTGGATTGACAGAAAAGATTATTCCTAGAAATAGTACTATTCCTATTGCTAAATCTCAAGAGTTTACAACTTTTAAAGATGGACAAAGTTCTATGATGATACATGTAATTCAAGGAGAAAGAGATTTAGTGTCTGATAATAGAAGTTTAGCTAAATTTACATTGAGTGGTATTCCCCCTATGGTAGCTGGTGCCGCCAGAGTACTAGTTACTTTCCAAATTGATGCTGATGGATTATTAAGTGTGATAGCAAAAGAAAGCATTACAGGACGAGTTCAACACATCGAAGTTAAACCTTCTTACGGCTTGGATACTGAAACAATTACCAGAATGTTACAAGACTCAATTACAAATGCAAGTGAAGATGTTCAAAAAAGAAATTTAAAGGAAGCATTAACTGAAGCAGAAAGTTTGATTAATGCAGTACTAGTAGCACTTAAAACAGATGCTGATTTATTAACATCAGAAGAAAATCAAATGATCCAAACATCTATTAAGAATTTAAAGACAGCATCCAAAAGTTTTCAAATTGATGTTATTCGTGCTTGTATTGATGATTTATCTCATGTCACCGAGAACTTTGCAGCTAGGCGCATGGATAAAAATATTTATGATATATTATCAGGTGAACATATTAATAATATTTAATAGGAACTAACAGTGAATCAAGGAATTTGTTTAATGAGAAAAAATTGTAGTTATAACTTTGTATTGGCCATCATTTTCTTTATCTGCTTGTTAGGAGCAGGTGCATCTTTTTTGTTACAATACGTTTTTTATTATAACCCATGCCCACTTTGCATTTTCCAAAGAGTAGCAGTTATAGTAACTGGTCTTGTAGTATTGGTTCTTTTATTAATTTCTCATAAAAAGATGCTTACCAAGATCATTTCTGCCGTCCTAATTTTGATTCCATGTGCTTTTGGTATTGTTTCTGCCGGTAGACAAATATATTTACAGCATCTTCCAGTGGATCAAGTTCCATCATGTGGACCTGGATTAAATTTTTTAATAGAAAATAATTCTTATTTTGTTGTATTACAGAAAGTGTTTAATGGTTCAGGTGAATGCGCAGTGGTGGAAAAATTATTTTATATTCCTTTACCTTTTTGGAGTTTAGTCATGTTTGTCATGATTGCATTGCTGGCCATATTGGGTATTACTAATAAAGATTATATTTAATAATCAATCTTTTCTTAGGAACAAGCTTATATTTATTTTAGCTTTGTTTTGAGTATACCAAAAATATTTAGCAACATAACAAAACCTAAAAACCACATAATTATTTATTTTTATAGTATGTCCAATAGCTATATTATTCAATGTTATATTTGTTTAAGCGAGAGTATTCACAAAATTTTGATTAATTAGGAAAGATATAAGATAAAATTTTCCAAATTTTTTGATGCTTTCCACTATAACAAATATCTAATAGATAATCATTTCCTGCTTCTACTCTCAATCCCCCTGCTACATCTTATTTTTCTATGCATAACAATAACAAATCCAACAATGGGATAAAATTTTACAAGGTCATTTATCCCACAAATCAGTTAATTGCACTGTCTTTCCTCTATAATATTTAAAAATATCTAATATCAGATTCAAGGTAGATTTTTTAAATACTTAAGATTATCAATAAGTTTGTCAGTTAATCTTATATTTTACTATTTCTTTTATTTAATTTTAGTGCCAATACGTTTAGGTTCTTTGAAATTCATCCATACAAAGAAAGCTTTGCCCTGAATATCCAATTCATCTACAAAACCCCAATAACGTCCGTCTTCACTATTATCTCGATTATCACCCAAGACAAAATATTTACCTTTGGGAACTTCACATACAATTCCATTATTACTTTCAATAATACATGGATTTTCAGGCTTCACATTATCCCCATCTAATGTTGGGCGATTAGGAATCTCATAAATATTGAATTCTGTAGTATCAATTTTTTGATGAAACTCTTGTACCTTTATAGTGTAAGGTGTGGCAACGTTATAAGAATTTTCAAGATATTCCCCTATTCCCAATAATTTTTTACTAATTTCTTGTCCATTAATAATCAAATTTTTGTCCCTAAATTCAATCTTATCTCCAGGCACACCAATAACTCGTTTAACATATTGAATTTTTCTATTTAGTGGAAAATTAAATACAATAATATCACCTCTTGCTACGGGGTTATTAGTGATTAATGTTTTATTTGAAATAGGTATTTTTATCCCGTAATTATATTTGTTAATTAGAACAAAATCACCTACTACTAATCCAGGTCTCATAGAACTGGAAGGAATAATACTTAAATCAACAATAAAAGAACGAATGACAAAAATAATCAAGAAAATCCAGAAAAAACCCTTAAAATAATCAACCAAATGCCAAAGAGATAATTCTTCGATATCTGTTTGTTTAGATTTACGGTAGAGATGATAAATGATATAAAACAAGCCGGTTAATATTGTCATCACAAAAAATACAGTGGCAAAACTGAAAAATTCAGACAATAAACAAAATATGGCAATAACTAATAATAAAAAAGACCAATCAATTAAAACTGGTAGGTTCCCCTCTTCAACTAACTCAGTTTTATCTGCCATAAAGAATAGGATAATAGCTAAAAATAATAAAACACAACCTACAACTAAAAACGATAAACCACCGAACACTTGTATTTCCTTTATCTTATTTTTTCAAAAAAACGATTAAATTGAGATATATTCATTAATATGAAAACAGCTCTCCCATAAATATCTTTTTTATTAATCAATCCATGATGTCGACTATCCAAACTATGGTCTCTATTATCTCCTAAAACAAAATATTGATCATTTGGAATGCTGCATTGAATAAATGTCTCCACTGGAATGCAGTTTTTATCTTTTATTAATAGCTCATTATTAAGTAAGTTTTCATCTTCAAAAATATTAAATGTGTTTAGTTCAATATTTTGTTCAAATTGTGACAATTCATGCGGTGCTTCTATTTTACTTAATTTTTTCAAATCTGTATTTAAAATTTTATTAATAAATTTCTTTTTTATTTTTTGACCATTGATTAATAGTGTTTTATCACCATAAGTTATTGTGTCTCCTGGTATACCAATGACTCTTTTAATTAAATTGATTTTTTGTTTTATATCTCGGAAAACAATCACTTGACCTTTTTGAATAGATTCTTTTTGACCTTTATTCGAAAAATAAATTGAATTTTTTGGTAACACTACAACAATATCACCTTCTTTTAAAGTTGGTGCCATAGAATTAAAAGAGATATAATAAAAACTTGCTAAAAATGAATGGGATAAGGCTAATAATAAAAGCCAAGGCAGTAGTTTTTGTAACACTTCACCGATCGTTTTTGAAAGTGACTGAATATAAAGTGACTGAATATTATGTTTTGGGGGGATTTTATCCCATATAAAAAAAATTGATCCAGTAACTATAAGACACCATAAAACTTGGGTTAAAGAAAAGAAACTAAGTAGAAATATAAATATTCCTACTAGTAGTAAGCAAATTAGCCAGATGGATTTTTGTTGAAAATCAATTAAATTTTTTTGTGTATGATGCCGTAAAAGTATTGAAGCAACCAATATCAGAGATAATCCCATAAAAGATAGGGACACAGGCATTATTTTTGATCTCCAATTTGTAATACTGCTAAAAAGGCAGATTGAGGAATTTCTACATTACCTACTTGTTTCATACGTTTCTTACCTGCTTTTTGTTTTTCCAATAATTTTTTCTTTCGAGTGATATCTCCACCGTAGCATTTTGCCAGTACATTTTTACGTAAAGCCTTGACTGTCTCCCTGGCAATAATGTGTCCTCCAATTGCTGCTTGTATTGCAATATCAAACATTTGACGAGGAATTAATTCACGCATTTTATTCACTAATTCACGTCCCTTAAATTGAGCAGATTGTTTATGTACAATTAAGCTCAAGGCATCAACTTTTTCCCCATTAACTAAAATATCTAATTTAACTAAATCAGCTGCTCTAAATTCTTTAAAATGATAATCTAACGAAGCGTAACCTCTTGAAGTTGATTTTAATCTATCAAAAAAGTCCATAACTACTTCATTTAAGGGTAAATCATAGGTCAACATAACTTGACGACCTAGGTATTGCATGTTGGTTTGTATGCCCCTTTTTTGATTGCATAATGTCATGACAGCCCCCACATATTCTTGGGGGACTAAGATAGAAGCTGTAATAATCCTTTCAAACATAGTTTGAATAGACCCTGCGTCAGGTAATTTAGAAGGGTTTTCTACTTCTATTTTTTCACCATTTTTTAGCAGGACTTGATATACCACGGTTGGTGCTGTGGTAATTAAATCAACATCAAATTCTCGTTCTAACCGTTCTTGTACAATTTCTAGATGCAATAAACCTAAAAAACCACATCGAAAACCAAACCCTAAGGCTTGAGATACTTCTGCTTCAAAATGTAAAGATGCATCATTCAATTGTAACTTTGCTAAGGCATCTCTTAAATTGTCATACTCATTCGATTCTATTGGATATAAACCTGCAAATACCTGAGACTGCACTTCTTTAAAACCTGGTAATGGTCTATCAGCAGGATTATTTACTAAAGTAATGGTATCTCCAACTTTTGCTGTTTTCAATTCCTTAATTCCTGATACAACAAAGCCAACTTCTCCAGCTTTTAATTCTTTTCTACTTTCAGACTTGGGGGTGAACACACCAAGTTGCTCAACCAAAGCTGTAGTTGATGTGGACATAAACTGTATTTTGTCTTTGAGTTTAATCTCTCCATCAATCAAACGAATGAGTATTACTATACCGACATAATTATCAAACCAAGAGTCAATGATTAAAGCTTTTAATGGGGCATTTTTATCACCTTTTGGAGCTGGAATTTCATTGATGATTAACTCTAAAATATCCTCAATACCCTCACCTGTCTTTGCTGAACATTGTACTGTACCTGTTGTTGCATTAATTCCTATAACATCTTCAATTTCTTGAGCTACTCTATCTGGGTTTGCATTGGGTAAGTCAATTTTATTTAGTACAGGTAAAACCTCCACTCCCAAATCAATTGCAGTGTAACAATTAGCGACTGTTTGTGCCTCAACCCCTTGAGAAGCATCAACAACCAACAAAGCACCTTCGCAGGCAGATAATGAACGAGAAACTTCATAAGAAAAATCTACATGTCCTGGTGTATCAATCATATTGAGTAAATAAGTTTTACCGTCTTTAGCTGTATAATTTAAAGCAACAGTCTGAGCTTTAATAGTAATTCCTCTTTCTTTTTCAATTTCCATAGAATCCAATACTTGAGAGCTCATTTCACGCATTTGCAAACCATCACAGTGTTGAATTAAACGATCAGCTAAAGTTGATTTACCATGATCGATATGTGCAATAATAGAAAAATTACGTATGTTTTTCATAAGTTTTTCAACGAATCAATTTAAAAATGTTTGATTTTAGCTGATTTTGAAAAAACATGCAGTATAAAATCATTAAAATACTAAGGTATAATTAGATCGATAAGATTAAATGGAATATAAATTATGTCAAAAAAGAGATTAATACAAGCTAAATGGATTGTCACAATGGAGGATAAAAACCCTATCTTAGAGGATTATGGGATTGTATTAAACAATAATATTATCGAAGCAATTTTATCTCCTAAAGAGATTAAAAAAACAAATTTTGAAAAGAAAATTGAATTAAGAAACCATATTTTAATGCCCGGGTTTATAAATTTACATGGGCACAGTGCTATGACACTTTTTCGTGGTTATGCTGATGATTTAGTTCTTATGGATTGGTTAAATAAGCATATATGGCCCCTAGAGTCGAAGTTTGTTAGTGAGAAATTTGTTTATGATGGTTCTTTATTAGCCATGGCAGAAATGATTTTAAGTGGTACGACTACTATTAATGATATGTATTTTTTTCATAGCGGGGTCGCTAAAGCTGGTATTGAAATGGGTATGCGAACATTTGTAGGTTGTTCTATTTTAGAATTTCCAACTAACTATGCTCAAAATTCCAAGGAATATATAAAAAAATCACTAGAAGAAAGGGCTAAATTTACTGGAGAACCTCTTATTACTTTTACCTTGGCACCACACGCACCTTATACTGTTACTGATGAAACTTTTAAAAAAATAGTTAAAATTAGTGAGCAAGAGGATATGTTGATTCATTGTCATATCCATGAAACGGAAACAGAAATTCAACAAAGTGTGGAAAAATATAATGAACGTCCTTTTGATCGATTACAAAAATTAGGTATATTACAAGCTAATTTGATTGCTGCACATATGGTATTTCTGAGTAATGATGAAATACAAAGAGCTCAAAGAATTGGTCTGAGTATTTCCCATAATCCATCCTCTAATATGAAACTTTCTTCTGGTTTTGCCCCTATTTCTACTTTACTAGAACAAGGCGTTAATGTAGGGTTGGGCACAGATGGTGCTGCCTCTAACAACCGTTTAGATATGTTTTCTGAAATGCGTCTTGCCTCATTAATTGCAAAAGGTTATTCTAAGCAACCAACTGATTTATCTGCTTATGAAACATTAAAAATGGCTACTATTAACGGTGCTCGTGCTTTACATATTGATGACAAAGTGGGCTCGATTTGTGTTGGAAAGCATGCTGATATAATTGCGGTAGATACTTCGAAAGTAGAAAATCAACCTGTTTATGATCCTATTTCTCATTTGGTTTATACTTTAGGTAGAGAAAATATTTCTGATGTTTGGATTAACGGTCGTCGGGTATTAAAAAATAGAGTATTGACTAATATTGCTGTCAAAGAGTTACATAAAAAAGCTAAACATTGGCAAAAAAAATTAATTACATAAGGATAGAATAAATGGAAAATGACATTATAAAGGCAAACATTAGTCATGAGGAAGTAGATAAATTTGGTCAATTAGCTGATAAATGGTGGGATAGAAATGGTCCTTTAAAGTCCTTACATGATATTAATCCGTTGCGTTTTTCTTTTATCCAAAAATATACTGGTTTAAATAATAAAAATATTCTAGATGTTGGTTGTGGTGGTGGGATTTTGACGGAATCTTTAGCCAAATCAGGTGGGAAAATAACAGGTATTGATTTGGCTTATGATTCAATTGAAGTAGCTAAACTACATGCAGAAAGACAGGATTTAGCTATCGATTATCAAGTGATAGACGTAGAACAATTATCCCAAGAAAAATCAGATGAATTTGATGTGATCACCTGTATGGAGTTGTTAGAGCATGTGCCTGAACCTGAAAGATTAGTTAAAGCTTGTACACAATTATTAAAACCTAATGGTTTATTATTTATGTCCACTATTAACAAAAATATTAAATCTTATTTACAAGCTATTATCGTTGCTGAATATATTTTGAAATTGGTTCCAAAAAAAACCCATGAACACTCTAAATTTATTACACCTGCTACCTTAGCGCGCATGGCGAGAAATAATAATTTAGATATCGAAGGTATGTCTGGGTTTTCCTATAACCCAATTACTCAAGATTATTTTTTAACTCCTAAAGTGGATGTAAATTATATGATTGTATTTAGAAAGAAAAATAATTTGGTATAGAATTTCTAGTATTGTGTTATGCTAAATCAAAAATGATTATTTTAAAACATAATAATTTTGTATCCTCATATTCTCTTTTAACTTTCGTCAACTATCCAAAATGTCAATATGTGGTATTTTGCTTTGTAATCTAATATCCATCCTTCGGTATTTTTAGTTATGTTTTATCCTTATTTCATAGTACGAAATTAGATAGAAAAATTGTTTGATCAAAATATCCGTATAGCATTTCTGTGGACGAATTTATGTAGATCATGTTTAAACCTATTGTCAGAAATTTTTTTATTCGACTATCAGTGATTGGCCTGTTACTTAATTCTGCAGTACTTCTAACAATATCCAATCATTATTTATTTTAGATAAAGAAAATAAAATAGGTTCTCAGCTTTTGTATCCTGATGATTCAGTTTATAATCAGCTGCTAAAAATTTTAATTGAGAGAATCAAATGATAGATGATTATGCAATCGCAGACATAAATCAAGCTGCTTGGGGAAGAAAAGAAATTGATATTGCAGAGACTGAAATGCCTGGGTTAATGGCAATTCGTAAAGAATTTAAAGATCAGCAACCATTAAAAGGGGCTAGAATTGCTGGTTCTATTCATATGACGATACAAACTGCTGTATTAATGGAAACACTAATTGCTTTAGGGGCTCAGATCCGTTGGGCTTCTTGTAACATTTTTTCTACACAGGATCAGGCTGCTGCAGCTATGGTGGAAGCAGACATCCCAGTTTTCGCCTACAAAGGTGAATCATTGGAAGATTATTGGGCGTATATACATAAAATTTTTGAATGGCCTGATGGGGAATTGGCCAATATGATTTTAGATGATGGTGGAGACGCTACTTTGTTACTTATTTTGGGTTCAAAAGCAGAAAAAGATCTTGATTATATTGCCTACCCTAATAATGAAGAAGAAAAAGCTTTATTTGCTAGTATTAAAACACATTTGGAACAAGATCCACATTGGTATTCTAAACGTCTGGAAAAAATTAAAGGGGTTACTGAGGAAACGACTACAGGTGTTCATCGTTTGTATCAATTGCAAGCTAATGGTGAGTTGCCCTTCCCTGCTATTAATGTCAATGATAGCGTAACCAAATCTAAGTTTGATAATTTATACGGTTGTCGTGAAAGCTTAATTGATGGCATAAAACGTGCAACTGATGTGATGATTGCAGGCAAAATCGCAGTTGTGGCAGGTTATGGTGACGTAGGTAAGGGTTGTGCCCAAAGTTTAAGGAGTTTAGGTGCTACAGTGTGGGTTACTGAAATTGATCCTATTTGTGCTTTACAAGCAGCAATGGAAGGTTATCGTGTTGTACATATGGATGATGTTGTTAGTCAGGGAGATATTTTTGTTACTACCACAGGCAATATCAATATATTAACCCATGACCATTTGATTTCAATGAAAAATGAAGCTATTGTATGTAATATTGGCCATTTTGATAGTGAAATTGATGTCGTATCATTGCGACAATATCCATGGGAAAATATTAAACCACAAGTTGATCACATTACGTTACCTAGTGGCAATCGTATTATTCTACTAGCTGAAGGACGTTTGGTTAACCTAGGTTGTGCTACGGGTCATCCTAGTTTTGTGATGAGTAATAGTTTCACTAATCAGGTATTAGCACAAATCGAACTATTTACCCAAGAAAATCAATATCAAAACCAGGTTTATATTTTACCAAAAAAACTAGATGAAAAAGTTGCAGAGCTACATCTAGGCAGGATTGGTGCTAAACTAACTAAATTAACTCAGGAACAGGCAGATTATATTGGTGTGAATATTGATGGCCCTTACAAATCTGAACATTATCGTTATTAATGAGTAAGTAATATACTAGGATTTATGATACTTAATTGAATATTATTTGTCAGGATATCAAAATTACCTCATATCCTGTTCAGGAAATACCAGAGAAATTTATTGAATTAGTGTTGTACGAACAATCGTATGGGGTTTCTTTTTGGATAAATGAAATGTGAACTAGTAAAATATTTAAATCAAGAACTCCATTGAGACTATATCCGGATATTATACTTCCTCACAAGATGAAGTTAATGGCTGGTCATAACTAAGATAAATTAATCCAGCTATTAGAAATTGATTGGTCATAAACTTGTCTATTTGAATATAATGTATAAATAAAATTAATTTAGATTTTACGTTATGGTATATGTGATATATCAGTGGATTGTGACAAGTATTACAAATTGATTTTCAGCAGGTGTTTAATATAATTATCAGGGAAAACAGAATTTAATTTTTATTATCTATCCAATAAACTTGACACTTATGTTAAAAAAATATCTAAGTTAGTTGGAGTGTGGTTGAATCATTGCAACTACTATGATAACCATATGTTCATTTAGATGAATTACATTGCTTTTGAGATGATTTTTTGTTACATTCATAGTAAAATATTTAGAGTAATTGATCTAATTTATAGGTATTAATAAACACTTAAAGGAGAAAAGCCAATATAGTGGTGTACGACTTTTGAAAAATTCAATTTTATGGGAGACTAAACATGGAACCAATATCAAACATTACTAACTTTGTTGTTAATCCATATTATACACTCATTATAGCGGTACTAGTCATCACACTAGGCCATTTTTTGACTGAGAAAATAACTTTTCTCAAGAAATATAGCATTCCACAACCTGTAACTGGTGGTTTAGTTGTCTCTTTTCTACTTTTAATTTTATATTATACTCATGGCGTTGAATTTCAATTTCATGAAGGCTTGAAAAATTTCTGTATGCTATCTTTTTTCGCATCCGTTGGATTAGGTGCTGATTTTAAAAGCCTAGTTAAAGGTGGGAAACCTTTAGTGATTCTTGTGATTTCTCTAATATTTTTTGTATTTTTACAAGATATAATAGGTGTAATGTCTACTTATTTTTTTGAACCACTAAAACCGTTACATGGCTTGATATTAGGCTCTATACCTTTAGTGGGAGGACATTCCACAGCGGGCAGTTGGGGCTCTTTTTTCGAAGGAAACTATGGTTTAATAGGTGCTTCTACTATAAGCATGACAGCAGCTACCTACGGGTTAGTGGCTGGTGGATTACTTGGTGGTCCTATAGCCAATTTATTAATGCGTAAGGGTAAGGTGACGCTTCCTTCAAAGGTAGAAATTGCTCAAAGCAAGAATGAAAACTCTGTTTCATCTGAAGGTGGAACTAAGGTTCGTTTAATCACTGCCAGCTCTACTTTGGAAGTATTGGGAATGGTCGCATTATGTTTGAGTGCTTCTTATTTTATTACCAATTTTTTAAATACCAATTATCCAACCAGTATTATTAAGGTTCCTGCCTTTGTTTGGGCTCTATTTACAGGAGTTATTTTAAGAAATACTTTGGGTCATGTTTTTAATTATCATGTATTTGATAGAAATATTGATGTGATCTGTAATGTTACTTTATATCTGTTTTTAGCTGTTGCACTCATTTCTCTAAAACTGTACCAACTATCTGGTTTAAGCTATATCGTTCTGATTGTGTTATTAATTCAAACACTATTTTCCTTGCTCTATATTTATTTTATCACCTTCAATGTAATGGGTAGAGACTATGATGCAGCGATTGTCTGTGCAGGTCAATGTGGATTTGGTCTAGGTGCAACACCCACTGCTATTGCTAATATGCAGGCACTTACTGAGAAATTTGGCCCTTCACCAAAAGCTTTTTTAATTATTCCATTGGCAGGAGCTTTCTTTGTTGATATTATCAATACCGTTGTTTTAACCATTTTCCAGTATTTTTTAGTTTGAACACTAACCAAATATGAATATGAAAGTTGAAAAAATTAATCAACTTCTTCCACAAACTCAATGTCAACAATGTGGTTACAAGGGGTGCTTGCCCTATGCGACTGCTCTAGCAGAGGGAAAAGCAGAGATTAATCTTTGTCTACCTGGTAAAGATGAAGTTATGTTGGATTTAGCTAATCTTTTAGGTAGACCACCTATTGCAGTTGAGCCTTCTGTTAATCAGACTGTATACATTGATGAGATGATCTGCATTGGTTGTAAAGCTTGTGTTAGAGCTTGCCCTGTTGATGCCATTGTTGGTACAACTAAAAAAATGCATACTGTTATTAATCAAGAGTGCACAGGTTGTAAATTATGTATACCTGTTTGTCCCGTTGATTGTATTTTTCCGCAATCGGAAAATATTGACTATCTACCTAAAAATCCCATTTTGAGTGATTCATTGGATCCTAGAACTAAAGCCTCTGAACACGCTAAAATTCGCTTTGATAATCGAAATAAGAGATTAGAACTTTCAAAGCAAAAAAAACAAAGCTATTTAGACCAATCAAAAAATAATTTATTGGAGGAAAGCAATAATACCTCATGTAATACTTCTAATCTTGTCATTCAATCATTATTGGATAGGGCTAAATATAATGCCCAAAATCGGAAATTTAATCGAGTCAGAATAGAGGATCAAGAACATAGTCAACAAAAAATATTACAAGAGAAAAAACGTGCTGCCTATCGTAAAGCACAAAAAGATTTTCGCTATGGTTCAGAACAGGAAAAAGCAGTTGCTTTGGCTTTTTTGCGTAAATGGAAAGAAGAAAATAATGGTAATTAAATTATTTTAACATATATTTGACAGATTAGTGGGTAGTAAACCAAACCAAAAAGTAAAGTCTTAGTTTGCCTGTAGTTTAAATCGTGATACCCAGAATATTCAAGAAAGCATCAAGTCAATTAGGTGTCATCTATTGAAATAATTTTTTATTACAGTTATAGTAAGTAAATTAGATTAATTATTCTAGTATTAGTAGGGTTAATAGTACTTATAAGGAGAAAAGCCAATATAGTGGTGTATGACTTTTGAAAAATTCAATTGTATGGGAGACTAAACATGGAACCAATATCAAACATTACTAACTTTGTTGTTAATCCATATTATACACTCATTATAGCGGTACTAGTCATTGCACTGGGTCATTTTTTGACTGAGAAAATAACTTTTCTCAAGAAATATAGCATTCCACAACCTGTAACTGGTGGTTTAGTTGTCTCTTTTCTACTTTTAATTTTATATTATACTCATGGCGTTGAATTTCAATTTCATGAAGGCTTGAAAAATTTCTGTATGCTATCTTTTTTTGCATCCGCCGGGTTAAGTGTGAATTTAAAAAGTCTAGCTAAAAGTGGTAAACCCTTAGCTATTCTTGTGATTTCTCTAATATTTTTTGTATTTTTACAAGATATAATAGGTGTAATGTCTACTTATTTTTTTGAACCACTAAAACCGTTACATGGCTTGATATTAGGCTCTATACCTTTAGTGGGAGGACATTCCACAGCGGGCAGTTGGGGCTCTTTTTTCGAAGGAAACTATGGTTTAATAGGTGCTTCTACTATAAGCATGACAGCAGCTACCTACGGGTTAGTGGCTGGTGGATTACTTGGTGGTCCTATAGCCAATTTATTAATGCGTAAGGGTAAGGTGACGCTTCCTTCAAAGGTAGAAATTGCTCAAAGCAAGAATGAAAACTCTGTTTCATCTGAAGGTGGAACTAAGGTTCGTTTAATCACTGCCAGCTCTACTTTGGAAGTATTGGGAATGGTCGCATTATGTTTGAGTGCTTCTTATTTTATTACCAATTTGCTAAATACTAATTATCCAACCAGTATTATCAAAGTCCCTCCATTTGTTTGGACTTTATTTACAGGAGTTATTTTAAGAAATATTTTGAGCCATGTTTTCAATTATCAAGTATTTGATAGAAATATTGACATATTTGGCAATGTTACTTTATATTTGTTTTTAGCTGTTGCACTTATTTCTCTAAAATTGTACCAACTATCTGGTTTAAGTTATATTATTACGATTGTGTTATTAATTGAAACGCTATTTTCCTTGCTCTATATTTATTTTATCACTTTTAATGTAATGGGTAGAGACTATGATGCGGCAATTATTTGTGCGGGTCAATGTGGATTTGGTCTAGGTGCAATGCCTACAGCTATTGCTAATATGCAAGCACTTACTGAGAAATTTGGCCCTTCACCAAAAGCTTTTTTAATTATTCCAGTGGCAGCATCTTTTTTTATGGCTATGATCAATACCATTGTCTTAACCATTTTCCAGTATTTTTTAGTTTGAATACAGACACAAATCCTGTATCAACAATGTGGTCACAAGGGGTTCTTATCTTATTGTTATACCTAGAAAATATATCTTATTCACTAAGAATGTACATGTTTTAAGTAATAGCCAATCTCTGATCGTGGAAAAACTCAATCAATAGGATAAAATAAGGTATTTATTTCAAAATCCTATTTTAGCGATTCATTTTTTTCAAGCAAGAAGCAAGATAATAATGCAATCATTTTGGACATGAACATTTCAAAAATCACACCTATACCCTACTACTGATCAGATTTAGTAGACAACTTTATTTACTTTATCAAATTCAAGGAACATTAAATCTATTATTTTTTGACATAAAATCTAGCTTAATTTTGTATTAAATACAACTAACCTTTGAAAAAAACTGTTCTCATACATATTATGCCTATTCTAAGACTTTAGAAAAAGCGTTGACCACATAATCAATATTTTGTTGATTGAGTGCAGCAATACACATACGGCCATTTTCAACTAAGTAAACCGCAAATTCATCGCGTAAACGTAATACTTGCTCTTTACTTAACCCTGTAAAACTAAACATTCCTCTCTGTTTAGTAAAGTAACTAAAATCTCTATTAGGAATATTTCGGGTTAGTGCGTCATAAATTTTTTGTCGCATTTCACGAATACGTAACCTCATAGCCTCCACCTCTGAAGTCCATTCTTGATACAATTGGGGGGTATTCATCACAATAGAGGTAATATGTCCCGCATGTAATGGTGGGCTAGAATATAAACGACGAATAGAAAATTGAAACTGACTAAATACCGATTTAGCTTCTTCTTCAGTATTTGCCACTATCGATAAAGCACCAATACGTTCGCCATACAAGGATAAATTTTTAGAATAGGAATTACTCACTAAAAAGGGAATACCTAAATAGGCGGCTCTACGAACAGCGTAAGCATCTTCTTCTAAACCATCACCCAAGCCTTGATAAGCAACATCCATAAATGCAATTAAGTTTCTTTCTTTTATAATTGGTAAAATTATATCCCACTCTTCACGAGTTAAATCTACACCTGTTGGATTGTGACAGCATGCATGTAATAATATGATTGATTTCTCTGGTATTTTCTTTAAAAATTCTACTAATTCTTTAAACTTAATATCCCCTGTTTTTGAATCATAATAAGGATATTTTTCCACATTAAAACCTGTGTCATCAAAAATAGCAATATGATTTCCCCAAGTGGGGTCACTCACGTAAACCGTGCTATTGGAAAAATACCTATGTAAAAACTGTGCGCCCACCCTAAGAGCACCAGAACCACCTACTGTTTGAATTGTTTGGATTTTATTTTCTTTTAACAAAGGATTATTTTCTCCAAATAATAACGCTTGGGCAGCTTTTCTAAATTCTAATAATCCTTCCATTGGTAGATAGGCACGAGGAATATACTGACTGGCTAAATGATCCGATGCTTTTTTTACAGAGTCGAGTAACGGTATTTTACCATTTTCATCATAATAAACACCAATACTTAAATTAACTTTTTCCGATCTTTGATCTTGTTTAAATACTTCAACCAAAGATAAAATCGGATCACCCACAGAAAAATCAACATATCTAAACATAATAAATACCCATCAAATACAAAATTCTTTATGTTACAAAAACTTACAATAACAGACTATATCGTCGGAATAACAAGAAAATCAAACTAGAACTACCGTAATAAAACTCAAAATATACGCTAATAGTACGATAATATACTTTAATTTTCAATGGTGAAAATAGCAGAAACTGAAACTGTCATATTTTCGGAAATAAAAAATTCATCAATATAAATCTAGATTAAAGGATACGAATAAGATCCATTTTCCTATACCAATCATTTTTTACTAGGGAAAATTACACCAAAAAAATCAGAATTAATAGTCACCGTTCAGAAACCAACAGTATAAACCCCAATTTGCATTTTTAGTGATTAATACTTCTTCCTTTTTTAGAATATTGACTTATTCAACAAAAGCCCTTTCAATTAAATAATCACCTCTTTGACCTCTCTTAGGAGACACTTTCAATCCTAATTGATTCAATATTGTCGAAATATCTTTTAGCATTGTTGGGCTACCGCAAATCATTGCTCTATCATACTCTGGATTGATGACAGGTAACCCAATATCCTGAAATAATTGTCCATTACTCATTAAAGTTGTAATACGTCCTTGATGTTTGAAAGACTCTCTCGAAACAATAGGGTAATAAATTAATTGATTTTTAATAATATCACCCAAATATTCATGTGCCCTTAAATATATTGTGAAGTGGTCATGATAAGCTAAGTCTGCAATATTTCTTACGCCATGTACTAGAATAATTTTTTCAAATTGTTCGTAAGCTTCTGGATCCTTGGTTAAACTCAGGAAAGGGGCTATTCCTGTGCCTGTTGCGAATAAATATAAATTTTTACCAGGCTTCAAATCTGATAATACTAAAGTACCAGTAGGTTTTCGGCTAATCAAAACTTCATCGTTAACTTTTAAATGTTGCAACCTACTAGTTAGTGCTCCATTTTGAACCTTAATACTAAAAAATTCTAAATGATCCTCCCAGTTAGCACTGGCGATACTATAAGCTCTAGCAATTGGTCGTTCCAATTCTTTCACTTGTAGGGCTACCATTACAAATTGACCACTATCAAAGCGTAAACTTTCATCTCTAGTACAAGTGAAACTAAAATAATTATCAGTCCAATGATGGACTGATAATACTTTTTCTATGTTATAAGCCGACATTTAAACTCCTTAATCTGTATCATCATTATGATTCATCATTTTTGTCCTAGGAAAACTGCATATTATATAATGCTTGATAGCGCCCGCCCATCTTTAATAATTCTTGATGTTTACCTTTTTCAACAATACGCCCCTCATGCATCACAACAATTAAATCAGCAGATTCTATAGTCGATAAACGATGTGAAATTACTATTGTTGTTCTATCTTGCATTAATCGTTCCAAGGCATTTTGAACCTCTTTTTCAGATTCTACATCCAAGGCACTAGTTGCTTCATCTAAAATTAAAATAGGTGCATTTTTTAATATTGCTCTTGCAATAATTAGTCTTTGTCGTTGACCTACCGATAATTTGGAACCATTTTCACCTATTTTAGTATTTATTCCTTTTGGTAATTGCATCACAAAATTCCAAGCATTTGCTGCTTTAAGTGCATTTTCTATATTTTTAATGTCTTTACTGTTATCACCGTAAGCAATATTGTTGGCAACAGTATCATCAAATAAAAAAATATCTTGACTGACTATGCTAATATGTTGTCTCAAACTGTGCAAGGTCAAGTCTTTAATATCAACATTGTCTAGTAATATACTTCCCTTTGAAACATCATAAAAACGAGGTATCAGATTGGCTAAAGTACTCTTACCAGAACCAGAAGAACCCACTAAAGCAACTATTTTCCCTTTAGGAATAGTCAATTCAATATCTTTTAGATTATCGGAATTTGAACCAGGATAGCGAAATGATATATTATTCATATATATTTCATACTTGAATTGGTTGGTTTCTAATATACCACTGTCTTGCTCTATCTCTAAATCTAAAAAATTAAATACACTCTCAGCACCTGCTATCCCCCTTTGTAAAGATTGAGAAATGTCTGTTATACGTTTCATAGGATCAAACATAGCAATCATTGAACTTAAAAAAGCCATAAATGACCCTGGTGTAAATCCTTGTTGTACTCTTATGCCAGCAAAATAAATAATTACTGCTAGTGCGACAGCTATGATAAACTGAGTTATAGATGTGTTGACTGAATTAGCTGAACGTTGTTTTACTAAATTAGTCCTAATAGCATCCGTTAGATGTTTAAGAAGGTTTTTCTCTTGCTCATAAGCATTATATATTTTAATTTCTTTGATACCGTCAAACGTTTCGTTTAAAGATTGTGTCATACTACCCATATAAGACTGATTTAATGAGGTTAATGTTCTCAGTCTTTTATTTACCGTTTTAACCAAAATACTTACAATCGGAAAAGTAACAAAAGTAATCAATGTTAATTGCCAATCTAAATAGAATAAAAGTACCAACAAACCCGCTACCATCACCCCATCTTTAGCCAATACGGTAATCACATTAAAGCCTGCATCAGTAATTTGATTAGCATCATTCAATACTTTAGAGGCAACTATACCTGAGGATTCACCTTTGAAATAAATTACAGGTAAATGTATGATTTTATCATACATTTCTAAACGAACTTTTTGCACTAAATGGCTTGATAAATAGGTAGTTAGATAGTCATTAATATAATTAGCTAGACCCCTAATTAAAAACAAAATAACAATAGCAACCGGAATCATTAAAGTATAATATGGGTTTTGCTCAACAAATCCTTTGTCAATGAGTGGTTTGGTTAAAAGTGCAAATAAAGGAGTGGTTAAAGAAGCTATTATCATTGCAATTACTGCAATTGAAAAAAGTTTCCAATAGTCTGTTAGGTAAAGAAATAGTCTTCTATAGACAGTAAAATTAGTACTAGGATTGTGCAACATATGTTTAATTAGCAGTATATAGGTGGATATTATAAACAACTTCGAGAACTTTAACAAAATGATTCCTATCATCAATACTATGATTATGAGAATTTTGATTCAATTTAAGTAACAATCAAATGACTATTTCTCATAAGATCATATATTGATTAATAGAGGAAAGTTTCAAAGATTCTAGATACTTTTGGAATTTACATCAATACAAAACAATAGAGTTAAATCTTAACAAGACAATAATTTCTCAGACACAAAAAACTCCATACAAAGTTTTAATTATTTTTTTTAAGGAAAAAGTCTGTATATTGATATATTTCTTTATCATAGCTACAGAATCCTCCTACTTATTCGACGATAGAAAGAAGATTATAAAAATAAATTACCTAATTTCTAATTTTTAGCATCAAAATAAGAACAGCCAGTTGCTGTTAGCACTACATCCGAAGATGAATTAAGTGCTGTTTCCATCGAATCTTGAATAATACCTATTACAAAACCAATACCCATTACCATACCCGATATTTCTGGAGAAAGTCCAAATAAGTTGCAAGCAACTGGAATTAACATAATTGATCCACCTGCTATACCAGAAGAACCAGCAGCACATATACTAGCCAAAAAACATAGCAAAAGAGTGGTAATAAAATACAAAGGCTCACCTAAGGTATGTACAGTGGCTAATGTTAAGATGGTAATAGTAATTGCAGCACCTGCCATGTTAATAGTTGCACCTAGAGGAATGGTGACAGAATAAACATTTTTATCTAATTTTAGTTCCTCACAAATTTTTAAGTTAACAGGAATATTGGCAACCGAACTTCTGGTGAAAAAAGCAGTAATACCACTGGTTTTTACAGCACTCCAAATTAGAGGATAAGGATTCTTTTTATTGAATGCATATACCAACAAAGGATTGATTATGAATGCCATTATCATCATTGTCACCACAAGTAATAAAATAATTTGTGAATACAGTTTCAAAGACTCTGTTCCTTCAATAGCTAATGTAGAGCTTAAAATACCAAATATACCAAAAGGTGCAAAACTAATAGCTAGTGAAACAATCTTTGATAGAATATCAGACATATTTTGGAAAAAAACTTTAGTCATTTCTGAGGCACTTCTAACACCAAACCCAATTAGAATTGCCCAAAATAATATACTAATGTAATTACTATGATATAAAGCTTTTATAGGATTTTCTAACATTCCTAAAAGTAGAGATGAAATAACATCAGGAACAGTACCTAAACCAACGTTTTGTGTGTTAGTTAACGATAGAGGCAAAGTGACCGGAAACGCAAAACTCATCATCACGCTTAATAATGATGCTAAGAAAGTACTTAAAAAATACAAGAGAATAATAAAGCGAATACTCTTTTGGATATATGTTTTTTGTCCAGAGATCGAAGCAATCAACAACACGAAAACTAATATTGGTGCAATAGACTTTAAAACTTGGATAAAGAGGTCTCCTAATATCTTAAAATGAGTACTTATTTCAGGAAAAAACATAGCCATTGAAATAGCTAAGACTATAGATATGACAACTCTAATTAATAAATTACCTTTAAAAACAAAAAAATATATCGAAGACAACATAATATTACATCCGTGGCTGTTTGATTAATCTTTACCATTTTAGTTACCTTTAAATGGCTCTACTTGTATTACTATTGTTTACTGGTATTAAAAATTTCCTTCTCAACAGTCTGTTCTATTTGTTTTCTTCATTTTTTTCTATATCAGGTTGATTTTCTGCTAAATTATGACTGTAATCCTTGGGTTCACTTGGCTGTTCACCAGCCATGATTTGAAGGATTTGATCACGATCGATAGTTTCCCATTTCATCAAAGACTCAGTCATTGTTTCAACAATATTTTTGTTTGACTCTAAAATTTCTTTCGCTAATGTATATTGTTTTTCCAAAATCCTACGTACTTCTGTATCAACTTCTTTCATAGTGGATTCGGAAATATTCTGGGATTGTGTTACACTTCGACCCAAAAACACTTCATCTTGATTTTCTGAAAAAACAACTGGACCTAAGTCAGACATACCATAACGCATGACCATTTCCTTAGCAATTTTGGTTGCTCTTTCAAAATCATTGGAAGCACCAGTAGAAATACGTTTAACAAATAATTCCTCTGCTACCCTTCCACCAAATAGTATTGCAATTTCATTAAGCAGCTGATCTTTATATTTACTAAAACTATCCCTTTCAGGCAATTGCCAAGTTAGACCTAAAGCCCTTCCTCTAGGCATAATTGTTACCTTATGTACAGGATCTGTTCCATCAAGAGATTCTGCGACCACTGCATGACCACTTTCATGATAAGCCGTTGTTCTTTTCTCATCTTCGTGCATAACCATAGAGCGACGTTCCGGCCCCATATAGATTTTATCTTTTGCCTCTTCAAAGTCACTTTGATCAACAACAACCTTTTTATTTCTACCTGCCAAAAGAGCAGCTTCATTAACTAAATTAGCTAAATCAGCACCAGAAAAGCCAGGTGTCCCACGTGCAATTTCTGAAATATTAACAGAATCATCTACTTTAATTTTTTGTACATGAACACTTAAGACTTGTTCACGTCCACGAATATCAGGCATAGGCACTACCACTTGTCTATCAAAGCGTCCAGGTCGTAACAATGCTGGATCTAAGACATCAGGTCTATTGGTCGCTGCAATAACAATAATCGTAGCATTGGATTCAATACCATCCATTTCAACTAACAATTGGTTAAGGGTTTGTTCTCTTTCATCGTTACCCCCACCTAAACCAGCACCACGTTGACGACCTACCGCATCAATCTCATCGATAAAAATAATACAAGGTGCTTGTTTTTTAGCTTGTTCAAACATATCTCTAACACGAGAGGCACCTACGCCCACAAACATTTCCACAAAATCTGAACCTGAAATACTATAAAATGGAACCTTGGCTTCACCGGCAATGGCTTTAGCCAACAAAGTTTTCCCTGTACCAGGGCTACCTACCATTAACACCCCATGAGGTACTTTACCTCCTAACTTTTGATAACGTGAAGGTTCCTTCAAATAATCAACAATTTCCTGAACTTCTACCTTGGCTTCATCACAACCTGCTACATCTTTAAATGTTACCTGATTAGCATCTTTATCAATTAATCTTGCTTTACTTTTTCCAAATGAAAAAGCACCTCCACCTTTAGATCCTCCCCCTTGCATTCTCATAAAGAAGAAATAAAATAAGAAAATTAGTAAAAATAAAGGGATTAGACTGATAAATAAATTTTGAAGTACACTTGGTCGTTCTTCTGGAATAATGGTTGTCTTAACATTATTGTCTTGTAGTACTTTGAACAAGGCTGTGTCATAAGGCGCATTAGTAGTGAATTTAGTATTATCTTTTTTTTCACCTTTAATGCTATAACCATATAAAAATGAGCCTTCAACAGAAACCCTATTTACTTCTTGAGAGTGAACAGCACCCAAAAAGTCTGAATAATCCATCTGAGACTTCATATTTTGTTGTTCTTTCACCATGCTGTAACCTAAAAATAATACTGTTACAACTAAGACAGTAATTAATATTTTCTTTATAGAAGTATTCACTAATCAAAACTCCCCAAATAATATCTCAAATGTTAGCGTAAGTTAGAGGCTAATAAATATAACTCTGTAGATCTATTTCTTGATGCTTGGGGTTTTCTAACCACCACATCGTTAAAATATGATCTAACTAATTTTAAATATTCCTGATAACCAGATCCTTGAAAAATCTTAACCAAAAAACGTCCATTATTTTTTAAATGATTTTTAGAAAAATCAAGTGCTAGTTCTGCCAAATAGTAACTCTTAGCTTGATCTATAATAGCCATCCCCGTAATATTGGGGGCAATATCAGAAATTACAAGGTCTAATTCATCATTATTTAAATAAGTTTCTAATGTTTTTAGCACACTTAATTTAGTAAAATCACCCTGAATAAAATGAACACCTTGTATGGGATCCATCTCTAAAATATCTAAAGCTATAATGGTTCCCTTACCTTGAGTCCTTTGAATAGCCACTTGAGACCAGCTACCAGGTGCACTTCCTAAGTCAACTATTTTTAAATTCGGTTTTAATAATTTGTCTTTATCATCAATTTCTAGTAATTTATAAGCTGCTCTTGCTCGATAGCCATTTTTTTTGGCAAGATGCACATAATGATCATTAACATGTTCATTCAACCATGAAGCAGAGGATTTGGAACGTGTATTGTTATTCTTTTTCTTCATGAATGTGTTTTTTAAATTAAAAATGACTCATATTATACAATACAAATACTAGATTAAAAATTTATTCTGTAATTTATGCTATAAGTTTATAAAGTATTTTAAATTTCACTTCTGTCCCTTATACTTTAACTAGAGGATAATACCAGAAATAATTTACAACATTAATAAATTTTAAAAACTATGGAATTTTTAGATCAAAAATTTAAAAAATCTCTTAAACGAATATCTCACTATTTAGAACCAGTAGCTATTATTGAACAGAAAGGGATTAACTAGCGCCGTCTTAAACTAATTTATTAGCTCATAAACTATAAAAATTAGGATGAATCTATGTCTATGTAATAGAAAATAAAGAAATGTTATGTACAATAATATTAATTAGAGGTTACTTTCCAATAAAATATTGGGAAAGTGATAGTTTTATGGCATAAATTCTGCTAAAAAAGGTTAAGGAAGTCAAAATAATGCAGCAAATAGGTAGGAGAAATGATCCCAACATCAAAAAAATGTTAATTGTGGTCTATATTTTGTATTATTTGGGTTTGATTGAAAGTATTTTACTCTTTACTAATGGAGTTGTTATGGTATTAGGCTTTGCTCTTGTTTTATTTCAATCGAATCCAATCAAAGAATCGTCTTATGTGAGGCATTACTGGTGGTTAATTACTTTGGCTATTATATTTCTATTGTTAATTTTTGCTTCTTTAAATTTTACCTCCAACATCAAAACTGGAAATATCAGTTTTACGTTTTATCTCAGGTGTGTTGGCCAGTTAGTTTATTTTATTTTATTATCCTACGGTTTTTTCTGTCTTTTAAAGAATAAGCAATTGCCTAATTTGTTTTTTTCCAAAAAAAATAAAAATTTACCTAGCAAAAAGTAGAATCTTATTAATTGGGATACCAATTATCAATCAAAAAATATTTTTTGTATTTTTTTTTTTTTTTTTTTTTTTTTTTTTTGCTGAAAATCTTTGGGGAACTGTGTTCAAAATGGACTAATCCCATTCCAAAAATGGGAAGAATTTATATCGAGATTATCTGTATATCAGGAGTAAATGATGACACATCCCGTGATCCGCTGTATCACTTTTTAGTAATTCAATACCAGTCATTGCCCAGTAGCAAAATAAAAGATAACTATAAATTGTCTTAATTCATGTAAGTATATCAAATTGATATTGATTTTTCTTTGTGATCGTTTGTATTAGGTGATGACTAATTACTACTACTACCCAATTGTTATCACTAATATTTTGTTTATCAAAAAATCTCTCTTTCTATGATTGTTTGGACAGTATTTGTTTGTGTTGTATATAACCTTGATAATGATAAGTTAATTTCTTGCACTTTTTACCTTATTTCGATTGAATAGACTACTCATTAAACCACTTGCTACTATTAATAGGATACCTATTCCTTCCTTTAAACTTAATTGATCTCCCAAAATAAAAAAACCAATCAAAAAGGAAAAAACAATAGTTAGATAGGAAAGAATAGAAGACATAAATAAATCTTTCTTAGAATAAGCCAAAGTCATGCACATTTGCCCCACTAAAGCACTTGCTCCCATGAATAAAATGTAAACAAAGTTTTCCAAAGTAACAGTATGAAAACCTGAGAATGAACTCCATATTCCGGTGATAGTAGTACCAATCAAAGAGAAATAGAAGACAATCCGCCATTCAGGTTCTTTTAAAATTGTTAATTGTTTAACTTGAATATAGGCTAATGCGGAAATAACTCCTGTTAATATTCCTACAAGTGTTATACCGATCTGACCCTGAGAAAAAGTCGGTTGTACTAATAAGGCAACACCAATTAGCCCTAAAGTAGCACAGAACAAAACCAACAGTGATACTTTTTGCTTTAGAATAAAAAATGAAAAGACAATAAACCAAATAACAGAGGTATAACTCAAAGTAATAGCTGTTGCTAAAGGTAAATAAGTAATTAAGTAGAAATAAAGGATTAAAGCAATTGTTCCTATGACACCTCTAATGACATGATTTTTAAAATGAGATGTTTTAATACTTTGACCTTTAACTTTAGCTATGGCTAATAACACAGTAGTTGCAAACAACATTCTCCAAAAAACAATTTCCTGATAATCAAAATATTGACTGCAAATCTTGACGAAATAGCCCATTAGTGAAAAACCTAACGATGCTATCACCATCCATAAAGAATCCATTTTTATCCTTTATTCTCTAATTTAATTCACATTAAATGTGGAATAATCGTTACAATTAATACCTTCTTATTTTTATCCTGTAGAATGAAATGATTTTAATTGCGCTAAGTGTTATTTTCAGTGTTACTGTCTCAATTATTTTAAAATTAAGCAACCAATATCCTGACGTTAGCTTAAAACAGGCTATTGCTTTTAATTATATCACTACAATAGTTTTATGCTATACACTGTTAATGCCCTCTATACCTAAAGATATAAGTTCTTTATCTTGGCCTTTATTTTTAAGTTTAGGGATTTTGTTACCTAGTATTTTTATTGTAATGGGATATGCAATTAAAAATATAGGCATTATCAAAACAGATGTCGCTCAACGGCTATCTCTTTTTATCCCAGTTTTAGTATCTTTCACTATTTTTGATGAAACTATTAATTCAACAAAAGTAATCGGTATCATCCTGGCTTTTTTGTCAATTTTCTTATTACTTAATGGTAAAAATGATACATTGGATGATAAGCCCAGAAAATGTCTCATGAATTTTATTTATTTTTTTACTATTTTTATGGGTTTTGGGATTATTGATATTTTATTTAAACAAGTAGGTGCTTCTGGTGCTGATTTTGGTTTGACACTACTCTTGACTTTTAGTTTAGCCGCTTTTATTTTATTCAGTATAATTTTTGTTAAAAAAGAAACTATTAAGTACAAAAATGTATTCATTGGAAGTTTATTAGGTATATTCAATTTTGGTAATATTTATTTTTATCTGCGTTCTCATCAGCATTATCCTGACAATCCTAGCTTAGTATTCACTGTGGTTAATATTGGCATCATAATCCTGGGGACATTTTTTGGTAAAATATTATTTAAGGAACCTCTTAGTTTTCGAAATTGGCTAGGTATTATGTTAGCTACTGTAGCGATCATATTTTTATTTAATGGGGAAAAATTAGTTTATTTTTAGGGGGAATTATTGTGAATAATATAATAAAAACAAGAGAATTAGGACAACAAATTTGGTTAGATAATTTATCTAGATCTTTAATTCATTCAAAAAAATTAGTACATATGCGCCAACTTGGCGTTACAGGCATAACTACTAACCCTGCCATTTTTTCTAAGGCTATTGAAAGTGATTCTTTGTACCAAAAGGATATTGATAAATTAAATAAAAAACCATTAACTGCAAAGCAAAAATATGAATTTTTAGCTATTCAAGATGTTCAAGATGCCTGTGATGAATTTTTTGATACTTATCAAGAATCTCATTTTCAATATGGTTATGTTAGTATTGAATTAGATCCTTATTTATCACAAAATTATGAAAATAGTGTTCGAGAGGCCAAACGCCTATGGCAGTTAATTGACAGACCTAATGTAATGATTAAAGTTCCTGCGACTGGATCTGGTATTAAGGTTTTTGAATACTTGATTAGTGAAGGCATGAATGTCAATATTACACTTCTATTTTCTTTAGAGGTAACACGAAAAATACATTATGCTTATTTGAATGGGTTAAAGACAAGATTAGCAAATGCTCAACCTATTAATCATATTCGGGCGGTTGCTAGTTTCTTCTTATCACGAATTGATACTGCTTTGGATGTCGCTCTACCTCAACATTTACAAGGTAAAGTTGCAATTTCTATTGCGAAACAAGCCTATCAAGATTGGTTAACTATTTTTGATCAACAACAATTAGTATGGTTGAACAAGCATGATGCTAAACCTATCTGGCTATTATGGGCTTCAACTGGGACTAAAAATCCTGATTATTGTGATGTATTGTACGTTGACAATTTGATTGGTGTTGGAACAGTTAACACACTACCAGAACAAACCTTAAATTTTTTTGTAGAACATGGTACTGCAAGCCCGTCTTTAATTAATAACATTGATCAAGCTAGAATGGTATTAGCGGAAGTTGAAGAACTAGGTATTTCTTTGGAAAATTTATCAACTAAACTGCAACAAGAAGGATTATTACAATTTGAGCAGGCCTTCCAAAAAATTCTTGACCAACTTAATTAAAATTGATTCCTCAAGGTTCTTAAGCCTGAAAAGATACCCAATGGTGTATTGTCAACATTGGGTATTTGTTTGCGTACTCTTTGTATAATTTCAGGCTCTTGAACTCTGAGAAAGGGATTAACTTGTCGTTCATGTTTTAAGGTGACGGGTAAAGTAATATGAGGGTTGTTTTGAATATGTAATAATGTGCTTTTAACTACTTCATTGCTTGGTTCAACATATTTGGCAAATTCTAAATTATGTTGTGTGTATTCATGAGCAGGATAAAATAGACTATTTTCAGGTAAGGTATTAATTCGACAGATACTTTCATAAAGCTCTTGTATTGTGCCATCCAAAACGCGACCACACCCAGCACTAAATAAAATATCACCACAAAAAATATGTAATCGGTCTAATTTTAGTATAAAAATAACATGATCTCTTTTATGGCCTCGTGTTTCCCATACTTCAACCTTATTTTCCCCTATCAAAAAAGTATCACCATCTCGCACAGGTTGATTGGTTAATAAAACTAAGGGTGATCCCCTGACCTCAGTCTGTGGAAAGTGTGAGAGTAAACCAGCTAAACCAGCTAAATGATCTTGGTGGCCATGAGTGATCCAAAAATGTTGGATAGATAAATTATTTCTTTTGGTGTACTCTAAAACAATATCTTCTTGCGTAGGATCGATACAAACAACATTATCTTCTAACTCTAGTATCCAAATATAATTATTTAGATGGTATTTAGGAGCTGGTAATGCTGTAATTTTCATTTTATTACTCCATCAATAACCCACCATTCACATGTATGGTTTGTCCTGTAATATATTTTGCACCCTCGGAAGCCAAAAATAAAACTGTGTTGGCAATATCTTTTGCTTCGCCCAAAACACCTAAGGGGATCTCGCTTAATATATCAGCTACCGTTTCCTGCGATAAATTATCTGTCATATCAGTTTGGATAAATCCAGGAGCTATGCAATTAACGGTAATGTTTCTTGAGCCTACTTCTCTTGCCAAAGATTTAGTAAAACCCATCATACCGGATTTACTGGCTGCATAATTTGTTTGACCACTATTCCCCATTCGTCCTATTACCGAAGTAATGTTGATAATTCTACCCTCTTTAGCTTTCATCATTCCTCTTAATACTGCTTTAGAAGTTCTATAAATGGACTTTAAATTAATATTTAAAACATCATCCCATTCTTTTTCTGTCATTCTCATCAGTAGATTATCTTTAGTAATTCCTGCATTATTAACTAAAATAGTAATAGGACCAAATTCTTTTTGGATACTCTCAACTGTTTCAAGT
The DNA here is from genome assembly GCA_016864895.1 of Neisseriaceae bacterium. Taxonomy (NCBI): domain Bacteria; kingdom Pseudomonadati; phylum Pseudomonadota; class Betaproteobacteria; order Neisseriales; family Neisseriaceae; species Neisseriaceae bacterium. Next base: position 212,212 of record CP046107.1, on the reverse strand, counting down.
ACACTTTCATTATTATCAACATTCAAACATTTACCCGCTCCTTTAAATGGTGATAAACGGTCATGAATTTTTTGACTTTGTTCTTTACTAGTTGCTGTTCCGATGACAATCGCCCCTGCATTGGCTAAAACGTCTGCTACTGCAGCGCCTATACCTCTTGATGCACCAGTCACTAATGCTATTTTGTCTGTTACTAACATCATTGTCCTTTCTTTGCCTTTATTGATTGACCTGAATCCATTTATTGACAGTATCCATACTCATAAAAGGTGTACAAGTCATTTCTTTAGAAATACGCTTATTTAAATCAGTTAACACCTTAGCAGGTGCACATTCAACTGTAATATTAATGCCACAATCAAGTAACGATAGTATAGTCTCTGTCCACCGAACAGGGGAATATAATTGTCTGACTAAAGCGTCTTTAATATCATCTGGATTATTATATGATATAATATCAACATTATGAATTACTTTACTTTTTGGTTTTTTAATTTCAATATCAGCTAATGTTTTGGCTAATTTTTCTGCTGCTGGTTGCATTAATTGACAATGAGAAGGCACAGATACTGGTAAAGGAATCACTCTTTTAGCACCTTTTTCTTTGGCCATTTCCATCGCTAATTCTACTGCCTTGGTTTTACCTGCAATGACTACTTGATTCATTGAATTATAGTTGGCTGCTTGGACTAAACCTTGATCTTTTGCACTTACTTCCTCACACACCTGTCTAATATCTTCATCTGATAATCCTAAAATAGCAGCCATGGTACCTGAACCTTCTGGAATAGCTGACTGCATTAATTCGGCTCTTGTACGAACGAGGCGAACAGCATCTGAAAAATTTAGGGCTTGAGCTGCTACCAAAGCACTGTATTCACCTAAACTATGTCCTGCAAAATAATCTGGCTGTTTTCCACCTGCTTCTAAGTAAGCATTGTAAATAGCTATTTCTACAGTCAGTAGTAATGGCTGAGTAATTATAGTTTTATTAATTATTTGTACATCTTCACCATTAATTAAAGCCCATAAATCTAAATCCAATATCTTGGAAGACTCATCAAAAGTTTTTTTAACAATCGTAACATCTGTAAATCCAGACATCATATTTAACTTTTGAGCACCTTGCCCGGGAAATAAAAATGCGAATGCCATGTTAAATTTTATCCTTTGTAGTCTAATATTCTGTTAACTGCCTCCACGCATTTTTCAAGTGGTGCGACTAAAGCAATCCGTACCCTGTTTTTGCCTGGGTTACCAAAACTGGTCTCCCGAGCCAAATAACTTCCTGGTAGCACTTTTACAGAATGTTTTTGATATAAATTTCTTGTAAATTCTAAATCATCATTGACTTTTAACCAGAGGTAAAAAGAAGCATCTGGTTCAGTTATCTCATATTCCCGTTTTAACATGGGAATAATATGTGAAAATTTTTCTTGATATAAAGCTCGATTATTTTTGACATGTGACTCATCCTGCCACGCTGCTATTGAAACTTCTTGCACTAGTGTACTCATGGCAGAACCATGATACGTTCTATATTTTAAAAAGTGACGAATCAAATTAGCATCTCCCGCAACAAAGCCACTTCTTAAACCTGGCAAATTTGAACGCTTAGATAGACTGGTGAACATGATTTTTTTACAAAAATCTAAATCTAACTTTTGAGCTGCTTGTAATACACCCAATGGTTTTTCGGAAAAATAAATTTCAGAGTAACATTCATCAGATGCAATAGTAAAACCATATTTTTTTTGTAACTCAAATAGTTCTGCCCAATCTTGTAGGTTCATAACAGCTCCAGTAGGATTACCTGGTGTGCAAACAAATACTAACTGAGTTTTTTTCCAAATATTGGGTTCTATTTCATTCCATTTAGGAATATACCGAGGGACATAAGCATTGGCATAGGCTATTTTTGCACCTGCTAAAATAGCTGCACCTTCATAGATTTGATAAAAAGGATTAGGCACGACTACATAAGTTTCTTTATTTTCAGTGTCTAAAATACTTTGTGTAAATGAAAATAATGCTTCTCGACTACCATTAACCGGTAGAACCTCTCTCTTAGAGTCTACTACAACAGAATATCTATCTTTCAGCCAGTTACTACACACCTCTCTAACCTTATCTGTTCCCATTGTCGTTGGGTATTTAGAGAGTTTCACATAATGATCGGTCAATATATTAGGGATAAATTTAGGAACCTCATGCATTGGTTCTCCCATGGTTAGATTGATTTCTTCTAAACTGGGGTTAGCCTTAATGTTTTCTAATAAGTTTCTTAGTTTTTCAAAAGGATAAAGATTTAACTGTTCTAATAAAGGATTCATCTTTCTAATCCCAATATAACAAGATGTGATTTCTTTTACCTCGGCGCAAGATAGCGTAGCGATTAAATCTTTTATCATTACTTGATAAAATATAACTATTATCCTGGATTAATTTGCCATTCAATCGAACTGAGTTTTGTGTAATAAATGTTCTAGCTTCATTATTTGATTTCACCAGTTGACTCTTATTTAATGCTTCAATGATAGATAACCCTTCTTCTACTCGACAACTTGGCAAACCATCTAAGGCTAATTGTTTAAAATCAGATTCTGTTAAATCACTTTGATCTTCTGCAAACAAGCTTTTTGAGATTCTTTGGGCTGCATGTAATAATTTTTCACCATGTACCATACGGGTAATCTCATCTGCTAAAATCTTTTGTGCTATCGGTTTTTGACCACTATTCTTATCTGTTTGTTCAATTTCTTCAATTTCGGCTAACGTTAAGAAGGTAAATAGTTTTAAGAAGTTGTAAACATCCACATCAGGTACCTTTAACCAAAATTGATAAAATTGGTAAGGTGACGTTTTGTCTTTATTTAACCAAACCGTACCCTTCTCTGTTTTTCCAAATTTACTGCCGTCAGATTTAGTTATTAAAGGTAGGGTTAAGCCATAAACTGCTTTTTGATTTAATCTCCTAGTTAAATCCATACCTGCCGTAATATTACCCCACTGGTCAGAGCCACCTATTTGCAAAATACAGTCATAGTTTTTGTTAAGTTGAGCATAATCATATGCCTGTAGCAAACTATAAGCGAATTCTGTAAATGAAATCCCTACATCATTACGACTCAAACGCTGTTTAACAGACTCTTTATTCATCATGGCATTAACAGAAAAATGTTTACCAATATCACGTAAGAAAGTGAGTACATTAATATTTATAGTCCAATCTGCATTATTGACTAATACTGCTGCATTTTTACTCTCAAAATCTAAGAAAGGCTCCAATTGTTTACGAATCTTTTTCACCCAATCTGCTACAGTGTCTGCTGAGTTTAAATTTCTTTCAGCAGTTTTAAAACTTGGATCTCCGATCATACCAGTGGCACCACCAACCAATGCAATTGGCCTATGTCCATGTTGTTGAAAGCGACGTAACATTAATATGGGTAATAAATGTCCAATGTGCAAACTATCAGCCGTTGGGTCAAATCCACAATATAGGGTAATAGAACCCTTTTCTAAAGCATCAGACAATGTTTCAATATCGGTTACTTGTTGAATTAACCCTCGTTCTTGTATTTCTTGCATAAATTGATTCATTGCTTATTTTCTTTCTATTTTATTTCTATCATCTTTTATATAATCGTCTATATTACCTTATTTAAACATATAATAAAATAGACTATTTCCTTATTCTTAATGATTTTAGATAATAATTATTTGACTATTAAATTAAATAGTAGACGATAATTGAATTGATTTGGATAGTTAATATGGCCAAATAAAATTAAGACATCTGAAAAGAAATTATATCGGGTTAGACTTTTATTTAATCTCATATGAGTTAAAATAAAACGTTTTGAAGATTATTTTATTGAGGAAAATCATGGTACGTACTCGTTTTGCACCCAGCCCTACTGGTTATCTCCATATAGGAGGCGTAAGAACTGCTTTATTTTCATGGGCATATGCTAAAAAAAATAATGGAAATTTTGTTTTAAGAATTGAAGATACTGATTTACAACGTTCTACCTCAGAATCAGTACAAGCAATATTAGATGGTATGCAATGGGTAGGATTAGATTATGATGAGGGGCCATTTTATCAAACTAAGCGTCTGGCACGCTACAAAGAACTTATACAAAATTTAATTGACTCAGGTAATGCTTATTATTGTTATTGTAGCAAAGAAGAACTAGATGAAATGAGAATGACAGCTAAAGTCAATAATCAGCATTTTTCTTATGATCGTCGTTGGCGTCCTGAGCCCGGTAAAAAACTTCCCCCCATTTGTAATAGTGTTGATCCTGTTGTTCGTTTTAAAATGCCACTTGAGGGAACAACGTCATGGAATGATCTGGTTAAAGGCTCTATTAGCTTTGACAATAAAGAATTAGATGATTTAATTATAGCTCGAAGTGATGGTACACCAACCTATAATTTATGCGTAGTGGTTGATGATTATGATATGGGTATTACCCATGTTATTCGTGGTGATGATCATGTAAATAACACCCCTAAACAAATTAATATACTCAAAGCATTAAAGGCTAATATACCTGAATATGCTCATCTCCCTATGATCCTCAATGAAGGTGGTAGTAAAATGTCTAAACGAAGGGATGCGGTAAGTGTGGTTGATTATGGACAAAATGGGCATTCTACCAGAAGCGCTACTTAATTACCTTGCTCGTCTAGGTTGGTCTCATCAAGACGATGAAGTGTTTTCTATGTCTCAATTTGTTGAATGGTTTGATTTAAAAAAAGTCAGTCCCGCTGCTAGTCGTTTTGATATGGAAAAATTGCTTTGGTTAAATGCTGAATATATAAAAAATTTAGATTTAACCCAATTAGCTACTTTAGTTTTACCAAGATTGCAAGCATTAAATATTAATAATGCTAGTGTAGATAGTATAATTCCTATTCTTGAATTAGTAAGAGATAGAGTCAATAACTTAAATGACTTGGCTCAAGAAAGTATTTATTTTTACCAAAAGCAAACCCCAACTGAACAAGAATTAAAAAAGTTCTGGGATGGGGGTGCAAAAGAACGATTATTACGATTTGCTGATCAACTAGAAATGATACCAGAATCTGAATGGAATGCAGAAAATATACATGTTTTGTTTAATCCTTTTTGTAAGCAGGAAAAAATCAAAATGAGCCAATTAGGTATGCCTTTGAGAATCAAGGTATGTGGGACAGGAAAAGTACCATCTATTGATAAAGTCCTTGCACTTTTAGATAAAGAGGAAGTTTTAAAAAGAATCCGACAATAGTCTAACTGTATTTAGCCATTGATCTCACTTAAAGTGTATTTATGTTGTTGGTGACCTTACTTTCTACTTCACAGGGCAACCAGACGTGTCTGTATTGAGGTAAGGTTTGGCTGGTGCTTTTTTAGTGATTGTAAATCTATTACTTTAAAGTGCCATCAATTACATTAAATATTTTTTAATCAAGTTTTTCAAAAGACTTTTCAAATATGATTTAAATAATTATAGTTAAAGTCTTTAACCATAAAATTATTGTAAAGAAACCTTATGAATTGTTATTCAGAATATGTCAAAAAAATTCTTACATCTTCGGTCTATGATGTTGCTCAACAAACACCATTAGTGTACGCAAAAAACTTATCTGAACGTTTAGAGAACTGTATCTACATGAAGAGAGAAGATTTACAGCCTGTTTTTTCTTTTAAATTAAGAGGGGCTTATAATAGAATTTCTCAATTAAGCAAAGAAGAAGCCAGTCATGGTGTCATTACTGCAAGTGCGGGTAATCATGCACAAGGTGTTGCTTTAGGTGCTCAGAAACTTGGCTACTCCGCGATTATCGTAATGCCGATCACGACACCTCAAATCAAAATAGATGCTGTCAAACACTTTGGTGCGAATGTTGTATTGCATGGTAATTCTTTTTCTGATGCATACCAACACGCTCTACAATTAATTGAAAAAAATAATATGATTTATATTCCTCCTTTCGATGATGAATATGTGATAGCAGGACAAGGTACTATTGCTATGGAAATTATTAGTCAATACCCAAAAAAAATTGATGCTATATTTATACCAATTGGTGGTGGAGGACTGGCTGCAGGTATTGCCACATTTACCAAAAATGTTCGCCCAGACATTAAAGTTATTGGTGTACAAACAGAGGATTCTTGCGCCATGAAACAATCGATTGATCAAAATAAAATTGTTAGTCTAAAATCAGTTGGTTTATTTGCAGATGGGACAGCAGTTAAGGAAGTTGGTAAAATTACTTATCAAATTTGTAGAGATCTATTAGATGATATTATTTTAGTTGATACTGATGCTATTTGTGCAGCTATTAAAGATATTTTTAATGAGACTAGAAGTATTATTGAACCTTCAGGTGCTCTTGGTCTGGCTGGTTTAAAGTCCTATATTATTGATAATAATATAAAAAATCAAACATTAATTACTATCAATAGTGGTGCAAATATCAATTTTCATCGTTTACGTCATGTTTCAGAGCGAACTGAGTTAACTGAGAAAAAAGAAATTATTTTAGCTGTAACTATTCCTGAAAAAGCAGGTAGTTTTTTAAAATTTATACAAGTGATTGGTAATCGCAATATAACAGAATTTAATTATCGATATGGTAATAGGAATAATGCACATATATTTGTGGGCATAGAAACTAATAGCCAAGAGGATATCCAAGAAATTACTCAAAGTTTAACAAGATCTGGTTTTGCAACTTTGGATTTATCGGATAACGAAATTGCTAAAATCCATATCAGACATATGGTTGGTGGAAAAACTAATGAGGTTAAAAATGAACAACTTTTTAGTTTTGAGTTTCCAGAATATCCCAATGCGTTAGGTCATTTTTTAAGTGCATTTCAATCTAAATGGAATATCACTCTTTTCCATTACAGAAATCATGGTTCTGATTATGGACGCGTTATTATGGGTATAGATGTACCACCTCAAGACAAAGAAGAATTTAGACAGTTTATTAACAAGTTAGATTATGAATTTTTAGATCATACACATGACCCTGCCTATGAATTATTTTTAAGTCCCTTTTAAAAATCAAAGAAAATAAAATCCGTGGAAATGAGAAAAATTAGTAAGATGTTTGGACGTTAAAATTGTAATAAAAATGTTATGGTATCATGGGGGGGCTTTCGTGAGATAAATAATACCGATTTTAATATAGATGAAAATTTATTTTTGAGTATGTAGAACGTTGTGTTCATTAAACCTTAAAAATTGTTTCCCAAAAAATAAATTAATTACCTACCTAAATGAATTATTCTGACAGAAAAGAGACTTTATTTATGTTGCTACCTGTCAGAAATAAATCTGACAAAAATAAGAAATAACCATCAAATCTAAACTATTAATTTATGTACCAATATATGTAACTTATTATTTACGAAGGATTTACTATTAAGATCGATTGATAAATCAAATTAGAGATATTTTCTCTTATCTTTAATATTGTGTCTAGTTTTTACAGACATCCAAAGATAATAGAAAAATAAGAGTAAGTTTTATGGGCGAATAAAAGGAGGATAAATGTCAGAAAAAGAAGATCAAGAAACTATGCCAATACAATATTTAAGAAACTTGGCAATATATTGGCAATATAACTCACTTGTTTGTTTATTCTAGATAACTTTTTAAATACTTACCAGTATAGGATCTCGGATTAGTCGCAATTTCTTCAGGTGTGCCTTTTGCTATAATTTCCCCACCTTTATCTCCTCCTTCGGGTCCTAAATCGACAATATAGTCAGCAGTCTTAATGACATCCAGATTGTGCTCAATAATGATAATTGTATTTCCTTTACTATTCAAACGTTTAATAACATCTAATAGTAAAGAGATATCCGCAAAATGTAAACCAGTAGTTGGTTCATCCAAAACATAAAGGGTTTTACCAGTATCACGTTTAGATAACTCTAAAGCTAATTTAATTCTTTGTGCTTCTCCACCTGATAAAGTAGTTGCACTTTGTCCTAAACGAATATAACCTAGTCCAACATCTTTTAAAATATCTAACTTTCGGCTAATACTAGGAATATTTTCAAAAAATTGACTTGCTTCTTCTACAGTCATATCCAAAACTTCACTAATATTTTTATTTTTATAGGTTACTTCTAATGTTTCACGATTATACCGCTTTCCATGACACACTTCACAGGGTACATAAATATCAGATAAAAAATGCATTTCAACTTTAATCATACCATCCCCTTGACAGGATTCACAACGCCCCCCTTTAACATTAAAGCTAAAACGGCCTACGTTATAACCTCTTTCTCTGGCTAAAGGAGTTTTAGCAAATAATTCACGAATATGGGTAAATAAGCCTGTGTAGGTTGCGGGATTGGAACGTGGTGTTCGACCAATTGGAGATTGATCAACATTAATAATCTTATCTAAATGTTCTAGTCCTGTTATTTCTTCATAAGGTGCTGGGTTGGTATCAGCTCGGTTCAATTCTCTAGCTAAAATTTTTGCTAAAGTATCATTAATTAGGGTTGATTTACCACTACCAGAAACCCCAGTGATACAAACAATTAAACCTAAAGGAATGGTCAAATTTACTTGTTTTAGATTATTTCCACTTGCTCCTTTTAAAATTAATAATCGTTCTGGATTTATGGGATTTTTCTGCGGGGAATATTCAATGGTTTTTTTACCACTAATATATTGACCAGTAATCGAATTTTTATCTTTGACTAATTCACAAGGGGGTGAGGCCATTACTATTTCCCCTCCATATTCACCTGCCCCTGGCCCCATATCTATTACAAAATCAGCAGCTTTAATCGCATCCTTATCATGCTCTACTACCAGCACACTATTGCCTAAGTCTCTTAAGAATTTTAATGTTGCTAGTAAACGATCATTATCCCTTTGGTGAAGTCCAATGGAGGGTTCATCCAAGACATACATTACTCCTGTTAAACCAGAACCAATTTGGCTGGCCAAACGGATTCTTTGTGCCTCACCTCCAGATAACGTTTCAGTACTCCTAGCTAAGCTCAAATAATCTAGTCCAACATTAATTAAAAAACTTAAACGATTAATAATTTCTTTTAATATTTTTTCTGCAATAATTTTCTGATTACCTTGCAAAACTAATTGATTAAAAAAATCATAACTTTCTTTTAAATTTAATTGAGTGACTTCATTAATTCCCAAACTTCCGATACGCACATATCTAGCCTCTTTTCTAATTCGAGCACCATGGCAATCAGTACAAGTTGAATAAGTTTGATATTTACTAATTTCTTCTCTAATAAAATAAGAATCTGTTTCTCTCAAACGCCGCTCCAGATTTGGAATAATACCTTCAAAAGGATGCTTATTTTTATATTGTTTTCCATTATCAGAGTTTAAAATAAATTCAATGCTTTCTTTATCAGATCCATACAATAAAATATTTTTGACAGAGTCTGGGAGTTCTTGGAAAGGTGTATTAATATCAAAATTATAATGCTTTGCCAAAGAATGTATCATTTGGTAAGAAATACTATTTCTCCTATCCCAACCTCTTACCGCTCCTGCTGCTAAAGAGAGTTCCGGGTGAGCAACAATTTTATCAATATCAAAATAGTACATTTCTCCTAAGCCATTACAAGTGGGGCAAGAGCCTATAGGATTATTAAAACTGAATAAGCGAGGTTCTAGCTCTAATAAGCTATAAGAACATTTAGGGCAGGAAAATTTTGTTGAAAAAGAATATTCTTCTTCTGTATCCATATTAACTGCAATTGCTTGATCATCTCCTAACCTTAAAGCTACTTCAAAACTTTCAGCTAACCTTTGTTTGACATCTGCCCTAACTTTAATTCTATCGATTACAACCTCAATATTATGTTTAATATTTTTTTTCAGCTCAGGAACTTCATCTATTTCATAATTCTGACCATCTATTTTGACACGAATAAAACCTTGTATTTTTAAACTTGCCAACAAGTCTAAAAACTCTCCTTTTCGATTTCTAACCACAGGTGCTAGAATCATTATTTTGGTTCCTTCTGCCAAATTCATAATAGTATCTACCATTTGAGAAACAGTTTGACTCGATAGGGGTTCATTGTGTTCAGGACAATAAGGTGTGCCTATTCTGGCATATAATAATCTCAAATAATCATAAATTTCTGTTACTGTACCCACTGTTGAACGAGGATTATGATTGGTTGATTTTTGTTCAATCGAAATGGCGGGTGATAGGCCTTCAATTAAATCGACATCTGGTTTTTCCATCATTTGCAAGAATTGTCTTGCATAGGCTGATAAACTCTCTACATATCGACGCTGACCTTCAGCGTATAACGTATCAAAGGCTAAAGATGATTTTCCACTACCTGATAAACCAGTAATCACAACCAACTGGTTTCTTGGAATGTCTAAGTTAATATTCTTTAGATTATGCGTTCTAGCACCACGAACTTTGATATATTCTGTCATTATATTGTTCCAAAAAGTCTACTATAAAATGGATTGACTATTTATAATTTAGATTTAATTTGGATAAAACACAGCACTTTGAATGAAATATATTAAAGAGTAAGTATACCAGCATACTTACTCTAATAATAGTGTCTACCGTACTTGATAATTAGGGGCTTCTTTAATAATTTGAACATCATGTACATGAGACTCATTCATACCTGCTGCTGTTATCTCAACAAACCTTGCTTTATTATGCATTTCCTCAATTGACATACATCCGATATAACCCATACTAGAACGTAATCCACCTAATAGTTGATAAATAATATGCACAATAGGTCCTTTATATGGAACCCTACCTTCAATTCCTTCTGGTACAAATTTTTCTACAGCTGCCTCTCCTTGAAAATAACGGTCAGCAGAGCCTTTAGACATAGCAGCCAATGATCCCATCCCACGGTAAGACTTATAAGAACGTCCTTGATAAAGTTCAATTTCACCAGGTGATTCATCTGTACCTGCAAACATACTCCCCAACATTACGGTATCTGCACCTGCTGCCAAAGCTTTTGCAATGTCTCCAGAGTATCGAATGCCTCCATCAGCAATAATAGGAATATTTTTTCCTTTTAATGCCTTAGCTACATTGTGAATAGCAGTTAATTGAGGTACGCCAACCCCAGCAATAATTCTAGTTGTACAAATAGAACCAGGACCAATGCCTACTTTCACGCCATCTGCACCTGCTTTAAATAAATCAAGGGCAGCCTCTCCAGTAGCAATATTTCCTCCCACAATCTGTAAATCAGGATAAGTTTTTTTAATCCATTGAATTCTATCAATAATATTTTGATGATGGCCATGAGCTGTATCTACTATTATGACATCAACCCCCTCAGATACCAAACCAGCTACTCTTTCTTCGGTATCATCAGAAACACCTACTGCCGCTCCCACTCTTAACCTTCCTTGACTATCCTTATTGGCGTTAGGAAAAGCTGTTGTATTTAAAATATCTTTAACGGTGATTAAACCTTTTAACTCCCAATTATCATTAACTACTAACACTCTTTCCACTTTATGTTGATGCATAAGAGCTTTGGCATTCTCTATACAAGTGCCTTCATCAACTACTACTAACTGATTACGAGGTGTCATTATTTGGGAAACTGGAATATCCATTCTGTCTTCAAAACGTAAATCTCGATTAGTTACTAAACCAACTACCTTATTATTCTCTAATACTGGTAAACTGGATATTTTATGTTTTTTGGAAAGCTCTACTACATCTTTAATTAAGAGATTGGGAGAAACGGTTACTGGATCTTTTACTACCCCACTTTCATGTCTTTTTACCTTTTGAACACACCTTGCTTGTAAGGCTGGCGTCATATTTTTGTGAATAATCCCAATTCCACCTTCTTGTGCCATAGAAATGGCTAGTTTAGCTTCTGTGACCGTATCCATGGCGGCTGAAACTAATGGTATATTTAAACTAACTTCCCGAGAAATACGAGTCTTTAATTGTACTTCTCTAGGCAAAACAGCAGAGGCGGCTGGAATCAATAAGACATCATCAAAAGTATATGCTTTTTCTAAAATTTCCATCATGTTCTTTCTAAAATTGAGCTCGATAGATTGTATCAAATAAGTAATTTTTCGTTAAGTAATTGTAAGGAAAATAGCATATAATTAACCGAAGTAGAAATTTAAATAATGGTTTAACTATATTTCTTTCAAGTAAGGTATTTGTTAGATCTTAGAAAAGGAATTGTATGTATAGATTTTCTTTAATTAGATGGGTAGTTATTTTTATGTCAATATTGGTAATATCAAAGTTTTCAATAGCCGGTCAAACAGTCTATGTTTGGAAATCTAAAGGTATTAACACCTATAGTGACGTACCACCAACCAAAGGCTATGACTATGGTACTGTTGTGGATGAAGATACTGTCATGATGCAGAAAAAAGCGACTTCACAAAATAGTGAACAAGATGATGATGTAAATTTGAATATTACCAATACAACAGATAGTAATCAAAACAATAAGCAAGATACTGAAAATTGTGCTCAAGCACAAAATAATCTGAATTTAGCGCAACAAGTTCAAGATGCAGCAACTAGAACTACTTTGATTAATTTATATCAAACGAAGGTTAATAAATACTGTTATTAGACGAGGTGTATATTAATTTTTGAATCATTCACCAGAATTGCTCTCTTTTGCTAAGAATCTTCCTCATCTACCAGGTGTTTATAGAATGCTTGATGATGAGGGTTCAGTATTGTATGTTGGAAAAGCAAAGAATCTAAATCATAGGGTAAGAAGTTATTTTCAAAGTAAAAGTCATTCTCCTCGAATAGAGTTAATGATAAAACAAATTAAAAAAATTGAAACAACAATTACACGCAATGAGGTTGAAGCACTCATTTTAGAGAATAATTTAATTAAATCACTACGCCCTAAGTATAATATTTTATTTAGAGATGATAAAAGTTATCCTTTCATTAAGATCTCGCATCATTGCTATCCACAAATTTCTTATTTTAGAGGTAACCCACAAAAACCACATCAATATTTTGGCCCCTATCCTAATAGCCAATGCATCAGAGAAAGTATCCATATTATCCAAAAAGTATTTAAGTTACGTACATGTGACAATACCACATTTAATCATCGTTCTCGTCCCTGTCTTCTATTTCAAATAAAACGTTGTTCAGCTCCTTGTACAAATGAAATTTCACAAAAGAATTATCAACAGACTGTAAATGAAGCAGTTATGTTTTTAAATGGTAAAACTGATACTCTGATTCAAATTCTGGAAGAAAAAATGAATCTTTGTGCTCAAAAGCTAGATTTTGAAAGCGCGGCAAAATATAGGGATCAAATTTTTTCTTTGAATAAAATTCAAAATAACCAGTTTATTAATAGTCAGCAAAATCATGAATTAGATTTAGATCTTTTAGCTTGTATTTCTGTAGAAAATTTTATTTGTATTCAGTGGATTAGTATTAGGAATGGACAATATATTGGTGACAAAAGCTTTATACTAGATTGTACAAAACTCATTAGTGAACCGATGCAAAGATACACTGAAAATTTTTTAGCTCAACACTATCTAGGCAAAGACAAACCAGATCATATTATTACTAATTTCCCAGTTTCTAAAATACTACAAGATGCTTTAAACCAAGAACATCATAAAAAAATTAAATTTTCTCAAAAAGTTATAGGAGAAAGAAAAAAATGGCTGGCTATGGCAGAAGACAATGCCATGCTAGCTATAAGACAAAAACAAATGACAACTGGTAATCAAAAACACAGGGTGGAGATTCTAAAAGATTTATTAAATATAGAGAGATTAAATAGAATAGAATGTTTTGATATTAGTCATACTTTGGGAGAAGCAACTATTGCTTCATGTGTTGTCTATCAAGATCATGCTATGCAACCTTCACAATACCGTCGCTATAATATTAAAACTGATACTCAAGGTGATGATTACTTGGCTATGTACGAAGTATTAATTAGACATTATCAAAATGATCATTCCCAAAATGATAAAAAGGTATTACCTGATTTAGTTTTAATTGATGGTGGAAAAGGACAAATCAGTACTGCATTAGAAGTATGGGATAAATTAAGCCTGAATATTCCATTAATTGGTGTTGCCAAAGGTGCTGAGAGGAAAGCAGGTATGGAAGAATTAATTATTCCCGAAATTAATCGAGTCATTCATCTTAATCCTGATAACCCAGCCCTACATTTAATTCAGAATATTAGAGATGAAGCCCACAGATTTGCCATTACAGGGCATCGGCATAAACGAGACAAAAATAGACAAAAATCTAGACTGGATAAAATTCCTTTAATTGGTTCTAAAAGGAAAAAAGCGTTATTAATCCGATTTGGAGGATTACGTGAGATCGAAAATGCAAGTATAGAAGAATTAACCAAAGTTGAGGGTATTAGTAAAACCATCGCAACTAAAATATATCAATATTTACATTCTTGATACTAGTGGTTGGCAGATATATTTCCTTATTTATCTAACCCTTGTTGTACCATTTGTACTGCTTTTAATAACGCCATTGACTTGTTTTGCGTCTCTTGTAATTCCATTTCTCGATCTGAATCGGCAACAATTCCTGCGCCTACTTGAATATAAACTTTTTCATTTTTTATCACAGCTGTACGAATCCCAATAGCCAAATCCATATCACCGGAAAAACTGATATAGCCCAAGGCGCCACCATAAACTCCTCGCTTGGAAGGTTCTAATTCTTGAATAATTTCCATAGCTCTAATTTTGGGAGTACCTGATAAAGTGCCAGCTGGAAAGGTTGCAGCTAATATTTGCATTAAAGAAATATCATCTCGACATTCTCCTTCTACATTGGATACTATATGCATTACATGTGAGTATCGTTCAATAACCATTTTTTCAGTTACTTTAACACTTCCTGTTGTACTAATCTTACCTAGGTCATTACGTCCTAAATCAATTAACATAACATGTTCGGCAATTTCTTTCTCATCGGACAGAAGATCTTCTTCATTTTTTAAATCTTCTTCTAGCGTTCTGCCCCTTTTTCGAGTACCCGCTAGAGGTCGAACCGTAGCTGTATTATTTGATTTTCTTACTAATAACTCAGGAGATGAACCTACAATATTAAAATCGTCAAAATTATAATAAATCAAGAATGGTGAAGGATTCAAAGTACGTAAAGAACGATATAGACTAATAGCTGTATCTTTATAATCTAAATAAATTCTTCTCGAAGGAACAACCTGCATACAATCTCCTGCATAAATATAATTTTGAATAACATCTATACAGTTTTGATATTCTTCTTCTGTCATCTCATATTGTATCTCAGAACCTGGACATCCTAATGATAAGGGTAAAACAACATTTTGACGTAATTTAGCTCTTAACTCTTCTAATCGTTCTCTTCCCTTAAAATAAGCATTTGTTTCATTCACATCCACATATACAATTAAATAAATTTTCCCCAAAAAATTATCAACTATAGCGATTTCTTTGGAAATCAATAAAAATATATCAGGAATATCGATCAATTTAGGTAAAGGATTATTACTCAACTTTTTTTCAAAATATTGATTAATCTCATAGCTAAAATAGCCCACCAGCCCACCTTTAAAGCGATCAAGGCCTTCAATTTCAGGTGTCTTAAAACGTTTAAAATACTCATCGATAAAATCTAATGGGTTTGCTTGGTATGTTTCAATGATATTATGTTTCTCATAGATATCGATAGTGTAATCATGAACCTTAATGTAGCTATCACAAGGTAATCCAATAAAAGAATATCGACCAAATCTTTCTACATGCACCGCTGATTCTAGTAAATAACTAAAAGGCTGATTAGCTAATTTTAAATAGACAGATAAAGGTGTATCTAAATCCGCTAACAGCTCGCAGACTAAAGGGATATGTGTATAACCTTCTTGTTTTTTTTGTTCAAATTCTTTAATGGTTATCATTTTTATTTAAATTCTCACTAAGTATACTAATTAATAATAAAAATATTATTTTATTCAAATAGTTAAACTAAAAAAATCGATCAAACTAAGCTCATCACCTTGTTTAAATAGTCTCCTTAATTTTACAGAATATTGATAATAAATTATGAAGTCTTTTTTCCCATGGCAAATAATAATTGTAGGCTTAGTTTTATTAATATTTATATGATTTGAAAGTATATTTAATAAACAGTTTAGATACAAGAAAAATCTCTTTTTAACTATATCAACTATACTAACTAGATAAGAGACTTTAAAATTAGTAAATTAATTAATTCAGAATTATCTGTTATCAATTCGATTACTAAACCATTTTCCAATAAGCTATCAAGCATAATTGAATCCTCATTGAAAATTATTGATAAAACCCAATAAAAAGCTTTGAGTACCTGTATAAAATTATATTACTTGGACTCAATAATCATAAATAAGTAGCATAACCCTAGTCTAGGTAAAATTTTAAACTAAAATCTAAGTCATTAATAATTAATTTATTACTATGTAAAAAAATAATATCTTAAATATAATCTTGTTATGTTGTCTTGGATAAAATACCATGAAAATATTTTTATCTATGGTAACGTGGTATTACTTATAGCTAAAATATGAAATATTTTTTTATTTTTTACTCTTAGGTTTTAAATCTAAATGCCTTTTGAAATTTGAATACAGAATTTTTATAAATTACCAAATGCATTCTACTAAAAATTAAGTAATCCTAACTATACAATAAAAAGCAAGCCCTTCTAAGACAAGAAGGGAGCGTTACTTTTAATTAATTTAAAACAGTTGCTCAGACAGAAAATGACGAACCACATCCACATGTTGTTACTGCATTAGGATTACGAATCACAAACTGAGAACCATGTAAACTTTCTTTATAATCAATCTCAGCACCCAATAAATATTGATAGCTCATTGGGTCGATTAAAAAAGTCAATCCTGCTTTTTCAACTTGAAAATCATCTTCATTAACAATCTCATCAAAAGTAAATCCATACTGAAACCCTGAACAACCACCGCCATGTACAAAGACTCTTAGTTTTAAATCGGGATTATTTTCTTCCGCAATCAAGTCCTGTACCTTAACACAACAGTTTTCTGTGAAAACGATAGGTTCTTCTACTGTTGTAGAAGAAGTTTCAAATTCTTCATTCATTTCGTCCTCCCTTTACAAACGTATCTGCATAACCATTTTAAGCTTTTTTATCAATTTTTCAATAATTATCAATTTATGACTATATCAACTATCTATTTTTTCAGCAAGATTTCTACACGGTTGCCATGTTGTTGTGCATTATCGTTAGATCCTTTAGGATAAACAATAGGAGGCTTAACATTAGTTGTATAATTTCTAAGATAATTAGCTACTGACTGGGCTTCTTGACGAGCAATTAACAAATTTTGAGATTGATCTGCTGCTGTATTTACGTAGCCATAAATTTCAGGCTGTATCATAGGATTATCTTGCAAATATTTACCTACACGTTGTAGTACGGGATAGATGTTAGAATTCAATGTGATACTATCAGACATAACTAAATATTCTGGCATACTTACTAATACATAACTATTATTGGAACCAAATGTAACAGTAATCTTTGAATCTAATACTCTAATATCTTCTTGTAAACGTGATGCATTATTTTCAGCAACCGATCCTGCAATGGCTCCAATAACACCACAGAATACCCCTGCATTAGTAGCGTACTGATTACTTTTCCCATCAGGAGCACTTGTAGCACCAATTATTGCACAGGTTGTTGCACTCGTTAAGCCATATAAGGCTGATTTATGCATTCTAGTTTGACCATTACCAACACTAACACATGCTGATAAAGATAAAGCTATTACACCCAATACACTTGATATACTCATTAATTTGTTCATATCATCTTCTCCAAATTTAGGGTACTAAAGGTACCAGATTTAAACCTAATGATTCTTTTAATCCAAACATAACATTCATATTTTGTACCGCTTGACCTGAAGCACCTTTCATTAAATTATCAATGGTAGATAGTATGGCATAACAATCACTTTGGTACATTCTATACACTGCGAGCTGGCAAATATTAGAACCTCGAACATTGCGAGTTTCTGGGACAGATCCTTGTGGTAAAACTTCTATAAATTTTTCATTTTTATAATAATCTTTGAATACTTCATGTAAATCAATTGAATTATCTCTTAACTTAATATAAATTGTTGCTTGCATGCCTCTTATCATAGGAATTAAATGAGGGACAAAGATTAATTTTTTGGCAATATCTCGATCAAATAAAGCAATATTCTGTTGAATTTCAGGATAATGACGATGACCTTGTAATGCATAAGCCTTCATACTATCGCTTGCTTCACAGAATAAATTCGATATTTTTGCTGACTTACCCGCGCCAGAAACACCTGATTTACAATCAGCAATAATATTAGCCTCTTGATCTAATAAAGCATGTTCTAATACTGGTAATAACCCCAATGTGACACAAGTTACGTAACAACCTGGTACGGCCACTAATTGAGCAGTTTTAATTTTTTCACGATTTAGTTCCACCAGTCCATAAATTGCCCGATCCACATATGCTGTTGCTTGATGTTTAACCTTGTACCATTCTTCCCAAATAGCAATATCTTTTAATCTAAAATCAGCAGATAAATCAATAACTCTTGTACCCCTTTGCAACAATTTAGCTACTTGACTCATAGCTACTGTATGAGGGGTTGCAAAAAACACTACATCTGATTGACCTAATTCATCATCATTAGGATTAGTAAACCTTAAGCCATAAAAAGGACGTAGACTCGGAAATATTTCTGAGATCAAACAACCTTCATCTTGACGGCTGGTTACATTAACAACTTCTACCTGTGGATGATTGGCTAGTAATCTCAATAATTCAACACCTGTATATCCTGTAGCACCTACTATACTTACTTTTATCTTTGGATTCATAAAATACCCTTGGTTCAAAATTATGTAAAATAATTCGACCGTTTCAATTAAATGACAATTGTACTGCAAAGTCTATCGCCCTTGCTAGTCTCTAAGTATTCAACACCTGTAAGGAAAAATCAGAAGTGGCCACTTGGTGTCTTTGATTCTTTAAGTCGACAATCGTTAATGTACCATCACTAGCAACCTCTTGCACTATGCCCTCTAAAATAATCTCTTTTTTAAATGTTATTCTTACTATTTTACCAATATCTCTATGCCATTGATTAAACTCATTTTGGAAGCTTTTAAATCCATTTTCTAAATAAACTACCAAAGCTCTTTCAACCTCATCAAGTAATATAGTTAATAACTGTATTGGATTAACATAGGGATTCAATTGCAATACAGAAATATAATCATCACCATCAGTATCGATTGAATTAAAATTCATTCCTATACCTATAATGAGAATTTTATTTGTTTGATATTTAATACTTTCAACCAAAATGCCAGCTAATTTTTGATAACCGATCACAATATCATTAGGCCATTTAATCTGAGCTTTAATATTAAAAGATTGTAATGCTCGACCGATAGCAACTGCTATAACCAATGGTATCGTTTGTACATCTTGTAAAAAGGAAACTGGCCAGGCCAAACTTAAAATTAAACTATTACCAATACTACTTTTCCAATGATGTCCTTGCCTACCTCTTCCTTCTAATTGTTCATTAGCTACAATAGTTTGATAATTCACTATTTTTGAATTATTTCTTACTCGATTAATCAACAAATTATTAGTAGATAAACAAGTATCAACCACTTCCACTTGTAATCGATGCGTTTGATTAAACTCACGAAAATCGTCCTGTGTAAATAACGCAATAGGTTGTAGTAACTTAATAGAATCCGAATTAACCTGTATTTGTTCAGGAAATAATTGCTGGATAATTTTGATTTGAGCTAAAAACTCATTACGACTTAACCTTAGTATTTTTTCTAATTCGACAAAATACCATAATTTATTTTTATGTAACAAAGAAATCATGCCAACAAAAGGATAGTTAGGTGAATTGCTCATATCATCACTAAGTTAAGATCATTTATTGCTAATTTTATTAATGATTTGGGTGGTAGAAGTATCATATAAAAAAGGAATAGAATATACCTTCCCACCTCGAGCTATCACTTCTTGATGGCCTACTATTTCTTCAATTGGCCAGTCTCCCCCTTTTACTAAAATATCAGGTTGTAATAATTCAATCAATTTTAAAGGAATATCTTCATCAAACCAAGTCACAAAATCTACATTTTCTAAAGCTGCAATAACTGCCATGCGATTTTCTAAGGTATTAATCGGCCTATTTATACCTTTCCCTTGTCGTCTAACAGAATCATCCGTATTTAAAGCAACAATCAATGAATGTCCTAAAGATTTGGCTTGTGCTAAATATGTTACATGTCCCCGATGTAAAATATCAAAACAGCCATTAGTAAAGACTACTGGGCGATCCAGTACATCTAACACCAATTTTATCTTTTGAGCAGATAGGATCTTTTGTTCAAATATTATTTGATCTTCGGACATAATAAAAAAATCCTGTAATTATTAGCTTGGTAGTCTAGGAATAGCCGTTAATAACTGTTTAGTATACTGTTGTTTGGGATGACAAAATAATGATAAAGTATCATTGTATTCCACTTTCTGTCCATGTTGCAGTACTAAAACATGCTCACACATACCAGCAACAACTCGAAGATCATGAGTAATTAATAAAATAGCCATATTAAATTCACGATTCATTTTCTTCAGTAATTCAATAATTTGTGCTTGTATACACATATCCAAAGCTGTTGTTGGCTCATCACAAATGAGTAATTTAGGTTTGACTATCAATGCCCTTGCAATACCAATACGTTGGCATTGCCCACCTGAGAACTCATGAGGATAACGATTAACCATATTCTTAGACAAACCTACTTTTTCTAGCATATCTTCTACTTTTTGTTTTATTTCTAGTTTAGTTAATTCAGGTTGATAAATTTTTAGAGGTTCAGCAATAATATTGCCTAAAGTCATTCTAGGACTAAGTGAGGCAAGTGGATCTTGAAAAATCATTCGCATATCTTTACGAGCCAAACGTAATGATTTAGTAGTTAAATTTGTTAATTCTTGTTGATTGAATTGAACCGAACCTGATGTTATTTTATTTAACCCTATAATGGCACGTGCAATAGTAGATTTACCTGAACCAGATTCACCTACAATACCAAACACCTCACCTTTATTGATTTGAAATGATACATTATTAACTGCCGTTACAACATCTTTTTTAAATGTAAAAATAGAACCTTTTTTAGGGATATAAAAATTTATTGATAAATTGTTAACCTCTAAAAGTATCTCAGACATTTTATTTATCTCCATACTTGCCATCTGGTAATTTAGGAATGGCATCTAATAACCCCTGAGTATAAGGATGTTTCGGATTTAGGAATATTTCATCTCTTGTACCTGCTTCAACCTTCTCCCCTAATTTCATAACTAATATATCATCACAAAAACTGGCAACTAGCCCCAAGTCATGACTAATAAATAATATCCCCATGTTAAATTGATGGTTAATCCTTTTTAATAAATCTGTAATCTGCACTTGAACTGTCACATCCAAAGCCGTAGTAGGCTCATCGGCAATTAATAAATCGGGCTCACACAATAGTGCCATGGCAATCATAACTCGTTGACACATACCTCCAGAGAATTCATGCGGATATTGTTTCATTCTTTGTTCAGGGTAGGAAATTTGTACAGCATCTAACATTTCAACTGCTTTGACATAAGCCTGTTTTTTAGACATCTTTTTATGATAAACCAATACCTCACATAATTGTTTACCAATAGTTAAATAAGGATTCAATGCAGTCATTGGATCTTGGAAAATCATGGCAATGTGATTGCTACGCAAACGATTCATTTCTTTATCAGATAAATTCAAAATATTATTGCCATTAAATAGAATCTCACCACTGGTTTGAGCGTTATTGTCAAGTAATCCCATAATTGCAAACCCAGTTTGAGTCTTACCTGAACCAGACTCTCCTACAATTCCCAATATTTTCCCTTTCTCTAGTTCAAAATTAAGTAACTTAACTGCTTTTACTATACCGTCTTGGGTAATAAAGGAAATATCTAAATTCTTTACTGATAATAAACTCATGCTGCTACCTATATTTCGGATCTAATGCATCTCTCAAACCATCACCAATAAAATTAAAGCTAAATAAAGTGGTAATTAAAAATAAACCAGGAAAAAACAACTGCCATAATGCTACTTGCATATTTTGCGCACCCTCTTGCAATAAAACTCCCCAACTTGTCATTGGTTCTTGTACACCCAAACCTAAAAAACTTAAAAAAGATTCGAATAAAATCATGCTAGGTACCATTAGAGAAGCATAAATCACCACAATTCCTAACACATTAGGAATAATATGCCTAAAAATAATCTGTCTATTTTTTAATCCAATGACAAAAGCGGCATCAATAAATTCTTTTTGAACCAAACTTAAGGTTTGCCCTCGCACAATACGAGCAACATCAGCCCAAGAAAATAAGCCAATGGCAATAAAAATAAATTCGATTCTTCGACCAAACATAGTAATTAATAAAATCACAAAAAACATAAAGGGGAAAGCATTGATAATATCAACAATTCTCATCATGATTGTATCTACAACACCACCCAAGAAACCAGATATAGCACCATAAATTGTTCCCACAGTGACTGCCATTAAAGCACCAAGTATCCCAATTAACAAAGATATCCTGCCACCGACTGCAACTCGTACCAAAACATCACGCCCTAGTGCATCACTTCCCATCCAATAACCTTTTTCAATACTTGGGGGGCTCAAAACATAATCCCAGTTAGAGACCACATAATCGTGTGGTGCAATCATAGGCACAATAATAGAAAAAATAATAATCATTGTTAATAAGAAAACACTTACCATTGCAGCTTGATTATGTTTAAAACGGAACCAAGCATCTTGCCACAAACTACGGCCTTTCATTTGCAAGGCATCTGATACTAGTTTTTGATCTTTTTTGCTGATAAACATGCATCATCTCCTTAATACTTAACCTTGGGATCCAGAATACCAATCAAAATATCAACCAACGTGTTAAAGATAATCGTCAAAGTACCCACTAAAATAGTTAAACCAATAATCAAACCATAATCTCGATTTAGAGCGCCATTCACAAATAATTGTCCCATTCCAGGTAAGACAAAAATTTGCTCAACAGTGACTGAACCCGTAATGATACCCACCAAAGCAAGTCCTAAATAAGAAATTACTGGAATTAAAGCAGGTTTCATGGCATGACGAGTCACAATAGTGTGCATGGGCATTCCTTTTGCTCGAGCTGTACGAATAAAAGAACTATGCATCACTTCTATCATAGAACCCCGAGTAATTTTAGCAATACTCGCTATATAAGGAAGCGATAAAGCTATTACTGGTAGAATTAAATTGACCGTTGATCCATCATTCCAACCACCTGGAGGTAGTAACTGCAAGAATACCGAAAAAATTAAAACCATAATAGGAGAAATTACAAAATTCGGTATTACCATCCCCACCATAGCAAAGACCATAAAAATATAGTCTAACCAAGTATTTTGATTAAGTGCTGCAATAATGCCAAACAAGAAGCCTAAACTAACGGCTAATAAGAAAGCATACAATCCTATTCTAACTGAAATAGGTAATGCATATTCTAATAGCTCATTTACCGAATAATCTTTATATTTAAAAGAAGGACCCAAATCACCATGTAATAAATCTTTTAAATAATAGCCAAACTGATTAACTAATGGTTCATCTAAATGATATTTAGCTGCAATATTATGCATTACTTCTGGTGAATAGCCTTTTTCAGTCGTAAAGGGACTCCCTGGTGCCATACGCATAATAAAAAAAGACACAGCAATCAGAATAAACAAAGTAGGTATGGCTTGTAAAATTCTCCTAATAATTAGTTTGCTCATATTATTCCCACAAACAACTTTTATTTTTCAGTATTAGTTTTCCCATAATCCAACCATAATTGATTGAACTTAATAGTCTCCAACTGGTTTGCTTTAAATCCTTTAACATAGGTTTTGACTAATCTCGACCCTACATGAGAGTGAATAACTAATAAAGCAACATCTTCCAATAAAATTTTTTCTGCTTGGATATATTGTTGTTTAAGTTGTTCATCACTGATATCGGCACGAAAAACGTCCTGTATTACCTTATCATAGTGAGGATTATTATACCCTGAATGGTTATCAGGACTGTCCGATAAATTCCCTAATAAAAAAGTAGATGGATCATTACACCCAGCACACCCTCCACGCCTCAGCATAGAAAAATTACCCAAACGCATGGCATCTAAGTATGTTTTCCACTCCATATTATTCAAAGTTACTTGGACAAACCCTAATTGTTTTGCCCACTCTGTAGAAGCAGTTACCGCAATATGTTTATGGGTTTCTGACGTATTATATAGGATCTCAAATTTTAGGGGATTTTGTTCACTGTAACCTGCTTCTTTTAGTAGCTGTTTAGCTTTAGCCACTCTTTTTTCTAGACTCCATTTGGCCCATTCTGGTTCTAATTTAGTAAAATGATTTATAAAATAAGGAGTTAGTGTATAACCCACCTCTTGACCTTGTCCCAATACTTTTGACACAATAATCTCTCTTGGCAGGGTCATCGACAAGGCTAGTCGAACCCTCTTATCATTAAATGGAGCTCTGGTTAGATTGACATCATAGAAATAAGTACAAGCTAAAGGATAGACTTTTAATTCATTAGGATAGTGTGATTTAATTCTAGCAAAAAGTTCTGGTACAACACCTCCGCTTATATCCGCATTACCAGACACATAACTAACAGTATCACTAATCTGAGAGTTCATTGGCACAAGGACTATTTTTTCATTCTTAGTATGTACATCATCCCAATAATAAGGATTACGTACTATTTCAATATTGCTACTAATATTCCATGTCTTTAAACGATAGGCACCACTACTTATCATATTTTGAGGCCTTGTCCATTTTTTGGCATAGGTTTGTATGGACTTTTTAGGTAAAGCCGCTAAGGCTGGATGATCTATACCAATGACAAAAAAAGGTACTGACTTTTCTAAAGTTACTTCAAACGTATAGTCATCCAACGCTTTAACACCTAATTCTTGTACCTTCTTCTTTCCCGCTACAATTTCTTTAGCATTCAATACCCAAACATCAGTTAGTGCACTCACGACCGGAGAAGAGGTTTGCGGATCAACTAAACGCCGCCAAGCATAGACAAAATCATGAGCAGTAATTGGTGTCCCATCTGACCAATGAGCATCTTTTCTCAAATAAAAAGTCCATACTCGATAATCTCGGTGCTCCCAAGATTCTGCCAGTGCAGGGATTGGATTCCCGTTTTCATCTGTATCCACCAATCGCTCAAATAAATTTTTTAAGATTAAAATATCATTAGTACCATTGGTTAGCTGAGGATCTAAAGATTCTGGCTCTGAAATATTAATAACAATATCTTTTTTATTGGCTTTTGCATAAGGAGTTTCTCGATAAGCACTACCGCCAACTTGCCAATCACAAGCACTTAAAAATAACAAACAGATAAATGTCAAATATTTCAAATGCCCACCTTTCATTTAACCAGTTTATTATTATTCAAATCTAAATATTTTACATGCACTGACGCTTTACGAAACCTTTTGTTTATTATACTAATTAATATACAATTTAACCAGTTTTAAATTGCATTTCCCGCTTCCCAATATCAATATTTTCCGTTGTAATTTTGATGAATCAAATTGTAACTTTTATTTAAAAAAAACTAGGACATTTGACTAAGACACTCCGAAAATATTTTTCTGAATCTTTTAAGGATTACGGTAACACATGACTATGGCAATCTTTAGACCATTTAAATTACATTTAGGAATAAGTTAGACATTTTTCTATTTATGATTCACTCAGAAAATGCTACAGTATTTGTGGCGGAAAGAATAAACCTGAACAACATAAATTCTTAAATCAGAGCGTAAGGAATTTTAACCATGTTTTCGTCATACTAAAGTTACCAGACTCTAGTGAGTTATTTAAAATAGAGAACGTTTTCATTTTTGAAAAGAAAATCATAATGATTGATTATATATACAGAGAATCCAGTTATGATCGTGCATGGCGGATTATATATGCTATGCAAGGGGGTGCTGTCCCTGATGGTGCTTCTGTCTTGGTAAGAATAAGTTGTCATTCAAAACGTTCTTTTATCTTAAGTAATATAAAAAGATATGGATACGCCCATTCGGCATCTAAAGTTAAAAGACTTGAAATACCATTTCCTTTTAATTTAATACCTCTCCCACGACCGTATTATTTTTATCTTATTAATGCCGAATTAAATCAAATTTTTAATTTGGCATCCTCTTGTTTTGACTTTTTGGTATTTGGAATATTGATTGCCGATAATCTTAACACAGAGATAATAAAAGAAATATGTAGTTCTGGGAGTACTTTGTATGGGGGCTTTAAATTTAGTTCATATTTCAAACAATATTTTTTTTGTGAGCTTAATTTTGATGGGGGTCTATGAAAGTGGGGTAGATGAGGAATTAAAATATAATTTTGTGCCTGATTTTTTGTCTGCTTATTTCCCTGAAGTAGTTAAATAAATAAGTATATTTGTTGTGACAACCATAATGATTGATTATATATACAGAGAATCCAGTTATGATCGTGCATGGCGGATTATATATGCCATGCAAGGGGGTGCTGTCCCTGATGGTACTTCTGTCTTGGTAAGAATAAGTTGTCATTCAAAACGTTCTTTTATCTTAAGTAATATAAAAAGATATGGATACGCCCATTCGGCATCTAAAATTAAAAGACTTGAAATACCATTTCCTTTTAATTTAATACCTCTCCCACGACCATATTATTTTTATCTTATTAATACCGAATTAAATCAAATTTTTAATTTGGCATCCTCTTGTCGTTACTTTTTGGTATTTGAAATATTGATTGCCGATAATCTTAACACAGAGATAATAAAAGAAATATGTAGTTCTGGGAATACTTTGTATGGGGACTTTGAATTCAGTTCATATTTCAAACGATATTTTTTTTGTCGTCTTGATTTTGATGGGACTGATGAAATTGAGGTAAATGAAGCATTAAATTATAATTTTGTGCCTGATTTTTTGTCTGCTTATTTCCCTGAAGTAGTTAAATAAATAAGTATATTTGTTGTGACAACCATAATGATTGATTATATATACAGAGAGTCCAGTTATGATCGTGCATGGCGCATTATATATGCCATGCAAGGGGGTGCTGTCCCTGATGGTACTTCTGTCTTGGTAAGAATAAGTTGTCATTCAAAACGTTCTTTTATCTTAAGTAATATAAAAAGATATGGATATACCCATTCGGCATCTAAAATTAAAAGACTTGAAATACCATTTCCTTATAATTTAATACCTTTCCCACGACCATATTATTTTTATCTTGTTAATGCCGAATTAAATCAAATTTTTAATTTGGCATCCTCTTGTGATAACTTTTTGATATTTGGAATATTGATTGCCGATAATCTTAATACAGAAATAATAAGGAAAATATGTAGTTCTGAAAGTACTTTGTATGGAGGCTTTAAATTTAGTTCATATTTCAAACAATATTTTTTTTGTGAGCTTAATTTTGATGGGATCTATGAAAGTGGGGTAGATGAGGAATTAAAATATAATTTTGTGCCTGATTTTTTGTCTCTTTATTTCCCCTGAAGTAATTAAATGAATAAGCATATTAAACATCTATTTTCTTTTTTTCTAATTGCCTTATTTCTCTGCTGTACGACATTTGCCACCCCGACCTTCACTGAAAATCCTATTGCCTATGGTAAAGTCCATTTACAAAGCTGGAAATCACAACGTGATGCGGGTATTGTGAAACAAGATTTTGATTTCTCCTGTGGTGCGGCTTCCATTGCCACATTACTGAATAATTACTATGGTCAATCATTGACTGAAGATGAAATTTTAGAAAAAATGGGTAAAACAAAAGAGCGGGCTTCATTTGCCGATATGCAGCGTATCATGCCAGAACTAGGGTTTGAGGCAAAAGGTTATGCATTATTATCATTTGAGCAGTTGGTACAGTTAAAAATTCCCGTAATTGTATACTTAAAATATCGTAAAAATGACCATTTTTCAGTATTGCGTGGCATTAATGCTAGTACCGTACTACTCGCCGATCCTTCTTTAGGACATATTTCTATGAGCAAAGCACAATTTCTTGAGTCATGGAAAACCCGTGCAGGTAAAATGGAAGGTAAAATTTTAGCCATTATCCCTAAGAACACAGATACCAAGCGTAATATAGAATTTTTTACCAAACAACCACAACGCTCCAGCCATGCAGCAGTTGATCAAATTCAATTGCGGCAAGAAATTTCTATCCGATAAGTTAAAGAAACTTTTTGCGATAAAATCAATTTTATTTTAAATTGATTGTTCCATTTCTCTACGAAATATGGATCACTCTTTTAAAACCTAAAGAAATACCATGAATCATCTCTGTATTAAGTTGATTTTGGTGCATTTTGATTACCTAAGAAAGTATTTTAGGGTACTAAGGATAGTTTGATGTTATACAAAAATATTTTGTTGCTTTTGACAAAAAAATCTATTATCTATAGTAGGTTATTTAGTGCTATACTGCATTAACTGCATTAACTGCATTAACTGCATTAACTGCATTAACTGCATTAACTGCATTAACTGCATTAACTGCATTAACTGCATTAACTGCATTAACTGCATTAACTGCATTAACTGCATTAACTGCATTGTAGAAACTATAGAAACCTAGAAACAGTTTCGAACGATTTTAAATCTTACTCAGAATTTAAGAAGTTTTAACCTAATACAGACTAAAATGACCAGCTTCTAGTTGGTGTGCTAAAGAGAAAGGATAGTCCTATATTTGAACAAAAGAAAATAAGTAATTATTTAACAAGAATTAGTCATGATCGTGCATGGCAGATTGTGCGTTCCATGCAGGAAGTCACTGTATCCTCTGGCTATGATTCTATTTTAGTCAGATTGAGATGTGATTTAAGACCTTCTGTTATTGTAAGTAATATAAAAAGATATGGATACGCCAATTCGATATCAAAAATCAGAAAAATTAACAAACCATTTTTCTTGAATTTACTACCTATTATTCCATGGCCATATCATTTTTACATTATTCATGCCAAATTGAACCAAATATTCAATTTAGCCTCATCATGTGACAACCATTTAATGTTAGAAGTATTGATGACAGATAGGATCAACATAGACGCAATAATAAGTAAAATATGGTATGCTGAGGACAATTGGTATAGAGGTAACTTTGAATTATTTTCATTCTGCCAGCAATTCTGTGAAAAATCCGAATTCTGCGATAAATACTTTTTTTGTGGCTTTGACTTCCGTGATACTAATTATGAAAGTGGGGTAAGTCAATTATTAAATTATAACTTTATTCCTAAACCTTTATCTGTCTACTTTCCTTCTCATCCTCATAAATGAAGTATTTTAATTCTATTTAAAAATTTTTCTCCATTTCTTTGTGTCATCAGTTTCTAACATTATCAGTGATCAATTTTGTCTTCCAACCATAAAAAAATGTTTTTTTATTTCTGCATTATTTTTCTTATTCTTGCTACAGTGTTTTTTTGATTTATGTTTTGACATAAGGTTTTTCTAGCCAAATAATTAAACAAAAGCATTACCAAAATATTTAGGTATGTACTATGGCGTAATCAGTTTGTAGTACATCATTCCAATTGAACACATTCCATTGGGCACTTAGAAGCATACCATAAACCATCATTCTCAATGCATAGGACAAATAATAGTTTTCTATCGCTGTCAAAACTAAAAAACATGTTATCCAGAAAACAAACCAATACACATCCGATCTAAACCCTCCTAATTGGTGTACCAAACTTCAACGCTACAAGAAATTTCTGGTGTATTTATCCTTGAGATTTTGATGATTGATTGGCCAAAAAAGATTTACAACATTTATTCCTAGCCTCTATACACTTTGCGGTAAAATTAATCAATACTTAATTACTGCACCCCTACCCTACTTAAAAAAATCCCTACTGGAAAAAGTAGGGATAAACAGAAAGAAATTAAAAAATGTTCAGTTTTGAGCTTTTACTTTAAACACTTTTTATTAGATTGTCAAGAAGTTTTGTATCTAAAGGAAGGGTGTCCTTCTTATTCTTATTAACTACAACGGTAGTACACCAAATTTTAGAAGATAGCAATAGAACGTATTTTGGTAGTTTAAAAAGAAAATTACCGACTCTATTATTTAGATGATCTAATAGAACACGTTGTATACAGAATCACCTTATGAGAAATTCTGACTCAACTAACTAATCTTTTCTATGATCTCAAACGTATCAATTTTAACAGAACCACAACAAATCATACCTATTTGATTATATAATCTAAAAGGGATCATCCTGTAAATTTGATTATCATACTTACTGATAGCTAAATAACTTTTTGCCCCATATTCTATTATTTCAAACTCTAAATCATTTACTCCTGTATAAACACTAAGTGCTTTGGCCTTAATAAAAGATTCTTTTTGAGTCCAAAAAAACAAAAAATCAGTCGTTTTTTGTCCATTTGATACAAAATCAGACCATTCTCTATTAGACAAAGTTTTTTTTATAATATCTAAATTAACACGCCTAGATAAAGATTCTATATCTAAACCCAACTCTATTTTTTCATTGATCCAAACAATGGCATAATACTCCTTACTGTGAGATATACTAAAAGAAAAATTTTTGTTACGAACAAAAGGTTTACCTTTTTCAGTGTAACCAATCTCATTTCTAGTAATAGGAGTGCCTAATATATTTGACAACAAATAATATTTGTAATCTTTTATCTGTTGCCTGCATTCTCTTAAACTAGATTTTTTTTGAACTATTTCATCTAAGCAGACGATGTAAAGATAAATTCTATTAATCACATTCAGTCTTGTTTTATTTGTTATCAAATATTATCAGATGGTTAACGACAATTACTTTTGTATTTCTGTGGGTGTTTTTCGCAAATAAAATTTCACTGCCGTGATCTAGCCATAGTAGCATCCTACATGACATAGTCCAGACAATCAAATTTTATTGACTACATATAGATTGAAATCATTAATAAAACAAAAAAAGACTATAAAAAATAATTTAATCCCTTAAGTTTTCTAAAGTAATCATTTAACTAAGCTTGGATCTTGAGCCCTTCCTTCCCTGTTTGAAATTTACTTAGAGCTGACAAATAAGATTTAGCACTTGCATTTAAAATATCTAGATCAGTTCCTTGTCCGCTGACTATTCTATCTCCTCTCTTAAGACGAATTGTTACATCTGCCTGACTTTCAATTCCTTCTGTAACAGCATTAACTGAATACAATTCAAGAGTGGCACCACTATTGATGACAGACTCAATAGCCTTAAATATAGAATCAACCGCACCTACTCCTGATGCTTGTGCCATAACTTCCTTTCCATGGTTAGAAAAATAAATTTTAGCCAATGGATGCTCTCCTGTTTCAGTATCAATTTTTAGTGAAATGAAACGCAAATCTTCGTTTAGTCCCATATTACTAATTTCATCTGATACTAATGCATGCAAATCTTCATCAAAAATTTGACGTTTTTTATCTGCTAAATCTTTAAATCGAGCAAATGCAGCATTTATTTTATCTTCAGATTCTAGAAAAATACCTAACTCATGTAGTTTTGTTTTAAAAGCATTTCGACCTGATAATTTACCTAATGTTAACCGGTTAGCACTCCAACCAATTGATTCAGGAGACATAATTTCATAAGTTTCACGGCATTTTAATACACCATCTTGATGAATACCTGACTCATGTGCGAATGCATTAATACCAACTATAGCTTTATTCGCAGGTACTGGATAACCAGTGATAGTAGATACTAATTTTGAAGTCGATAAAATTTGTTTGGTATCAATATTTGTTTCTAATCCTAATAAATCTTCTCTGGTTTTAATTGCCATCACAACTTCTTCTAAACTAGCATTTCCTGCTCTTTCTCCAATACCGTTCATTGTGCATTCAATTTGTCTTGCACCACCTTGTACTGCTGCAATTGAGTTGGCCACCGCCATACCCAAGTCATCATGACAATGAGTTGACCATACTACTTTTTCGCTATTAACAACTCGTTTTATAATTTCTTCGAAACGTTTTTTTGTATGACTTGGTATTGAATAGCCAACAGTATCAGGCATATTTATAGTCGTAGCACCCGCTTCAATCGCTACCGTAAATATTTTCTCTAAGAAGTCCATATCTGAACGAAAACCATCTTCTGCTGAAAATTCAATATCATTAGTATATTCTTTTGCTATACGAATTGACCTAATAACCGCATCTAATACTTCTTCTGGTGTTTTCTTTAATTTGAACTTCATATGTAGTGGACTTGTTGCTATAAAAACATGAATTCTTTTATGTTCGGCTGGATCTAATGCTTCCCCAGCTTTTCGAATATCATATTCATTAGCTCTTGCTAACGAACATACAGTAGAACGTTTAATTAGTTTAGCAATAGAATTAACTGCGTCAAAATCTCCTGGACTAGCTGCTGCAAAACCAACTTCAAGTACATCAACACCCAATTTTTCTAGTTGCAAAGCAATACGAATTTTTTCTTCTTTAGTCATTGCAGCACCTGGGGTCTGCTCACCATCTCTTAAGGTAGTATCAAAAATTATTACTTTGTTTGGATTCATTGTTGTGTGCTCCATCTTCTCTAATCGTAAAAATTGGTTTATATCAAATTGTAAATTCTTTTTTTTAGCTAAATTTATTAAACTTTCCAATTTAGACATTGGTATAGAACCTCGTTGCCTCCACTTGTATATAGCCGAAGCAGAAACATCTACACCCACAGATCTTAAACCTTGCTCTAGAGCTAAAACACCTCCAAAGTAATCTATTAACTTAAATACATCTAAAATTATATTCGTCATTTAGCACCTAAAAATATTTAACAGGACAAATAGTCTAAAAATAAAAATTATTTTTTAAAATTTATACTTTAAACAATGATCATTATTATGATATTTGGACATTTTGTCAAATAAAGTTAAAAAAAAACATCACCGCGGTGATGTTTTTTTTTAACTTGAAAATTCAATTATTTTGAAAAGCCTCATTAACCCTTTCACGTAACTCTTTACCCGGTTTAAAATGAGGTACCTTTTTAGCGGGAATATCAACTTTTTCACCAGTTCTTGGATTGCGACCTATTCTTCCTGGTCTATCATTTAAATCAAAACTACCAAAGCCTCGAATCTCTATTCTTTGACCTTTTGCTAAAGAACGTGTCATACTGTCTACAATCAATTTTACACCAAGATCAGTGACCAATTTTGAATTCAAATTTTCCAAATCTTGAGACATACTTGACTCTACAATTCTATTAATTAACTCTGATTTCGTCATCTTTATTCCTTTTCTAATGATACTTAATCTTCAGTTTCAGAAAGTTTTTCTTTTAATAGGTCACCCAAACTTGTGGTACCAGTATTCACATTGCTACGATTAACTGAGACCAATACGTCAGATTGCTCTTTTTCAATATTAGCTTTAACAGATAAATGAATAACACGATTCTTACGGTCAATGCTAACAATCATGGCTTCAACTTCATCACCTTCCTTCAAATGATTTCTTGCATCTTCAACCTTATCTGTTAAAATTTCTGAAGCACGTAACTGTCCTTCAACATCAGTGTCCAATTCAACAATAGCTAATTTGGCTTCAACAGATTTTACTATTCCCTTAACCACGCTACCCTTGTCATGAGAATCTATGTAATTACCAAAGGGATCTCCTTCTAATTGTTTAACACCCAATGAAATTCTTTCTTTAGTAGTATCAATGGATAAAATAACTGTTTCAATCTGATCACCTTTTTTGTATTTTCGGATAACTTCCTCACCTGGCTCATTCCATGATAAATCTAATAAATGGACTAAACCATCAATACCGCCTGGCAAACCGACAAAAATACCAAAATCTGTAATAGATTTTATTGCCCCTGTTAATTTATCACCTTTTTGATAGTTAGCGTCAAAATCTTCCCAAGGATTAGGCAGACACTGTTTCATTCCTAAACTAATACGACGACGTTCTTCATCAACATCTAAGATCATAACTTGAACTTCATCACCTAGTTGTACCACTTTACTCGGATGAACATTTTTATTAGTCCAATCCATTTCAGAAACATGAACTAAGCCTTCTATGCCTCTTTCGATTTCAACAAAAGCACCATAATCAGTTAAGTTAGAAACTTTACCATATAGCCTAGTACCTGTTGGATAAACTCTAGATAAACCTTCCCAAGGATCATCTTCTAACTGTTTTAAACCTAAAGAGACTCTATTCTTTTCTTCGTCAAATTTAAGGACTTTAGATTCAATTTCTTTACCTACTTCTAATAACTCACTTGGATGTTTAACTCTTCCCCAAGCCAAGTCAGTAATATGTAACAAACCATCGATACCACCCAAATCAACGAATGCACCATAATCTGTGATATTTTTGACAATTCCTTTAACCACAGCACCTTCTTTTAAGTTTTCTAATAATGCTTCTCTTTCCTCACCTAATGTTTCTTCTAGTACTGCACGACGAGAAACAACCACATTATTACGTTTTTTATCCAATTTAATTACTTTGAATTCTATCTCTTTACCTTCATAAGAAGATGTATCTTTAATTGGATGAATATCTACTAGAGAACCTGGCAAAAAGGCACGTATACTATTAACCATCACTGTTAAACCACCTTTTACCTTTCCATTAATAACACCAGATAAAACCGTACCTTGTTCCAATGCATCTTCAAGTACAATCCAGTCAGCTACTCTTTTAGCTTTCTCTCTAGATAGTTTAGTCTCACCAAATCCATTTTCAATTGATTCAATAGTAACAGTTACGAAATCACCAACTTTTACTTCAAGTTCGCCATTAATATCTTTAAATTCATTAATGTCAATCCAAGCCTCTGATTTTAAGCCTGCATTAACTATAATGGTATTATTACTTATACCAATAACTTCAGCGGTAATCACTTCGCCTACCGCCATATCTTGACTTGATGAATATTCTTCTAGTAACTCTGCAAAATTTTCCATGTAATTAATCTCAAGCACCGCCAAGAATGCTTTTGTGTCAATTAATAAAATTCACTACCTTGGCTTAGTGAATATGTGTTAAATTTATATAAATCAATATTATAAGTCCTACATTATAACTCAACTAATTAATTCTTGATACCAATTTATAATTTGTTTTACTGTTTCATCAATACTTAATGTAGAAGAATCAATAATTCTAGCTCCATATGCTGGTTTTAATGGTGCAACCGCCCGGTTTTTATCTCTATCATCTCTTTGTAATATGTCCTGATAAATTTGCTGATATTCATCAGAATCAGCTGCCAAACCAAGTTGCATTGATCGTCTTTTAGCTCTTTCCTCTGCAGAAGCCGTTAAATAGATCTTTAACAGTGCATCAGGAAAAACGACTGATCCCATATCTCTTCCATCTGCTACTAAATTACCAGCCTTTGCAAATTGTTTTTGTCGTTCTAATAAGGCTTGTCTCAAGTTAGGAAAAACTGCAATTTGTGAAGCGATCAAACCTATTTCTTCTTCCCTGATACTTTTTGTAACCTTCTTTGAATCCAAATATACTTCGTTACCTATGAATTCAATTGATATTTTTTGAGCCAATTCAACTAAAGAACCCCTATCATTAAAAGATATATGACTATCTTTAGCTGCTAAAGCGATTGAACGATACAATGCTCCGGAATCTAAATGACACCACCCCAACTCATCTGCTACTAAACTGGCAACCGTTCCCTTCCCAGAGGCAACAGGTCCATCAATCGTGATTATTTGTGTGGTCATAATAAGAAAATAATAGCCACCATCAACTATTATCCATTTATTTTAATAATAAAAAAAATTAAATAGAAGCATCAATAAATGCAACTAACTGAGGTTTGCCTAATGCACCAACTCTAGTAGCCACCTCTTCACCACTTTTATAAATTTTCATTGTGGGAATATTTCTAATACCTAATTTAGATGCAACCTGTTGATTTTGTTCTACATCCAACTTAACAACTTTTATTTTACCCGCATACTCTTTAGATATATCTTCTAAAACAGGTGCTACCATACGACACGGACCACACCACGGTGCCCAAAAATCAACTAATACAGGAATATCTGATTTTAAAACATCTATCTCAAAATCCTGATCTGTAGTATTGATAACCCCCTCACTCATGCCTTTTCCTCCTAATTAAACTTTAAAAAAAAATAAAATACCACCGCGATTGTAACCAAATTTTTTTAATAAGTTGATAATAAAAATTTATTAAAAAGATAGTTTATTTTTTATTTCATGAAACTTTCTTTTTTTTAGATTTTTCATTCTTAAGATTTTCTTCCCTAATATATTCTGGTTTGGTACCTTTCTCTACATTTTCTTTAGTTATGACAACTTGCTTTATGGTCTTATCTTGAGGTACCTCATACATAACATCTAAAAGTAATTTTTCCATTATGGAACGCAGACCTCTAGCTCCTGTTTTTTTATCTTTAGCTTCTCTTGCTATACTTCTTAAAGCAGAAGGCATGATTTTCAAGCCTACTCCCTCCATTTCCAGCAAGGCTTGATATTGTTTTAGAATAGCATTTTTGGGTTCTGTCAAAATACGTATCAAAGCTTCTTCATCTAATTCTTCCAAAGTAGAAATGACAGGCAGACGTCCAATTAACTCGGGAATTAAACCAAAACGTGTTAAGTCATCAGGTTCCACTTGCTTTAGTAAGCTAGAAATATCTTTCTCATCTTTATTCGAGAGTTTAGCACCAAATCCAATACCACCTGGTTCAGATCTTTTTTGAATAATTTTCTCTAAACCGTCAAAAGCACCCCCACAAATAAACAAAATATTAGAAGTATCTACATTCAAGAATTCCTGATTAGGATGTTTACGTCCGCCTTGAGGCGGAACAGATGCAACAGTTCCTTCTATAATTTTTAACAATGCTTGCTGAACACCTTCACCAGATACGTCACGAGTAATAGAAGGATTTTCACTTTTACGAGCTATCTTATCAATTTCATCAATATAAATAATTCCTCCCTGTGCACTTTCAATATCAAAATTACATGTATTTAACAATTTAGTAATAATTTGCTCAACATCTTCTCCTACATAACCTGCTTCTGTTAAAGTAGTAGCATCCGCAATTACAAAAGGTACATCCAATTTTCTGGCTAATGACTGTGCTAACAAAGTTTTTCCAGACCCTGTTGACCCAATTAATAGAATATTACTTTTGCTAATTTCAACCGTATTTTCATCTATTTTATCTTTATTTTTTAACCTCTTATAGTGATTATAGACAGCTACTGCTAAAGATTTTTTTGCATCTTCTTGCCCAATAACATAGCCATTCAAATTATCTACAATCTCCTGTGGTGTAGGTAAATTAAATTTAGTATCTGATTGAGAACTTTCTCTATCTGAGGATTCTTGTAGTTCCAAATAATGAATACTTTCCCTTATGCATGAATCACAAATACAGGCATTCTTTCCTTGAATTAAAGTATTTACTTCATCTACGCTTCTACCACAGAAGTCACAACAGTTGATTTCTTTTGTCATAATTATTTATTTCCCTTTTACATCAGATCTATAAGTAACTACTCGATCAATTAAGCCATAGTTTTGTGCTTCTGCCGCCGACAAAAAATTATCTCTATCTGTGTCTTTTTCTACTTCTTCTACCGACCTACCACAATTTTTTGCTAATAGCTTATTCATAATTTGTTTTGTTTTAATCAATTCCTTCGCATGAATTTCAATATCTGATGCTTGACCAGATAATCCCCCACTAATTAATGGTTGATGAATCATAATACGACTATTAGGTAAGGCTAATCTTTTCCCCTTAACCCCAGAAGAAAGCAAAAAAGCCCCCATACTAGCAGCCATACCAGTACAAATAGTAGATACCTCTGGGTTAATATAATTCATAGTATCATAAATTGCCATACCCGCAGTAATTGATCCTCCTGGAGAATTCACATATAAATAAATATCTTTATTCGGATCTTCACTTTCCAAAAATAATAGCTGTGCAACAATCAAGTTGGCCATGGTATCATCAACAGGGCCAACTAGAAAAATAATTCTATCTTTTAATAATCTTGAATATAAATCAAAAGCTCTTTCACCCCTACCAGTTTGTTCAATTACAGTAGGAACTAAATAGTTTGCTGTTATCATGTTTTGTTTCTCTCCTAAAACATAAAAAGCTTAAATACAATCGTATCTAAGCTTTGATAATACTATAAAACAAGTCATCAATTTAAATAAAATTATACTTTCATCAGTTCATCAAAACTTTGTTTAATATCTTTTGTTTTCACCTTTGCCAGTACAAAATCAACAATATTTTTCTCGGTTGCCATTGATTGTGCATTAGCATACTCATCCTTATTATTCATATAATAGCGTAATACTTCCTCTGGATCTTCATAATTCTGAGCTATATCTTCTATTACTGCCTTCACTTGCTCTTTAGTTGCTACTAATGACTCTTTATCCATTATTTGATTTAAAATTAAACCAATCTTCACTGACTTCTCTGCTTTTTCCTTAAACAAATCTTCCGGAAGTTCTGGAATATTTTCTTTACTCACTCCTTGATTCAAGAAATTTTGCTGAGCTTGCTTTTGTAATCTAGACACCTCACGTTCCACCATTACTTTAGGTACATCAAAACTTGCAGCATCTAATAATAAGGCAATAACCGCCTCCTTATTGACCAAAGCAACTCGCCTTGCAACTTCACGAACTAGATTTATTTTGATTTCTTCTTTCATTTTCACCACATCGCCATTCTCAATTCCAAGTGATCTAGCAAATTCCTGATCCAAAACCGGCAAGATCTCTTCTTCTAGTTTCTTTAGCACAATAGTAAATATGGCTTTTTTCCCCGCTACATCTTTACCATGATAATTTTCAGGAAAATTAATTTCTATATTATCCTTAGACTCACCAGGTTTTAAATTGATAATCGCTTTTTCAAATTCAGGTAACATTTGACCAGAACCCAGAATAATTGAATAGTCCTTAGCAGAACCTCCCTCAAATACTTCACCATCAATTTTTCCAGTAAAATCTATGGTAGCCCTATCAGTCTCTTGTGCAGCACGAGTGACAGATTCATATTTTACCCTTTGTTTTTGTAATACTTTTAATGTTTTTTCCACATCTTCATCAGTGACTTCACAAACAACTTTATTTAATTCTTTTTTAGACAAATCCCCCAATTCAATACTTTCGGGAATTACCTCAAAAAAAGCTGCTACCTTAATCACTGCTTTATCATTGTCTTGTGGTAAAGCTTCTAATTTCTTTAATCCTGCTAAGGCAATTTTTTCATCATTAACAATTTTATAGAAATTTTTAAAGGCCTTATCATTTAAAACGTCATTTTGAATGGATTGCCCATACATATTTTGAATCATTTTCAATGGTGTCTTCCCAGGACGAAACCCATCCAACCGAACCCTTTTTTGAGTGTCCTTTAAACGAATGGTGACTTCTTTATTGATTTCTTCCCATGCTAAAGATAAAATTAGCTTTCTTTCTAATCCATCTAACGTTTCAATTTCAACAGCCATTATAAACCTTCCACTAACTATAATTATTTATAAATTGTTAAGAATCTAAAAATTGTTACTTTAAATCACTGATTACCTAAACATTTCAATTATCTGACAGATAATATCATAAAATTTTAATCGACTATTGTAACATAATTTTATTTTTTAAAAGAAAGAATCAATAACAAAATAATTTGATACACTAATTTGGTACACTGAAAGTTTCACCAGTATCCATATCATAAGCAGTTAACCGCCCCCCCCATACTGCCCCTGTATCTAAACAAATCGCATAGTCAGCATCATTAAGTCCAATAGTAGACCAGTGACCAAATAAAATCTTTTTGTCTGATAAATGTTGATTATCAAAATCAAACCATGCTTTCAAGTAAAACGGCATATCATTCAGAGAAGATTTAAATTTAAAATCCAGCTTTTTATTCCATCGATAAAGAGCCCTCATACGTGTAAAAACATTCATATTAAATCTTAATCTCTCAAAACCATGTAAATCTTTTGAATATTCATCAGGTAAATCTCCGTAAATATTATTTAAAAGATTTACATAATGCTCTCCTCGTAACCAATCAGATAGTTCATCACCATTTTGTTTCATATCCTCTATAGACCACTCAGGAAAAACCCCTGCATGCACAACAATATAATGTTCATTTTGCAAATACAAAGGTTGTTGTCTTAACCAGTCAATAAGTTGTTTTGAGTCAGACGCTTCTAAAATAGGGGCAAGGGTATCCTTTTTCTTATTAGGACAAGATCTTACCGTATCCAGATACAATAAATGTATATCATGATTTCCTAAAACCATTTGCATGCAGTCATCATGTTTTTTAATAAAACGCATGGTTTGCAAAGATTCAGATCCACGATTGATGACGTCTCCCGTAAACCAAAGGCTGTCTTTACCGTAATTAAAATTAATTAATTTCAATAAATCATTCAAAATAGTATAGCAACCATGAACATCCCCTACTACATAGTGTGCCATTTATTTTACTTTCCAATTTTTTGCATTAACTTACTATTTTTTACCCCAAGAATAAAATAAGGTGACTGTCCTTGTGAATCCTTCATTATAATCCAATAAGGTTTGTCTAAAATAAGTCTTTTAGGTGTATTCACTACTGATGAAGCCGAACTTGTAAATCCAATATAAGCTTCATTTTCAACTTTAGCGCCTATCTCATCCATATTAAATTTAATATTTTCTATCATAGTACTAATGACATAGTTTTCAAATCCAGTATTTGTAATTGGCAGATTAATAAAGTCCTGATGTTGGTGACTCACATCTAAAACTAATTTAGGTGCTTTAAATTCATCTCTACTATTAAGTTTCTCAGAACTACCGATATTATTATCAATAAGTTGAATAAT
Organism: Neisseriaceae bacterium; assembly: GCA_016864895.1. Classification (NCBI taxonomy): domain Bacteria; kingdom Pseudomonadati; phylum Pseudomonadota; class Betaproteobacteria; order Neisseriales; family Neisseriaceae; species Neisseriaceae bacterium. Next base: position 170,988 of record CP046107.1, on the reverse strand, counting down.
CTCCTTAGCTGAAGTATTTTCATAGCCTTTAACCAAAAAAAGCTTATCTTTTACATCTTTAAGCTTCAATTCCAAAACAAATCGATCATCATTATCATACTGTAAAATTTGAATATTATTCCTCATTTTTGTGTTTGTTGCAGAAAAAGCTTGTACTGTTTGCCCATTAAAATTAAGAGTAGAAACTGAGAAAGGTGTTTTGTATTGCACCTCTTTTAGTAAATAAGCATAACTAATAATATCTTTATCCCCTAAATTAATTTTCAAATCAGGAAGACTTTTTTGAGGAAATTTTTGTTTTACCTCTCGATTGATTAAGTTAATGGTCTTTTGTCCATAACCACTCTTAATATAGAAACTATCAACACTAATATCATTTCTAGTAAAAACTGGATGATTATAAGAGTTGACCCTATTTTGAACTTGTTGAAGATTAGATCTTACCTGAATCGGTGCCCCTATCACATGCTCACTCATTTCTGTCCAAGCCAGATTCATAGCACCTGCCCACACATAATTACCTTGGTAATCAAATCCATGATAATCTGCCTGAAGTGTAGCATTGATTGCAGGTGTATTGTCCATCTCAACAGTGGTACAAGATATTGTCAATCCGCTTAATAAGAATAACCCTATTATTCTTAACACAGTATATCTCCCTATTTCTTAGTTGTTTTGTTTTAATAATTGATTCATATATCGAGATACACCTTCTTCCAATGACAAAAAATCATCATGATAACCTGATTGACGTAATTGACTTATATCTGCCTGAGTAAAACTTTGATACTTTCCTTTTAAATTATTGGGAAAATCGATATAACGAATCAAGCCTTGCTCTACCATTTCATCTAGAGATAATTTCTCTTTATTTTGAGATTGACGAATAGTATTCACTGTGACTTTAGCTAATTCATTAAACGATTCACTGTTTCCAGTACCTAAATTATAAATTCCTGATTTATTAGGATTATTCAAGAAATACAAATTTACTTTAACAACATCTTCTACAGATATAAAATCTCTCTTTTGCTCTCCATTTTCATAACCATCATACCCACCAAACAATTCCACATAACCCTTTTTATTAAACTGGTTGAAGTGATGAAAAGCAACTGATGCCATACGACCCTTATGTTGTTCATGCAAACCATATACATTGAAGTAACGAAAACCAACCACTTGGGATTTTAACTTTTTATTTTTTAAATAGCCTCTCAAATACTGGTCAAATAAAAATTTAGAATATCCATAAACATTTAAAGGACTTTCATATTCTCTAGATTCTCTAAATATTGTTCCCTTACCATACACTGCTGCACTTGATGCATACAAGAAAGGAATTTTTTTATCTTGAGCCCAATGAAATAAGTCAACAGTATATTGATAATTATTCGACATCATGAATCGACCGTCATGATTCATCGTGTCAGAACAAGCACCTTCATGGAATATTGCCAATATTTTAAAATCACTCAAACGATGTTTACAAACATACTGTATAAACTCTGCTTTATCATAGTAGTATGCTATATTACTATCAACAATATTCAGAAATTTATTACCTTCTGTTAAATCATCAACCGCAATAATATTTTCAATGCCCCTTTTATTGAGAGCACTAATAATATTACTGCCTATCAATCCTGCTGCTCCTGTCACAACATAATAATAAGTCATAATCTCCCTAGTGTCTAAAATGTCTAATGCCTGTTAATACCATTACCATATTGTGTTCATCAGCTGCTTGAATAACTTCTCCATCTCGCATAGAACCTCCAGGATGAATAACTGCTTTAATTCCTTGTTCTGCAATGACATCTATTCCATCTCTAAAAGGAAAAAAAGCATCTGAAGCTGCAACAGCATTAGTTAAATCAAAACCTGCTTCTTTAGCCTTACGTTGTGCAATCCAAGTGGAATCCACCCGACTCATCTGACCTGCACCCACACCATAGGTTCTACCGTCTTTTCCAAACACTACTGCATTGGATTTTACAAATTGAACTACTTTCCATAAAAATAATAAATCTTTCAATTGCGAATTACTCGGTTGACATTTTGATACTACCTTGAAATCATCTTTTGAAAGTAAGTGAATATCTGGAGTTTGTACTAACACCCCTCCACTAATTCGTTTTATTTCATAGTGATTATATTTGTGCTCTAATGGAATCTTTAATACTCGGACATTTTTTTTAACCGTCATTAATTCCAATGCCTTTACCTCAAAGTCAGGTGCGATTAATAATTCCATAAACTGGTTGGCTAAAATAGTTTCTACTGTCTTTGCATCTACTCTACGATTAAAAGCAATAATACCTCCAAATGCACTAGTTTTATCAGTTTCATACGCTGCTAAATAGGCAGACAGGCTATCAGTTGCTATTGCCACCCCACAAGGATTGGCATGTTTTACAATCACACAAGCAGGTTCATCAAATACTTTAACAGCTTCCCATGCTGTATCTGAATCCACCAAGTTATTATATGAAAGCTCTTTTCCCTGCAATTGTTGATAAGATGATAAACTACCAGCTAAAGGTTGAATATCCCGATAAAAAGCAGCTTTTTGATGAGGATTTTCTCCATAGCGTAAATCTTGTACTTTTATCCATTGCTGGTTTAATTGTTGTGGAAATAATTCTAGATAGGGTTCTCCTGATAGCTTTTCCAAATTAACTGAGGTTAAATAGTTACTTATTAATCCATCATATTGAGCAGTATGAGAAAACGCCTTAGCAGACAGCGTAAAAAGTGTTTGTTTACTTAATTGACATTTATTGGATGACTTTAATTCTTGAATAATTTTAGAATAATCATCAGTATCAGTCACTATTGCCACAGATTGCCAATTTTTGGCTGCTGAACGAATCATTGTTGGCCCACCAATATCAATATTTTCAATGGCATCTTCTAACGTACAAGCTTTCTTTTCAATAGTTTCTTTAAAAGGATATAAATTAACGCATACTAAATCTATGGTTCCAATATTATAATTAGAGATTGTATCCATATGCTCTTTAGAGTCTCTTCTTGCTAAAATGCCTCCATGAACTCTCGGATGTAGGGTTTTTACTCGACCGTCCAACATCTCCGGAAATCCAGTATAATCAGATATTTCAATGATTTTTATACCTGCATCCGCAAGTAGTTTTGCTGTTCCACCTGTTGAAATAATCTCTATGCCCAACTCCTCTAATTCTTGAGCAAATGTCACTACACCTGTCTTATCAGAAACGCTAATCAAAGCACGTGCTACTGGGTTCATAATTTATCAACCCTTCACGTTCAAATTATATTTCTTAATTTTGACTCTTAAAGAGTTACGACTAATACCCAACATTTTCGCTGCTTTCGTTTGGTTTCCACTACATTTTTCTAATATAAGATCAATTAATGATTTTTCTACTTGGCTCATCACCATATCATAGACACCAGTTGGTTGTTCACCCTCCAGCTCATCAAAATAAATCGTAATATTGTCTTCAATACATTGGCTAATTGTAATACATTTCTTTTGCTCAGTCATAATCCACCTAAACCTTAAATAGATAAATAGAACGATGGATACAGTCATCTTTCTTTTTTGCTTAAATTATTGAACCTAAAAGTAATCAAACCTTTGAGTTAAATCGGCCTAAAGCAAATAATTGATTTTTGTTCGCTCTATCATTTGTTAAATTTTCAGATACTATATTGATATGTTTTCTTGCTACCTTCTCCAGTAAGAACCAATAACGTACATATAAACGTTTTTTATTGTCCTTGAAATCAAATCAAATGGCAATATGATTTTCAGTACTTATTCTATAAATATTAGAATTAACATTAAATTAACATTAATCCAAACAGGAATGGATATTTTTTTATTGCTTCTCTAAATTAAATAGACTAACTTAAGTCCTATCGATAGGTCATAAACTTAGCATCAATACTACTCATTTTAAAATATCAACTAGTGCTAAACATCCAATAATTTTCCTAAAAGGATCATTTATATATTTAGAAAATATCCTTCAATTAAAAAGAATCATTTATTCCTACCCAAATATTCCCTATCAGAAATAATTTTTTACCAGTGAAATGTAAAAAAAAAATATCCTACTTGTCTCAAATGTTTTTGAGACAAATACACCATTTACTTTTTTTATAAACTCGGTATCATAACGTACATTCAGAATTATTAAATTCATTGTTTATGAATCTGGTCAAATCATTTATTTCTGTTAGTACTTTCACATTTCTTTCCAGAATCCTTGGCTTTGTAAGAGATATGTTACTTACTCAGTATTTTGGTGCAACCAAAACTACTGACGCATTCTGGCTGGCTTTTAGAATCCCTAATCTGTTAAGGCGTATTTTTGCTGAGGGTGCTTTTTCTCAGGCATTTGTACCTATACTAAGTGACTATAAAAAAAATAAATCTCATGAAGAAACAGTTGAGTTTACAAAAAAGGTATGTGGATTACTGTCTTTTATTCTATTTATTGTTACTATCATAGGAATTATTGTTGCACCCTTTCTTATTACAATAGCTGGTAGTGGGTTTTTAAAAGATACGGAACAATTTTATCTGGCCAGTGATCTTTTAAAAATCATGTTTCCTTACATCTTTTTTATTTCACTTACTTCATTTTTTAGTGCTATTTTAAATACTCATAATAAATTTTCTATTCCTGCCATCACCCCTATATTTCTTAATATATCCCTGATAATATTTGCAACCTGGATCTCACCTTTCTTTACCGAGCCAATTTTTGCTCTTGCTTGGGGAGTGTTTGTAGCTGGCATTATACAGTTACTATTTCAACTTCCTTTTATTGCACAATTAGGTTTTTTAAAACTTACCAAATTAGCTTGGAATGATCCTGTGATTAATCGTGTTATCAAATCAATGGGGGTCATTATTATTGGTGTCTCTGCCGGACAAATTTCTTTTGTCATTAATAGTAACTATGCATCTTATATGATAGAAGGTAGTATCACTTGGCAATATGTTTCTGACCGATTAATGGAGTTACCTTCTGGTTTATTAGGTGTTGCTCTTGGTACTATTTTATTGCCGACATTAGCAAAATTCTCAGCACAAAATAAACAAAAAGAGTTTTCTGATTTATTAGATTGGGGATTAAGATTATCTGTGCTTTTAGCTCTGCCCGCAGCTGTAGGACTTGCTATTTTAGCTATGCCCTTAATTATGACGTTATTTCAACATGGTCAATTTACTATTCATGATGCCAACATGACATACCCTGCCGTTATGTCATACAGTATCGCCATACCCGGTTTTATTTTTGTTAAAATTTTAGCACCTGGGTTTACTTCCAGACAAGATTACACAACGCCTGTGAAAACAGGATTTTTCATCTTATTGTTAACTCAACTTTTAAATTTATTTCTTGTACTCTATTTAAAACTTGGTATTGTAGGTCTTAATCTGTCAATTAGCTTAGCCACTTGTGCTAATAGCTTTATTTTATACTACCTACTACGCAAAAAGAATTATTATACTCCTCAAAAGGGATGGTCACTATTTAGTTTCAAAGTTGTTATTGCCGTAGTAGTCATGGGATCTGTACTTTATTTTTTACTCAATCAAAACTACTATCCTATAAGATGGGACATCAGTGCTAACGTTCGAGTAATACAACTAAGTATATTGATGACTATAGGAATCATAGTATATTTTAGTACACTCTTTCTCTTAGGTTTTAAAAAGAATGACTTCATAAAAAAGGTATAGGTATGACATTTAATGAATGGCGCCAAAGCAGCCAATTAGATTTCACAGAGGCCAATATTATTATTAAACAAGCCACAGGTTACTCTTCAGCACACTTAATCATAAAATTACATGAAACTATTCCTAATTTTTATTTGGATAGGCTTAATGAATTAAAAAATCGAAGACTACAAGGTGAGCCTATAGCCTATATTTTAGGTACACAAGAATTTTACAGTAGATCATTTGTTACAACACCTGATGTACTAATTCCAAGACCTGAAACTGAACATTTAATTGACTATATACTACAAAATTTTGATGCTTCTAAACAATTGAATGTTTGGGATATGGGGACAGGTTCTGGTATTATAGCCATTACTCTAAAATTAGAACGACCCAACTGGGAAATCTTTGCCTCAGACATTAGCGAAGTTGCTATTAAAATTGCACAAGAAAATAGTCATCTATTGGGTGCTGAGGTAATTTTCGGATTAGGTTCTTGGTTTAATCTAGACCCTAATTTTACAGAAAATACATTTGACATTATCGTTTCTAATCCTCCTTATATTAAGAAGGATGACTATCACTTAACCCAAGGTGATCTACGATTTGAACCTCAAGTAGCATTAACTGATTTTAATGATGGTTTGAGTGCTTTTAGAATATTAGCAAAAGAAGCTATTCATTTTCTAAATCCCCACGGCTATCTTTGTTTAGAACATGGCTATGACCAAGCAAAAGCAGTTCAAAATATTCTTGAAAATCATCTTTTCCAGGATATAAAAACATACAAAGACTATGCTAATAACGATCGCATTACCATTGCTAGAAGAAATAAATATTTAGAGACAAAACAGATTGGAAGCACATTGCAATAATGTGCTTCTATTGTGAGTAAATTCAATCTTTATAGAGAATAATACATATCAAACTCTAATGGATGAGTGGCTATGCTTATTTTCCTGGCTTCTTGAAGTTTTAATTCCAAATAACTTTCCACCCAGTCTTTAGAAAAGACTCCACCTTTAAGTAAAAATTCATGGTCATTGCTTAAAGAATCAAGTGCTTCTTCCAAACTTTGGGCAACTGTTGGTACTAAAGTTGCTTCTTCAGGTGGCAAATCATATAAATTTTTATCTACAGCATCACCTGGATGAATCTTATTTTTTATACCATCAATTCCAGCCATCAATAGAGCAGAAAATGCCAAGTAAGAATTGGCCATAGGATCTGGGAAACGAACTTCAATTCTTCTTCCTTTATTGGAAGCTACATGTGGAATTCTAATCGAAGCAGAACGATTCTTAGCAGAATAGGCTAATTTAGTAGGTGCTTCAAAATGAGGTACTAAACGTTTATAAGAATTGGTACTAGGATTGGTAATGGCGTTTAAAGCCTTACCATGCTTAATAATACCACCTATATAGTAGAGAGCTATTTCAGATAATCCACCATAACCATTCCCCACAAACATATTTGTACCATCTTTCCAAATAGATTGATGAATATGCATTCCCGAACCGTTATCACCAAAAATTGGTTTAGGCATAAAAGTAGCAGTTTTACCAAAATTATGCGCTACATTACGAATGATATACTTTTGAATTTGAGTCCAATCTGCACGAGTAACCAAAGTACTAAATTTAGTTCCAATTTCCATTTGAGAACCAGTGGCCACTTCTGGGTGATGCACCTCTACTGGGATGCCAATCGCTTCTAATAATAGACTACATGCCGAACGAAAGTCTTGTCCAGAGTCTACCGGAGGTAAAGGTGCATACCCTCCCTTTACTGTTGGGCGGTGACCAGTATTCATTCCATCCAAGCTTAAACCATTAGCCCAAACACCTGATTCAGAATGAATTTGATAACGCGAGCCAAAAATGTTAGTTTCATACTCTACGCCATCAAAAATAAAAAATTCTAGCTCTGGACCAAAATAGGCAGCATCTCCAATTCCTGTTGATTTAAGATAATTCTCTGCTCTACGTGCAATCGATCTAGGATCCCTATCATAACCTTGACCATTAGCAGGGTCTATGATATTACAATGGACAGCCACAGTGGGCTCATCAAAAAATGGATCCATAAATACAGTGTCAAGATCAGGAATCAATAACATATCAGATGCTTGTATTCCTTTCCACCCTTCAATTGAAGAGCCATCGAACGCTTGTCCTGCCTCTAGCCAATCCTCAGGATCTTTTTTTATCACATGTGAAGGAATTGTTGCATGGTGCTGCTTCCCTTTTGTATCTGTATATCTCAGATCCACAAATGTAGCATTATTCTCATCAATTAGTCCCAATAATTTTTCAATCGACATGTTTTGTTCCTCAATAAAAAATAAAATATATACCTTAAGAGTAATTACTCACTTAGCTCCTTCGGTATTCTGCCACACATACCTTAACAAGGGAATATAAATATTTAATATTTTTTTTTAAATTATTTTTTTCACTTATTTAAGTTTAGTTACTGTGTGTGTTGATGTTTCTTTAAAAATACTTTCTTGCAGATAAAAACATTTGTATCCAAGGACTATATTCGTATCCCCATGACTCAGGATGCCAACTTAATTGTGTGCTTCTAACTACCCTTTCTGGATGTGGCATCATAATAGTAACCCGGCCATCCTGATTGGTAATCCCTGCAATTCCATTAGGTGAACCGTTAGGATTCATTGGATAATGATCACTAATACTACCATCACTATTAACATAACGTAATACGATAGATAAGTCATTAGGAACTAAATTATCGGCTCCTATATGAGAAAAACTTGCTCTGCCTTCTCCATGACTAACAACTATTGGTAAACTAGAATTGGACATTTCACTTAAGAAAATTGAATTTGACTTTTCAATATTAACCATTACCAAACGTGCCTCATACTGTTCTGACAAGTTTTTTTTGAAACGTGGCCATAATTCAGCCCCAGGAATGATGGCACTTAATTCGCTCAACATCTGACAACCATTACAAACGCCTAAAGTTAAAGTATCTGAACGATGAAAAAAATTTTCAAATTGATTTTTTAACTCATCATGATACAAAATGGTATTTGCCCAACCTCTCCCTCCACCTAATACATCACCATAACTAAACCCACCACAAGCTGCTAAAACCTGAAAATCACCTAGATTTACCCTTTTACCTAATAAATCACTCATATGTATATCATAAGTATCGAAACCTGCTCTCTCAAAAGCAAATGCCATTTCTACATGACCATTCACACCTTGCTCTCTTAAAATGGCTACTTTAGGGTTTTTATGTTTTTTAATAATAGGCAAATCACGTAGATGATCAGTATTAAAGTTAATTTCTGAATATAATCTACCGTTGTTATTTTGAATAGTTTCAAATTCTTGTTTGGCACATATAGGATTATCTCTTAAACATTGCAATTGATAAGACGTATTAGACCATATTTTCTGAAGATCTTGTCTTTTTTCTTTAAGCAACTCTCCACCATCTAGCTCGATAAAAATTCTATCTTCATCACTGATGGTTCCTAATTCAACAATAAAATTACCCAGACCAACTTGTTGAAATTCTTCTAATAACGCCTCTGCATCTTGATTTTTTAATTGTAAGACTATTCCTAACTCTTCATTAAAGAGGGCACGTATAATTGCTTCATCAACGGAATAATTAACATTTTGCATTACTTTATCAATAACATTATCTAAGATTAAGTCTATACCGATTCGAGAAGTGAACATCATCTCTATCAAGGTAACTATTAGCCCCCCATCAGAACGATCATGCAATGCAAGAATTTTTTTCTCTTTTAATAAATTCTGAATTATTTTAAAAATAGACTTCATTTCTAAAATATATTCAAAATCAGGCACCTTTGAAGTAAATTCTTTATACACTTGAGCCAATGCAGACATTCCAATTCTAGATTGGAATTGACTTAAATCAATTAAAATCAATGAAGATTCAGGGATATTTTTTAATTCTGGTGTAACACTCAAACGCACATCTTCCGTAACAGCAAATGCAGAGATTATAAGTGATACGGGAGAAACAACAGATTTTTGCTGTCCATTTTCTTCCCAAATGGTTTGCATTGATAAAGAATCTTTACCAACAGGAATAGAAATATTAAGTTTACGACATATTTCAGAAGTTGCTTCTACTGTTCTGTATAATTTTGCATCTTCACCAGGCTCACCACATGATGCCATCCAATTGGCTGATAATTTTATACTAGATAAAGAATCCCCTATATAAGCAGATATAAGATTAGTAATTGATTCCCCTATAGCCATCCGTGCGGAAGACGGTCCATCAACCAAAGCTAACAAACTTTTTTCTCCCATACTCATTACTTCACCAACATGTGTTTCAAATCCCATATTAGTAACAGCACAATTAGCTACTGGAACTTGATATGGTCCGACCATCTGATCTCTATGAGTCAGTCCACCAACTGTCCTATCTCCAATAGTAATTAAAAAGTTTTTACTAGCAACTGAGGGAAGATTTAATACTTTGTACAAAGCATCTCGAAGTGATAATAATTTTAAATCGAACCATTCTTCTGTTTTAACAGTGATATCTTGATCTATTCTAGTCATTTTAGGTGGTTTTCCTAATAAGATATCCAATGATAAATCAACAGGATGATTATTAAATAATTTATCAGTTACTTTTAATAATTTATTTTCTGTAGCAATACCAATAACCGAAAAAGGACAACGTTCTCTTTGACAAATATTTTCAAAAACAGATATATTCTCCTCCAAAATGGCTAAAACATAACGTTCTTGTGATTCATTACACCAGATTTCTTTGGGTGACATACCCTTTTCTTCAATAGGAATATTCCTTAATTCAAGATTAGCACCTCGGTTTGCGTCATTAACTAACTCAGGAAAGGCATTAGATAAACCTCCCGCACCAACATCATGAATAGCTAATATTGGATTCGCTTCCCCTAGTTGCCAACATCTATCAATAACTTCTTGGCATCTACGTTCAATTTCTGGATTACCTCTTTGTACAGAATCAAAATCTAAATCAGCTTCATTTGTACCATTGACCATACTAGATGCCGCACCACCTCCTAAACCAATTAGAAATCCTGGACCTCCTAACTGAATCAACAGTGCATTTTCAGGAATATTTTGTTTAAATGTCTGTTTATCTTGAATATTACCTAATCCTCCAGAAACCATAATAGGTTTATGATAGCCTCTAACTTTTCCTTGGAATAAAGCTTCAAATGTCCTAAAATAACCCAGTAGATTGGGACGACCAAATTCATTGTTAAATGAAGCTGCGCCTATAGGTGCCTCAAGCATGATTTGCAAAGCACTACTAATCCTGTTTGGTTTTCCGTAGAATGTATTAGCATTTATATATTCCCAACTTTGTATATGGTTGGGAATTGCAAGATTTGAAACGGAAAACCCACATAGTCCAGCTTTAGGCTTTGCGCCTCTTCCTGTTGCACCTTCATCCCTAATCTCCCCACCTGAACCAGTAGAAGCTCCAGCAAATGGAGAAATTGCTGTGGGATGATTATGTGTTTCTACTTTCATCAATACATGTGTCTTTTCAGAATACATAGTATATAACTTCTCTTCTGGATGGGCATAAAAACGATTAATATTCCTTCCTTCAATAACTGATGAATTATCTTTGTAAGCAACAATGGTGCCCTGTGGACTTGCTTCATGTGTTGCTTTAATCATTGAAAATAAAGTATTTGGCATTTTTTTATTATTTAAAATAAAATCTGCATTAAAAATTTTATGCCTACAATGCTCAGAATTTGCTTGAGCAAACATCATCAGTTCAACGTCTGTAGGATTTCTTTGAATATGCTGATAACTTGAAAATAAATAGTTTATTTCCTCTTCTGATAAAGCTAAGCCCAATTTTCTATTTGCATTTATTAATGCATTAATTCCTTCTGATAGTATATTAATCTCGAGGTATGGTTGGGGACTTTGTTGTGAGAATAAATCAGATAACTCATTTATGTTAGTAAAATAATCCTCTGTCATACGGTCAGATATGATTGGTAAGTAATGTTTTAACATATCATTTTCTAAGTTTGAAAAATGATAATAAATTCCTCTTTCCACTCTAATAACCTTACTTATGCCGATGTTGCGCATAATATCGGTCACCTTAGAAGACCAAGGAGAAACGGTACCCATTCTCGGAAAAATGGTAAAGCTACCGGGTTGTGATAACAAATGGATGCTTGATGAAGCATACTTTGCTTGCAGAATGAGTTCTAATTTTTCAATTTCTAATGATGTAAGCTCATGTTTAACCTTTACTAAATACCAGTATCTGGTTTCTATATCAGATGGTAAAGACAACTCATTTAATTTTGCTTCTGCTAATATTTTTCTTATGCGAAAATCGTGCAGAGCTACTTCTCCTTGCATGACTAAAACTGTCATAAAATTATTTTCCTAGATTGATGTTGATAAATAAAATATTGTAGATTATAGAATCTAATAATCTTACACTCAATGCTTTTGAGTAACTAAAGTTACTCTCAAAGAATAATTAATTTTTGAATAATTTACCTGTATAATGATTCAGTTTTAATTTACATGAGAAAAATGTTTTTACATAATGGAAAAATTTGATCAAACATTATCTGAAGATAATTTAAACTTCATGCCCCCACACAATACCGAAGCAGAACAAGCTGTTATAGGTTCTATCCTACTTAATAATGAATTATGGCATGAACACAACATTTACAGTGTTATATCCAGTAGTGATTTTTATAATATACAACACCAAATTATATTTCAAACTATTGCAAGTATTATTAACAATGATCGAAAAGCCGATCTCATTACCTTAACTGAAGAACTCACTAAATTAGATCATTTAGAAAAAATAGGTGGTAAAACTTACTTAGTCGAAATTATATCTAATGCACCTTCATCTTTTAATGTGAAAGATTATGCTGAAATTATCAGAAATAAATCTATTATGCGTCAGTTATATGAAATAGGACAAAAAATTAGTGCATTGGCATATACTCCAACATCTAAAACGTCTAAAGATCTTTTAGATGAAGCCGAACAATTGGTTTTCAATATAGCAGAACAAAATCAACGCACAAAATCAGGATTAATACCTATCCGAGAAGTATTAGTAGCTGTTCAAAAACAGCTTGAATCATTGTATGGATCTCCTAATCAAGGAATTACTGGAGTAGAGACTGGATTTTATGACTTAGATAAAAAAACATCTGGCTTACAAGCGGGTGATTTAATCGTTATAGCAGGTCGCCCTTCTATGGGTAAAACTTCTTTTGCAATGAATATTGCCGAACATGTCGCTACCGAATTAAAAAAAACAGTTGCAATTTTTTCTATGGAAATGCCAGCTCATCAATTAGCTACTAGAATGATTAGTTCACTGGCTGGTATAGAACTGTCTAAACTTAAAACAGGTCAGCTTCAAGAACAAGATTGGGATAAATTTACTACAGGCTTTCCTCTTCTGAATTCATCTTCTCTTTTTATTGATGAATCAGGCGGGCTTTCCGCACTAGAAATTAAAGCCAAAATTCGTCGTCTCAAGAGAGCTCATCCCGATTTAAGCCTTGTGGTTATTGACTATATACAATTGATGAGTAGTAGTTCAGGCAAAAGTGATAATCGCACCATTGAACTGGGAGAAATTTCAAGATCTCTAAAAACACTAGCTAAAGAAATCAGTGTACCAATTATTGTATTATCCCAACTTTCTCGTGGTGTGGAGTCTCGTGCTGATAAAAGACCAATGATGTCTGATCTACGAGATTCTGGTGCAATAGAACAAGATGCAGATTTAATTATTTTTATGTATCGGGATTCTTATTATAATCGTGATGATGAGAACCCTACACTATCAAATATTAACTCGAAGACAGAAGCCATTATTGGAAAACATAGAAATGGTCCAGTAGGAACTATTTATTTAATATTCCAAACTGAATTTACTAAATTCGTTAATTCCAGTAAGCTAGATTATGATTATATCGAGTAAGTCACTTATCCTTATTTTTGTACCATTAATCTTAAAATGATGATTTTTTTAAGGGATTAAACTAATATTTGAATAATTAATGAGATTGTATATCATGCATAGAAACAGTGGATTTACTCTAATAGAATTGATGGTTGTATTAATTATTATTGGTATATTTGTTGCTATGTCTATACCACCATTCTTAAGCGCTGTCCGTAAACAGGAGGTTCGTTCTATTTCACAAAATATTGCCGATCTGATCAACTATACACGCAATGAAGCTTCTCGTCGAAATCAAGTTGCATTCGTCTATCCTGCTTATTTTAGAAAAAATGCAAAATTAAATGGGCAGGCACAATCTTGGGATAATGCGAATGGGATGGTCGCTTTTATCGATCACTTAGGTAACCCAAATAACAGAATTAGTCAATATGATAAAACTGAAGAAATTAGGAGTGTACAAATAGCAAGACCAGGTAGCCAATCACGACCTCAAACAATTAGTTTAAGTGCTAATACATTTACTTCTGTTGACCAACCTACTTCTGATATATCAGAAATCGGGTTAGTTATCTATCCAAGTGGACAAATGAAAGTATCTAACAATTATACGAACATCTCTACTGGCAATTCAGGCTATCAAGCTAGAATTATCGTCAGTAATCGCTATGATTCCAGTATTTGTCATGTGCTGTGGGTGGATAACTTAGCTCGAGCAAGAAGTTGTCCTAATAACATCGCGTCAAACAACACACCTAAAAGTATAAAAGATATTTGTACTTGTTGGCGACCTAAAGAATAACTATTTTATGGTGTCATTATGAAATCACATCAACTAAACCATCAGTATCGTAAACAATCTGGGATTATGCTCATTGAGGTAGTAGTTTCAATATTTATATTAGGTCTCGGTATCTTAGCTTTGTTAGGCATGCAAATGCGCTCATTAGGAAGCATCAAACAGGCTCAAAATATTGCTCAAGTATCTCAAGCCGTTGATAATTTAGCTCAAGGTCTAACAGTTAACCCTTATCTAAGATTAAAACTTATCCCTTACAAAGGTTATATTACTGAAAAAAATTATGACCACTACAAAAATTTTAATAACTGTAATAATCGTGGTAGCAGTCCTTTTATAAATTTAGATTCTTCACTCAATCACCAACAACTTGCTAATCAACAATTAAATCAATTTTGCCAGGAAATTAAACAAATTGAAGGTATATCTCCAAATGATATACAACTAAAAGTGTGTACTAATTCCAGTATACAAGGCAACTTACCTTGGAACTTTTCTTGTAATCGCGGTGGTACAGAAACGGTTATTAAAGTTGTGTGGAAATATCGCACTAAGACAGAAAGCCAAAATAACTTAGATAATTCAGGAGTAATAGATAAAGATAATAAAATAATTTTATCTTACGAGGTTCCTTTAACTGAATAATAAATGTATAACTATTTTATGAATATAACTATTATGAATCCATCCTCACATTTTTATTTTGCCAATCAGAAAGGATTCACTTTGCTTGAATTCGTGGTTGCAAGTGCATTAGCACTTTTGATCATGCTCTCGGTTGGCTCTCTTTATGTCTATACAAATCGTCTTAACCATATAGCACAAACTAATTTAAAAATCCAAGAAGATTTACGTTATGCTTCCCAATTAATATCAAGAGATGCCTCACTTGCTGGGAATTTTGGCTGTTTATCCTTAGGTTCACTTTATCAAAAAGACAGTCAAAATACAGATAATAAATTTAATCGTGAGTTTCATATTTTTTTTAATGGAGTAGACAATAGTAGTCCCATCGTATTTGATCGACCTGGTAGTTCCGCTATATCTAATAACCAAAACTTTGGGGTTAACGTTGTTCCTGGAAAGAATCTTAATATTAATAATTTTATACCTCAGGGTGATGCACTTATCTTTTATTATGGACTTGGTTCTTCAGGTATCAAAAATATTAATTTTGGAAATAATGGTAATAAAATAGACAAGATTTCTTTTACTGATGGTGACATCTATCAATCTTTACAATCAGTTGCTAATCAAGGAGGCTATTTAGCCTTATCTAGTTGTCAGGCACTTAATATTTTTAAATCCAGTAGTGGTAATCAAAATTTAAATTTTAGTAGTTCTGATTTTGGTGATGTAAGAATTAGTTACCAAGATGAACCCAATAAACAAAAAGTATCTGAAATTAGGTTATTACGTTACATCGTTCATGCTTATGTTGTAGGGACTGCTAATGGCCAAACAGGATTATATAAAATAGAACTGAATGAAGATGGTATTTTTGGTCCTCCTATTTTGATTTCTGACTATGTTGCTAGTATCAACACATCATTTGTTTACCCAACCGCCCTTGATAAAAATAATCACCCCATCGGCTGTCCTAGTGCTTTTAATGACGATATCTTTAGCTCATCTACAGAAAATATTGATCAAAAATTTAATAATTATCTATTCTATGAAAAAAATAATACAACTTTTGTTAATACTACTAAACCTATTAATCCTAAAAGATTTCAAGGGGTGGATTTAAATCAACCATTGACAGATGAATATTTTTTTCCTCCTGCTGGAATTAATGTAGTTCTTACCATTAATAATCCAAATCTGGAAAAACCGACTGGCCTAAGTCAAAATAATAATCAAATTTCTAATGAAAATGTACGTATTAATATGATTCAAGGGCAGAACACAACATCTAACACTTTTAGAATATTTTCCTCTATTAGAGGGGGTAATCAATGCGCCAACAGAAATTTATTAGACTAAATAATCAACAGAATGGTTATATACTCATTGTGGTACTTTCTATACTGGTACTCATTTCTTTGATGGTAGTAGCCACTTATGTAACAACAGAGTTAAGCTTAAAAAGCAGTTCCTATGATTCGGATCGAAAATATGCTTTATCAATTGCAGAACAAGCTTCTAAGATTGCTGCAAAAGAAGTAGCACAACAATTTGCTAATCCACAAAATGATATTTTTCCTCCAATTACTGATTATGATCAGTCTGAATATCCAGTTATCTTTAGCCAATTACTAGAGGGTGGAGTTGCTTTAAAAACAGTTGATGGTAAAACTTGGCCTCAATACTTTACTAATGATTGTTATGGAAGGGGTAAATATCCAGGATATTGCACACCTACAGCAATTATTGATGGAAAACAGTATGGTAATGGTATCCCTGTTGCTTCACGTGCCAATGTTTTTAACGAATTCTCTGGTCAACAATGTCAAAATGCAGTAACCATTAATCAAAATGAACTCCCTAATATATCTGCCAGAAATCCTTGTTATGTAGTAGAGTTTTTAGGTATTAATCCAGATCGAGTATTACGTTATCGAATTACAGTGATTGCATGGGGTCAAAATCTAAAAACCACAGTCAAATTAGAATCGACTTATGAGATGAGCTATGATTGAAACAAAACTGTATAATAAAATCAATATCCGACATCAACCCGGTTTTACGATTATCGAAATTATGGTTACTTTGGTTATTCTTAGTATTCTTGCCACCTTTAGCATAGGCTACTTTTCACAGTATCGTGAAAAGTCTCAGTTAGCGATAGCACAAACAATGCTAAATATATATGCTCAAGAACTAGTTGCCTTTGAATTAAAAGGGCATCGTTTTCCTGAAAACAATAATGAGTACAATGTGTTTTTAAAACAACTTAAATTTGATCCCAATAATGATCCTCAATATAATACTTATTTTCTGATTCAACCAAATTTTAATACAAATTATTTATTGGCCGTACCTCAAAGAAAACACAATTATAAGTCTTATGTCCAAATGTCTTTGGATGATTTTTCTATGGATATTTGTCGTGAGGCACCTACCTTATACCAAGCAAAAGGTGGTATATGTCGTCGAACCATCAGTCCTACTCATTTGAGCCAATAGAAAGGGAGGCGAGCCCAACCCTCGGCACTTATTCATATGAAGTGAGCTGCTTGCTTCCGCACCTGACCCGTTGTTCCAAAGACTAATGCGAAGAGACCCGCCATTGATAAATTAGACTCGAACTATATCATGAGTTATCTTTTTTCACAATAAAAATTATTTTCCTAATAAGATTTATTAACTATCTATACTCATTATTTTTTGATCTAATTTCCAGGATAAGATTCTATTTTCGGATACCAATTAAAGTTCAAAGATAGGCACACTGATGATTATCTAGAAAAGTTAGAGAGTCCCAAAAAAATATATATACTTTATTCCAAAATTTGAACTAGTTCTTTCATCCTACATATATCGACCCAATAATATATTCCTTTGAGTCAATCATTAAAGTATGCTTATTTTCATTACTCACTATGTATTTTTTTGATATCAATGTTATACTGGGGGTTTCATTAATTGAAAAATTAAACTAATTAATGTCTTCATTAATCAAATATGATATTAGCAAATTCATAAAATGGTATTAAGGTGGTTGCTAAAAATTTTTGTGAGAAATGATATTAAAAATTTTTCCAAATTTTTTATTGATTAAAATAATGATGTTTTCTAATAAAATCAAAGATTCTCTTTCACCTACTCAAAAAATAGGTAAACGAAAATTATTTCGTTCACCCCAGTTGCCATATCTACAAGAGGCTAATATTACCTTACGATGGTTACGTTGGTTAGCTTACTTTATGGCATTTTCAGGAGGTACTATTAATACGGTAGGTTTTTTCTCCTTCAATAAATATACCTCTCATATGTCAGGTGAATTGGCTAGTATGTCTAATGATGTCTTTTTAGGTAAGTGGTATTTGGTATTAACCTCTTTTCTATGCGTATTAGCTTTTGTATTAGGCTCTGCTCATTCTAGTTGGATCATTATTTGGACTAAAAAACATCGCTATCGCAGCTCTTATGCACTCTCTATGTGGATTGAGGCAACTTATTTAATTATTTTTGGTTTAATTGGTTATAAACTCTATATTTCTACCACCCTTATTTATATTCTGATTATTTTAATGTGTTTTATTATGGGTATGCATAATGCTGTATTAACCATACTGTCCAAGGGAGTAATTAGAACTACCCACATGACAGGTCATATTACCGATGTAGGAATTGAACTTTCAAAAATAATTTATAACTTAGGCTTGAAAAAAGAAAATAAAGATAGAACCCCAATAAACATACCTAAAATAAAGTTGTTAATGGGTATTATTATCTCTTTTGTGATAGGAGGATATGTTGGAACCTGGGGATTTTTTGAACTAGGTTATAAGATTGTATTACCTATTGCCTTATTCTTACTGATTTTAGGATCAGCCTCTATTCAATATGATGTAAAAATACGTTATCGTTTACGTCGCTACAAACCATATTTAAAAAATAAAAATAATTCAAACAAATACAAAATCTAATCAAACAAAATCCAGTCAAAATTATTTCTTGGGGATACCAGATCCGGTAAAAAAAGCAAAGCCCTTGACCGCATAAGCATAAGTCAAGGGCTTTATTGTAATTAGTTTGGCAGTGACCTACTTTCACATGGGTAATCCATACTATCATCGGCGCTGAGTCGTTTCACGGTCCTGTTCGAGATGGGAAGGGGTGGAGCCAACTCGCTATGACCACCAAACAATCTTGTTTTATATTCTCTATTTTTTATTCTTTATTACTACTTATCTTCTTATCTTTAATCAAGAAGCCTCTATCTTAATCACTATATCTCCGTTACATTAACCTTCATCATCTGAAGTCCTTCAAATGATAGAATCAAGCCTCACGAGCAATTAGTATCGGTTAGCTTCATGCGTTACCGCACTTACACACCCGACCTATCAACGTCATAGTCTCTAACGTCTCTTTAGGGAGATTATATCTCCAGGGAAGTCTCATCTTCAGGCGAGCTTCACGCTTAGATGCTTTCAGCGTTTATCTCTTCCAAACTTAGCTACCCGGCTATGCCACTGGCGTGACAACCGGTACACCAGAGGTTTGTTCACTCCGGTCCTCTCGTACTAGGAGCAACCCCCGTCAAACTTCCAACGCCCACTGCAGATAGGGACCAAACTGTCTCACGACGTTCTAAACCCAGCTCACGTACCACTTTAAATGGCGAACAGCCATACCCTTGGGACCAACTACAGCCCCAGGATGTGATGAGCCGACATCGAGGTGCCAAACTCCGCCGTCGATATGAACTCTTGGGCGGAATCAGCCTGTTATCCCCGGAGTACCTTTTATCCGTTGAGCGATGGCCCTTCCATTCAGAACCACCGGATCACTATGTCCTGCTTTCGCACCTGCTCGACTTGTCAGTCTCGCAGTTAAGCTACCTTATGCCATTATACTATCAGTCCGATTTCCGACCGGACCTAGGTAACCTTCGAACTCCTCCGTTACGCTTTAGGAGGAGACCGCCCCAGTCAAACTGCCTACCATGCACGGTCCTTAATCTCGATTCAGAGACCTAAGTTAGAACCTCAAAGTTATAAGGGTGGTATTTCACCAATGGCTCCATAACAACTAGCGTCATTATTTCTTAGCCTCCCACCTATCCTACACATACAACTTCAAAGTCCAATGCAAAGCTACAGTAAAGGTTCACGGGGTCTTTCCGTCTAGCAGCGGGTAGATTGCATCTTCACAACCACTTCAACTTCGCTGAGTCTCAGGAGGAGACAGTGTGGCCATCGTTACGCCATTCGTGCAGGTCGGAACTTACCCGACAAGGAATTTCGCTACCTTAGGACCGTTATAGTTACGGCCGCCGTTTACTGGGACTTCAATCAAGAGCTCTCACCCCATCATTTAATCTTCCAGCACCGGGCAGGCGTCACACCCTATACGTCCACTTTCGTGTTTGCAGAGTGCTGTGTTTTTAGTAAACAGTCGCAGCCACCGATTCTCTGCGGCCCCCTTCTGCTCCGAGCGCAGGCTCTTCACATACCAAGGGCACACCTTCTCCCGAAGTTACGGTGTCATTTTGCCGAGTTCCTTCTCCTGAGTTCTCTCAAGCGCCTTAGAATTTTCTTCCTGCCCACCTGTGTCGGTTTGCGGTACGGTTCATTTATAGCTATGCTTAGTGGCTTTTCCTGGAAGCAGGGTATCAGTTACTTCGGACCCGTAAGTCCTCGTCATCACACCTCAGTATTGAACACCCGGATTTGCCTAAGTGTCCTACCTACATGCTTAAACAACCTATTCCAACAGGTTGATAACCTAACCTTCTCCGTCCCCACATCGCACTATAAATAAGTACGGGAATATTAACCCGTTTCCCATCGATTACGCATTTCTGCCTCACCTTAGGGGCCGACTCACCCTACGCCGATTAACGTTGCGTAGGAAACCTTGGGCTTTCGGCGAACGAGCTTTTCACTCGTTTTATCGCTACTCATGTCAACATTCGCACTTCTGATACCTCCAGCACATTTCTCAATGCACCTTCTTCGGCCTACAGAACGCTCCCCTACCATACATACTTACGTATATATCCGCAGCTTCGGTTATCAGTTTGAGCCCCGTTACATCTTCCGCGCAAGACGACTCGACTAGTGAGCTATTACGCTTTCTTTAAATGATGGCTGCTTCTAAGCCAACATCCTAGCTGTCTATGCCTTCTCACTTCGTTTTCCACTTAACTGATCATTCGGGACCTTAGCTGGCGGTCTGGGTTGTTTCCCTCTCGACACCGGACGTTAGCACCCGATGTCTGTCTCCTAAGAATTTACTTCACGGTATTCTGAGTTTGCCATGGGTTGGTAAGTCGCAATGACCCCCTAGCCATAACAGTGCTTTACCCCCGTGAGTATGCTCTTAAGGCACTACCTAAATAGTTTTCGGGGAGAACCAGCTATCTCCGAGTTTGTTTGGCCTTTCACCCCTATCCACACCTCATCCTCTAATTTTGCAACATTAGTAGGTTCGGACCTCCAGTCAGTGTTACCTAACCTTCATCCTGGACATGGATAGATCACTCGGTTTCGGGTCTACACCCAGCAACTATCGCCCTATTAAGACTCGGTTTCCCTACGCCTCCCCTATCCGGTTAAGCTCGCTACTGAATGTAAGTCGTTGACCCATTATACAAAAGGTACGCAGTCACTACATTAAATGTAGCTCCCACTGTTTGTATGCATCAGGTTTCAGGTTCTTTTCACTCCCCTCCCGGGGTTCTTTTCACCTTTCCCTCACGGTACTAGTTCACTATCGGTCGATGATGAGTATTTAGCCTTGGAGGATGGTCCCCCCATCTTCAAGCAGGATTCCTCGTGTCCCGCCCTACTTCTCGTATACTTAGTACCATTAGCAATCTTTCAAATACGGGGCTTTCACCCTCTATGGCCAACTTTCCCAAGTTGTTCTCCTAAATCACTAATTATCATATACAGGCTCCTCCGCTTTCGCTCGCCACTACTTACGGAATCTCGGTTGATTTCTTTTCCTCTAGGTACTTAGATGGTTCAGTTCCCTAGGTTCGCTTCTTTAACCTATGTATTCAGTTAAAAATGCCTAGTTAATACTAGGCGGGTTTCCCCATTCGGATATCTCCGGATCAATGCTTATTGCCAACTCCCCGAAGCTTTTCGCAGACTATCACGTCCTTCTTCGCCTATCATCGCCAAGGCATCCACCTGATGCACTTAAATCACTTGACTCTATCATTTCAAGAACCTCTGACTTCATATTACCACCGTTGACTAGCAATAATACTTAAGCTCCCTACTCTAATAAAGATTAATGCTCAATTTATAAGGCCTCTTGTCCCCCTTATAAATCTCTTCTTTTAGATACAATCATTACCCAATTATTCGTCGTATCGTCATATCTCATCAATATTCAATATCACTTTACAACTCTATTCATTGTGTTTGATTTCGGCTTCTCAATTGTTAAAGATCGAATGATTGAAACTAAATACCTCAACCATTGAAGACTTGAGATTATATACATCTCGAGAAAAAATAGCAATACCCATTCTCATTATTTTTAGATGGTGCTATTTAACAGTATAAGTTCTAAGTACAAATTTATGATTTTGCTTTGCCGTTTATTTTTTAATTATAGGAGCATAAATTTTTACATAGATTATATTCTTGCAATTCTTTTTCAAAAACTTATAGCGATTTTACTCATTTTTTCTTATAGAGTAATTCCAATAAAAAAAACTAGGTTATTAGCAATAGCCTACATCGACAATTCCAAAATAGCCCCTACCGCCCAATCACAAGATACAGTTTTGAAACAATTTAAAGTTTCCTAACAATTGAAAAACATGGGGGACGATGACCAAAGAAATATTGAATTACACACACCTAATTATGCATAATAATTTTGAAATAAATACAACCATCTCACAAAACAAATTCACCGTACTTGAAGCTCCTAATAATTACTTTCAGGCAAGATTCAGATCTACCAAAAATGGAATGATAGCCAGGGAATAATACTTAATCGTGATGGTTCAATTACCTCAATTTCCCTGAAAATCATTTTTCAAACTAGTAAAATTTTAATAAAATGGTTGAAATAATTGACAGCACAATTTTGCTAATTAAAGACACTCAAATAAATATTATAAATTTACAAAAATAAAATAATTTTTTAAAAATTTGATATTAACAATACACAATAAAAAATTAAGTTATGTAATATTATAAATATCAATTTACTTTTTAGAGAAATTTACTATTTTCATATAATTTTCAATCAGATATATTCAAAAATACTTACAAAGGGTAATGTATCACAGCCAAGAAAATATACTAAAGAAAAAAAAATTGACACACATTGACATACCTTGAAAAATAAAATTCCCCCCGTTTATTTTATTGAATATAAAAGAAGTTATTATACTGTAATATTATTATGGTATAATTAAATTTTTTGACTATTTTATTTAATCTTAATTAATCCTAATTACAAGCAGGGGAAACAAAATGAAAAAAATAATAACACTGTCCATTTTAGCACTAATATATGGGGAAGTGAATGCGTCAGGATTTATTTTAGACGTTCAATCAGCAGATTCGATGAGTACAGCAACAGCAAACAAAGCAGAAGCAGCAGAACCAAGTACCATATATTATAACCCAGCTGGGTTAGCTCATCTAGACGGATTGCAAATATCTAGCTCTCTGTTCATCATAGATATGCATATTAAGTACTATAATGCACAAGCAAAGTATTTTTCTACCCACGTATCAGTATCCGGTAAACAAGGTGGAAAAATATCAGGAACAACACCAGTTCCTCAATTTTTTTTATCTTACCAGATCAATGATACAGCTACCTTTGGGTTAGGTATATACGCCCCTTTTGGAGCTGAAACTAAATATTCTGACGATTCTGTTTTACGTTACAATATAACCCAAGCAAAATTACAGTCCATCGCTTTCAACCCAACTTTTGCATTCCGTATTACCCCTAATCACTCAATAGGGCTTGGATTAATTGCAGAATATACAAAGGCAAAATTGAAACAATTTGCTGACTTTAGCCCTGCAATGAATAAAGGTATTCCGATTCTTGGGAACTACTTCAACCTGGTTCAAAATGGTGCTGGTGATGGTTACGCAAAAATAAAAGGCGATGATTGGAGCCTGGGCTACAGTCTAGGCTGGTTATGGGATATCAATGATAGTCTTAGAATTGGTCTCTCCTACCGCTCTAAAATAGCACATACATTAAAGGGAAAGGCTGAGTGGCATCTTGATGGTAGTGCATTTAGCTGTCCCATTCTAGGTGAAAAATTTTATAATGGTATTCGTAATGCTGGCTATGTCGTAGAAGAGGAGGGGAAAGTGGGTATCACACTTCCTGAAATTATTTCTATCCATGGCGCTTGGAAAGTCACCCCACAAATAAATCTATTTGGTGATGCTTCTTATGGTCGACATTCTAGATTTACAAATCTGACTATTCAATGGAAAGAGTCTAAAACTATAGCAGATGCAGTCAATGTAGGAAAAAAAACAACCGGGAATCAGACCAACTTCAACCCAAATTTTAGATCTGGCTGGAAATTTTCTTTGGGGGGAACTTATCAAATTACTGAACCATTACAGCTGCGTTATGGTATATCATACGATAAAAGCACAGTCACAAATCCTGAATACAGAATTTCAGCTATGCCTGATAATGATCGTTATGGATTAGGCCTTGGTACAAAATATAAAATCAATGATAAAACATATTTATCAATATCTTACACATATTTCAAGGTCAAAAATGCCTCAGCTCATGTGAATGGTTGGTGCGGTGGAAATACTGAATCTGGCTCAAGTGCTAAAAGTTGTGTATCCAGCAGATCCTCTGGTAATGCAGATTTCAAATCCTATGCCAATATACTTGGTGTACAATTAACAAAAAAGTTTTAATGATTACAGAAAAAATACTCCTAGTTAAACTAGGAGTATTTTTTTATCAATAAACCATAAAAGAAAAGACTTCTTCTAGTGATTTTTTAAAAACCTAAATTGTAACCTTATAAGTAATACCGAAACTACGACTTCTACCATAAGTTCCCAAGTTAACTCCTGATGAAACAGCATTACTAAAATATTTTTTATTGGTCAAATTTTTAGCCCATACAACAATATCATGTTTCTTCTTTTTGAATACAACAGAAGAATCTAGTGTATGCATTGGCTTGAGGGCTAATTTATTACCAAAATCTATATACATTTTTCCCCGTCTACTAACGGTTGTAGTCCAAATAACATCCGTCGATTGAATCTTTCCATTAATAATTAAATCTAAATGTGAATTAGATTTTGGTATCCAAGGGATTGTTTTATTCCTAAAAGTTGTTAAATCCGAATAAGCATCATAAAATCCTGCTTTCACAAACCCAAAAGAATCTTGCATTTGATAATCTTTAATTCTAGGATCGACTTTACTATGAGTTAATCCTATAGTGACGTTAGGATGTAGTATAAAATAACTAGCGATCTCATAACCTTTAGATTCAAAGTTGGGAATGTTTTCTAAAGAATATTTCAAGAAATTAAAAAACTGATAATTACGATATTTATTTTTATAAATAGCACCTACTAAAAATAACCTATCATCAAACAATTGAGATTTAAATCCAATTTCCCTTGAAATCCCTCTTTCAGGACGTATTAAATTATTAGTAATAAAACTTTGATAACCACCTGACACATAACCTTTAGATGCCGTTGTATATAAACTAATTTTAGGTGTAAAATGCAAGGTCAAAGTTCCAGACCAAAGATTAGCAGCACTTGAATATACACTAGGTAAAGTACCTCCTTTAATGACATTGGTTAGGAAAGGATCTATCCATTTATCATAAACAGTATTAACCAAATCATTATCACTAAATGAATAAAATTCTGGTGTAACTTTATCAACTTGACGTCTAAAACCTAAAATAAAATCAATATATTGGCTAGGTATTATTTTCCATTGTGTATAGACAGCTTTACCTTTTACCGTATCTCCCATTCTCATACCCCTAGCAGTAATACCAAAAGGATTACCTGCCGCTAGCCTTCGGTTATAATCAATCGTTTTAGAAATACCAAAAATCCATTTAAATAGATCATATTCACCTGTAAGTCTTAAGTCTTGATAAGATGAATATGCTTTATAATCATGAGTGACATGTAATAACCCAATTTTTTTAATAAAATCAACATCGGTATTATCTATATCAATATTACCTGTCTCATTATATTTTGAATTTGAATAAATATATTTTAAAGACATATTGTCATTAAAATAATGTTCTAATGAGGTTGAAAAAGACCGAGTTCTACGTTGAGTATCTCCACCATAATCATTTCTTTGTTCCCAAAAATTTAATTTAGATCCCTCTAACATCGGAGTTTGTGCCGTATCAAAGCTTGAAAAATAATAGGTTAATGGTTGTAAATTTCTACCAAAATGAGTCATAACAGGTTTTTTAGCATTTATTTTTTGATTATTAAAATAAAAATCCAGGAAAGTTTTTGTACTAGGTTTTAAAAACAATCTAATGTCATAGTTATTAGCAGTAAAACCACCTCTTTTTTGTCCAGTTGTTAAATTCTTAACAAACCCCCCATCATGTAGTCGATCAATACCAAGACTTAAACTTACATAATCATTAATTTTAACACTTTGATTCCATGAAATATTTCTAATGTTATCATTACCAAAACCCAAAGCAATCACCCCTTTAGTTTGACTAGGTCTTTTAGTATAGACGCTAATCGCACCAGAACGTGACTGGCTACCATACAGAATATGTTGAGGACCTTTCATTACTTCAACAGCACTGATATCATCAGTTAAAAGTAAATTTTTTGACTCAGTCGATGGTAACGGAATTCCGTTTAGGAAAACTGAATGAGATTTACCTTTTACATCATACATACTGCCAGTACCACGAATAATCATATAATCAACCATCGCAAAACTCATGGACTGAAATCCAGGTGTATTTTTAATTAGTTCATTTAAATTTTTACTCTGAGTACGTAAAATATCATCTTGCGTATATACATCCACACTTCCTGAAATGGTATTTAATTTTTCTTTAAATCCATAACCTAATACCTCAATAGTCGGTAATTTAAATACTGAGGCAGCTTTATCTAAATCATTTTTAATAACTTCTTGTACTGAATTATTTTTTTGATCATCAGCACCATCATTCTCATCTGAATGAGAAGCAAAAATAATAGAATTCAAACTAGATATGAATAATGTACTTAATATCATAACGATTCTATTCAATTGCATAACATAATCTCCTTTTTTAATTTAAAAAAATAATAATGATAATTATTATTGTTTTAAATGTTGGTTAATAATACTCTTTAAAAATTTCAAAAACTAATATTTAACAAAATTCGAAGTAAAATAAACGTATATATGTCGTGTTTATAAAACAGAATTAAACTATTGAATCAGATACACTGAAATAAAAATAGCAACTCATTCTTTTCAATGATGCAAACAATCATTTTTAGCTGGGATATTAGAAAATCGATCTTCAATCCAAGGAAGAGAAATATTAATATCCTCATGACTCATATGGCCACCTTTTCTCTCTATATAGTGCACAAATAATTTTTTTTCACAAAATTTTTCCATCAGATTTTCTCGCCATCGCTTTTGTACAACTTCATCATTCTCTCCATAAATTAACAATAATGGAATATTTGTGTGGTATTTAGGTGCATCTTGTGCTACAAAGTAGGATCTGATGATGTTCAACTGTCGCTCAGAAATTCTGGAAATGTCTAAAGAAAAATTCCCAGCTACTAAAGACAAAGGTGCACTAAAAGAACATAAAGTTGAAAGAATTTGCAATTTATTATTGAAAATTGTTTCTTCCAAGGGTTTTAATTCAGGTGTAGTTTGAATAATCCCTGATAACATATAAGGTATCAACATATAGTGAAATACATTAATTTTTTTATCAATAAAATCCTCCAGAGCAGAAGACAATATTAAAGGTGCTGAATTCTGAATAGAACCTAATATATTTAAACTAGGTGCATAAAAGCTAACTATTTCACTTGCTCTTTGGGTAGCTTGTCCCCCCTGAGAATATCCCCATAACACAATAGGTATATCAACATCCAATTCAAATAATTTAATACTCGCTTGAATAGCATCGAGTACATCCATAGCTGCATCATTTGCATTTAGAAATCTATGTGAAGTATCACTCAATCCTAAGCCTCGGTAATTTGGTAAAATCACTCTGTAATGATTTTTTAATAACGCTTGAATATAATTCGAAATTGCCCATTGATATAAATTTCCTTCTATACCACAACTTTTGCCAATTCCTGTAACAGGATGTGCCAACACAACTATTTTATTTTTAGAATTTTTAGGTAATAAATAAATAGCAGAAGCTTTAACCAATTTATTATTATCGGCTGTTGTGAAATAAACATATTCAAAAGCTTTGTCAATATATTTATCAATCGAAAAAATTGGCTTATAGGCTGTATAGGAAAAAGGCTGACCTCTTTGACGAATATGCTTCACTTCCATTTGCATATTGTGTTCAACACAGCTTGAAAATAAGAATATGGTACTAAATAACAAAAAATTTCTCATTGAACTAAAAACTAATCATCCTATCTCTTAAATTAAAATTGTCATAAACAGTAGAAAACAAAACTACTAACCATGTATTATCTATAAAAATCATACCTCCATTAAAACATCACAGATATCAAAAAATTGATAATCTTTATTAAAAATATACTGCCTAATATTATTAAGATTTCTAGAAACAACAAATCCAACATAACCTAAAGGAAGATTTAATTGACATCCACTCATAATTCTTATTAAATTATTTTTTTCCTTACACAGAAATCTTTCTCTTCCTTGGTAAACAGAAAAAAATAGTTTTTTAAGTGGAATAACAACATGTTCCAGTGGTTGATATAATCCATAACCCAAAGCCTTTACAATAGACTCTTTCCTTACCCAAATATGCCACAACAATACCAAATCCTTTTCACTATCACTAATAGTAGCAATAAAATCTTTTTCTGCCTTACCCAAAATGAAATCAAGATCTTCAAAAGTTAATATGTTTCTACTTATATTTTCTATATCCACACCAACATCAAAGTCTGAAATAGCTATGGCAAATAATCCATTAGTATGACTTATTGAAAAAAAAGGGCCATTTAATAAATAAGGCTTACCATATTGGTTACTATAAAAATACGAATTAAGACCATGAATAGACTGAGATATTTTTTTAGCCAGAATGATTTTCATTAATAAATGCGATTTTAAATACGAAATTGCATCAAATTCCCTTACGAAACCATGATATTTTTTGATCTCCTCATCAGAAAATATATGCATATATTTTTTCACATCAATATTTATTTTATCTAACTCAACTATCCATATCTCAGTCATAACACAACAACCATCTATCTATTTTTAACCAGATAAGGTGCAATCGAAGATACCTTTTCACAAGTTTCTTCATATTCTCTTTCTGGATTAGAATCAGAAACAATCCCCGCCCCAACCCTTAAGAAGGTATCTTCACCAACTTTTAAAATGGATCTTAGTACTAAGGTTATATCAAACACACCTTTAGGATCAAAATAACCGACACCACCAGAATAAAGACCCCTGGGCATATCATCTAAACGATTGATGGCTTCAATAGCATATTTTTTAGGTAATCCAGAAGCGGTAACCGATGGAAATAAAGATGCCAATACTGAAAAAACACTCAATTCTTTTTCCATCCATCCTTCGACTGAAGAAGCCATATGTTGAACAGTACCTCTTTCTTTAACAACCATAAACTCTGTTATATTGGCTTTACCATTATTGCTAATTCTACTAATTTCATCACATGCTACCTTAACTGAAATAGCATGTTCAAATACCTCCTTAATATCTGTATATAATTCATTTTTTAATTCATCATTTTCTTTAAAATTATTTTTCAATGTTCTCGTTCCCGCTAAAGGCTCTGTCATCACCCTACCATCAGGTTCGATTCTCGCCACAAGCTCAGGACTGAAGCCAAAAGACTGTATCCCAACACAATTCAAAATAAATGAACGAGCAGGATTGTTAGCTAATCGGCCATTTAAATATGATTTGGAGAAATCTATTTCAAAAGGTACGGAAATTTTACGAGAGAGAATAACTTTATCATATTTTTTATCCAAAATCTCAGTCACTGCTATCTTAACTCTTTCCTTATAAGAATCATCTGTACGATAATAAACGTGGTTATAAAACTCACTCTTTAAATTGTTATCATCGAATTTTCTCATTTCTTTCTTTATTTCATCGTTTATTTCAGATACCAATTCTGCATCCCCCATTGATGAAATATTTTCTGTTGTTATTTTAATTTCAACGTTTGGAATAAATAAAAAAGCTAATAATATATTTTTTTCTAATTCTTCAAATACACTCAACTCCTCAATAGAAAACTCAAAAGTAACACCTACAAAAATTCTTTCCTCTGATCCTAAAAAATTTTTAGTATAATAATTCAACTCAATAGAAGGTTTAGCAAACCTTCCTTCAATAGAATGAATGTTACCATCAACAAATAACTCCACTCTGTCCGAATAAAGTTTAATCATTTTTTTATTTCCCAATGCAAAAAATGATTCTTGAGGAGATTCATAGGCAAAATAATCGTTATCAGTATATTTATCTGCTAAAAAACTTAATATATAAGGAATTTGTTTACTATCTATTTTCATCGTCATTTCATTCTCACTGGTTATTTATTTTAAAGTAATGCTACTTAATATCTCTCCTGCTCTGACTGCAGTAACAGACAATAAAGTAGAACTAAACCCATGAGAGTTTTCTGTACAACCATTCAAATAGATTGAGGATACTTCATTATTTTTCTTTTCCAATTGATAATTTCTGGTCACTGTAGGTGATTCTCCATTAAAAGAATAATCCTCTGGATGTGCTAATATATTTTTAATACTAGTTGGCTCAAATCCTGTGGCACAAACTAAAATATCCACATTTAATTCTTGAATATTTTGAGTAAATAAATCTTTTATCTTCAAACAAACACTATCTTCTTTTTCTTCACAATCTTCAATAATAGACGCATTCTTCATATAAATTCTATTTTTATTGAGCAAGGTATCTTTGTATTGTAGTTCGTATATCTTATTAATTAAATCCTCATCAACTACAGAATAATTAGTTGTTTTATGATAATTAAACAATAAATTCCTAGTTTCTTGGCTTGTTTCATACCAGTCGTTAACTACTTCGGAATCGAAAATTTGATTATTATAAGGTGTACTATCAGAAGGAGTTAACCCAAATCTTGAAAAAATGGCGTAAATATCCATATCGGGAAATTCATGATAGAAATAATTAATTACTTCAGCTGCACTTTGCCCAGCACCTAATATTGCTACTTTATTATGTTTGAAATCTTTTACCTTCTTAATAGAATCTAGTATATTGTAGTTGTGAAAGACTCTGATACCTGATCTAATTGATTGTGGCAACTTGGGAGATAACCCCATTCCTATCACTACATTTTCAGTAATGATATTTTTTTGCTCATTGGCTTCATTGATATAAGATAGACTAATAAGGTTATGATTTTGTTGTATACTTGTTACTTTACTGGAATATTTTACTGGAATCCGAATTTTTTTAGACGCCCATTTTAAATAGTCTGCAAACTCTACTCTAAATGGATAAAAAGACCTTAAATTGACGAAATCAGCCAATCTTCCTTTCTCAAACAAGTAATTAAAAAAAGTATATTCACTTCTAGGATTTCGGAATGTGACCAAATCTTTTGGGAAAGCAATCTGCATACTTGAGTCTGGCAACATCATATCAGGATACCAGGTAAAATTAGGTTTACTTTCTAAAAATAAAGACTTTATCT
Source organism: Neisseriaceae bacterium (assembly GCA_016864895.1). Lineage (NCBI taxonomy): Bacteria > Pseudomonadati > Pseudomonadota > Betaproteobacteria > Neisseriales > Neisseriaceae > Neisseriaceae bacterium. The sequence goes on along the minus strand of CP046107.1, from coordinate 138,867 downwards.
TGTTAGTATTAAAGCTATTATATTCTTCTATTGCAATTGATAATGCCAAATTAGAAGGACCAAAGCCCACACCAACAACATCATATTTTTTTTCCATAGATTTACTCCAGTTTAATTATAAATTATAATAATTATCATTATCATTATAATAATATTATTTAATGTTCACAATATTTTTTAAACATCATGTTTTTGCCTAATAACCTATAATTCGATTGGAAATAAAATGCGTCAAAGGATCTTATCTAAATATAAATATCTGGATGAAAAATTAGAAAATACTTACATAATGAATAAGTTATTTAAATTCAAATTATTGTATGAAATACTACTTGATGCAAGTCAAAAATTTCCACAAAATAAATTAATTCTCAATAAAAATGAATATAACACTTATTCAAGTTTTTTAGCACAAGTTGAATTAAATGCAAATATTCTATGGCAAGTAGGACTTAGACCGTATCAAGTAGTTACCATACAAATTGAGTCATTAAGAAATTTTTTATTGGCTTTCTTTTCGTGCTTAAGAATCGGAGTGATTCCTTTATTATCATTACCTGGTCACCAAAAAAAAGAATTATTAAATTTAGTTAATACTGTTTGTGCCAGTTTTATCATAACTGAAAAAAATTTTATATCAGCGAAAAATCATCTATCTATGTATACAACAATAACTAAGCAAGCAAATAACCCCATACAAGTTCTTTTAATAGACTCTTTACCAAGTCCAACATATCAACATAATAAAATTCCCAAATTTCTAGAAATCAAAAAACTAGTTTCAAGTAATGATCCTGGTCTTATGCTAGTTTCTGGTGGGACGACAGGTAAACCAAAAGTTATTGCGCGATCACACAATGATTATTACTATAATATTCAATGTGCTATCAAACAAACTCAGCTTAGTTCTAGTGATATATATTTAAGCATACTTCCAGTCGCCCATAATTTTATACTCTCTGCACCTGGCATATTAGGATCAATTATGACAGGCTCCTCACTGGTTCAGTGTAATAACCCTAGTCCAGAAAACGTATTTAAAGTGATCAATGATCATAAAGTGACTATCACTGCTCTGGTACCATCAATTGCGAATTTATGGACTGAAACACTGCAAAGAGAACCCATTGATTTATCATCAATAAGAGTTATTCAGGTTGGAGGTGCTCGTTTTAGCCCACAATGTGCTCAAGCATTCGATCAAATTATTGGTAGAAAATTACAACAAGTTTATGGTATGGCCGAAGGATTAATATGTTTTACTGAACTAAACTCACTTAGGAAATTAACCTGGATGACTCAAGGTAAACCAATGAGCTCCTACGATGAACTAAAAATTATAGGTGAAGATGGAAATCCCCTTCCATTAGGTAGCGAAGGAGAATTATTAGTCAGAGGACCTTATACAATAAGAGGTTACTATGGCAACGAAAGAGCTAACCATGATAGCTTTTCACCAGATGGGTTTTATCGCACTGGTGATAAAGTAAGGCTCCTTAAATCAGGAGATGTCATTATTACTGGGAGAATCAAAGATATAATAATACGTGCTGGAGAAAATATTGATTGCTCGGAAATTGAAGAATTAGCTATGTCACATCCAAATATCAAAGAAGCAGCACTAGTTGGTCTGCCAGATGAAGTTCTAGGTGAAAAATCTTGTCTGGTTATTACTGGAGATAATCCTCCAAACTACTCAGAAATTAGAAAATATTTTTCCCAGAATCAAGTTGCAACCTTTAAAATTCCTGATGAATTGGTGATTGAAAAAAAACTACCTAAAACATCCATCAATAAAATTGATAAAAAGAAAATTATCCGTAAGCTTTGTTCTTGATCGAATAGTAGTAATATTAAAAGGATTTTAATTCGCTAAAAATTTAATTTTGATTGTCAAAAAACAATCTGAGTGATAATTTGTTTCGCAAATATTACCATCAAATAACTATGGATGATAATCGGTAGCTAATTTATTGCTTTGATTTACCCACGATCCTCTAGTTTCTTTTTTGATATTCCAGCTAATCAAAATCATACCGATTTATTTTAAGTATTTTGTTTTATATTTTTATTTTATAAATAAATCCAGCCTATTTCTTATTTCTAAAAGTAAAGATCTATTACATTCCTTTTATGGATTAGATCAGTAACCAGTAGTTTAAATTAGACAAATATAATCAAATATTTTATTCCAGACATTTTTCTTCAAAAAAATACTCTTAAGCTGGAAGTAAAATAACTAACACAAAATAATCAACAAAAATATCTTATCTGGTTTATTTTCAATAACTAGCTATTTTTATAAAACCTACAGTCTATATTTAGACAGATAAAAAATACGTTATAACTATTGATATCGCTTGGTAAGATTCAGACAAATTTTTTCAAATTGTTCTTGCCATAAACAATGTAATTGTGCCAGGTCTTTTCGTTTAAACACATTTGCACTTAAATTAAGCCTCACCACCAAATGACTTTGATCGCCACCAGTATTAATAACATCTTCAACAATGCCAGCATTGATTTCTACGGCATAAGTACGTGGCAACAAGGGATCAGTTACTTCTGGTATTGCATCTAAAATTTTTGGCTCTGTAAACATATTCCAAGCACCACTATCTTTATTTGAAACGTTATTTAGAAGTCCATGGTAATTGAATTCTATTTCTGCTCCTGAAGGGCCTAATTGTTCTTGTAATAGAGAATATTCCAATGAACTACTTGGCATCGATGATAATTGATTTTTAATAGTATGTAGTTGTTCGAAAATATCTTCACTATCACTGTGTTTTAATCGTAATGGTACAACTGTAGTAAACCAACCTACTGTTCTTGATAAGTCATCATCACTATTCCCATATTCATCAAAAACTTGTTCGTCTCGACCATGATTTTCACGATCAATCAGAATTTCTTGTACTTCCATGCCAATCCGATTGGGATACCTTATCTTATACCAAACCAATACTGTTTCTAATAAGGTTAATAATAATACCTCTTCTACTGTAAAATTAAATAAGGTTACATCTTTTAAAATTCTGACTTTTTGTGAATCAGATAATACAGTCATCGTATAAGCATCTATTGCTAGGTCACGTTCAGTATCAATATACCTTTCTCCCAATGGTTCCCTACTAATATCTAAATATTTCTTCCAATGAGGTAATGAACCTAATACTATTGAGGATTTAGATTTTTCCACTAATAAATTCGACCAAGTAGTAAAGTAAGTTCTCTCTGGTATAATCACTTTTTTACTTATTTCTAACTGTCGGAAATCATCTAATAAAATTCTCCATGAAACACCGTCAACCACCAAATGATGAATAAATATTAGAATATGTCCGCCCTTTTGTTCATGTTTTGGAAAATAAACAATTTTTATATTAACGCCTAACTGAGGATCAATTAGTGCTGTAATTTGCTGTGAAATATTTTGAAGTTCGATCTTCTCATGTTGCATTAACGGTTTATTAACACAAAGTATCCAATTATCTTCATTCGAATTGAATTGATCAACATTCATAATTTCAAAAAACTGGTTAGTACCATTTTTGTGAATTCTAGATCGTAACATTGGATGAATTTTAACAATATGCTTTAAATTTTCTTTCAGTCGTTCCTCTGTATAATCGTGTGGTAAGGTAAATATCGACCACTGACAAAAATGTTGCCAACGATCAAAATTCACCAACCACTTCATAATAGGTGTTAACGGATAATATTTTTTTGCAATATCATCAAAATGATTTTGTCTTACTGTATTTTTTTCTATTAGTAAGGCAATTTGTCTAATTGTTTTAGCACCAACAATCATCCTTGGTGTCGCGAAATAACCATTTTGCTTGATCAGATTACATAACTGTATCACCAAAATACTATCCAAACCATAATGACGTAAATCTTCAAGTACATCAATTAATGTTCCAGATTCAAAGTCTAATAACTTAGCTACCAATTGAACTAGTTTCACCTCTGTTTCGGTTTTTGGTTTTTCTATAACTTTTTTTTGTATCTTAGGTAATGCATTAACATCTAGTTTTCCGTTAATAGTCATGGGAAATTTATCAACAACTACAATGTAATGAGGTACTAAATAAGCTGGTACTTTTTTCCTAAAATCGACCATAATTTGAGTGTTAATTTCATCACTAACATATATGGGGTTTAATATAATGGCGGCTGCTAGTCTCAATCCTGCTGAAGTTGATACCGGAAAGACCTTTGCATCAGCAATTCTGTAATCTCTCATTAAATTTTCTTCAATATCTTTGGGTTCAACTCTAAAACCTCTAATCTTTACTTGAAAATCAGAACGTCCATGATAGACTAATTGACCCTGTCGATTAATTGAAACTAAATCTCCAGTACGATATCTAAGACAACCATTATCTCCAGCGACAAATCTAATGGAAGTTGTTTCTGGGTCATTAAAATAACCTCCTGTGATTTGGTCTCCTGATAAATAAAGTTCTCCAATAACACCTTGAGCACAAGGTCTTAACCAATTATCTAATATTTGAACTTTAATTCCATCTAACGGAAAACCTATGATGGGCGTGTTACTTGCACAAATATCCGCCACCACTGCATCAACAGTCGCTTCTGTTGGCCCATAAAAATTTAGTATCTTAATACTATCAATATTTGATAAACGTCTCCATAATAAAACATCAATAGGCTCACCACCCAAGCCTAGAATTTTTAAACTAGAATTCTTTTTAGAAAATAAAACATTTAAATCAATATGTTTTATCATCGTAGGAGAAGTTTCAATAAACTCTATTTGATACTGTTGAATTGCTTCAACAAATAAACTAGGATCACGTTGGATTGATTCATTTAAAAGTACAAGTGTATTACCCGATAAAAAACATATTAACGGTTGCCAAGATGCATCAAAAGCAAAAGACCATGCATGCCCAATATGCAATAATCTATTTTCTTCTTTTTGCAATTTTTTTAAATATAAATTCTGATGAGATTTGAGTAGAGCTATTATATTACGTTGAGACACCGTAACCCCCTTGGGATTTCCAGTAGATCCAGAGGTAAAAATGATATACAAAGGCTGATCTAAACTAATGGTATAGTCGTTATCATCATCAAGAGATAACCCAGAAAAATTTAATGCTGCAAAATTTAAAGTGGCTACTGTATCAATAACTGATTGCTTATTACTAAGAATTAGCTTGATACGTGCTTTATTTGCAATATTTTCAACCCTTTCTATAGGAAAAGAGTAATCAAAAGGAATAAAAACATAATTTAACTTAATACACGCTAAAATACTTGCAACAAAATATTCATTTCTTGGCAAGTATATCCCTACTGTACAACCACTTTCTAGATTTTCTTGTTTCACCTTTTGCTTAATTAGTAAAGAGATTTGACGAACTAGTGTGTCTAGTTGTATCCAAGTGTAAGTTTTTTCTCCTCCTCCAGATAATGGAATAATAATTGCTTTTTCTTGGGATAATTTTTTGACATTTTTTTGAAAAATTGCCCAAATACTATCTGTATATTTGATGTTTTTATCAACATTAAGATTAGTAACGAACCCTTGCTCTAAATAAATAGGTATACTGGATAGACACTGTTTTTCATATTGAGAAACTTCTTTTAAAAATTTCAAAACAGACTGAACGATATATTGAGCATTGACAGAGTCAGTAATATCACTCCTCACTTCTAACTCTAGTCTAAATTCACCATCAACAACTGCCCCTACCAATGTTAGGGGATAATGTGTTGAATCCGAGGATTTTAATGGATAAATTTTTGTGTCGCCTAATTCAAAATTAGTCTCATAAGCAATAGGTGTATTTTGGAAAATGACCAGTGTATCGAATAATTGATTCATTTTTAATGCACGCTGAATATCAGTTAATCCAATAAATCCATATTCCCTCATCTCAAATAACTTATGTTGTAGTGCTCTGATCTGTTCCAAAATAGTTTCGTCAGGAATTAAATGTACCCGACATGGTACTGTATTAATGAATAAACCGATCATATTATCTACATTGACTATCTCTGCAGGTCGACCAGAAACGGTTAATCCAAATAATACATCTTCTTGATTAAGAATATTCCTTAACACAAAAGACCATGCAAATAAAAAAACTGAATTAATAGTCAATCCAACTTGCTGACACCATTTAGATAATATTTTTGTTTCTTCTTTTAATAAATACCCTTGATGCCTTGCCGGTAATGTGATTTTAAACCCCAACCCATCGAAATTAGACAAAAAAGTTGGTTGTTTTACCCCTGATAAATATTCTTGCCATTTCTTTAATGCTGTGGATTTACTCTTCTGCCCCAACCATATTACATAATCTCTGTAATTAGGTGGCTCTACCAACAAAAATGATCGATTTTTACAACATACATATAATTTCATTAATTCACTAAAAAAAATAGGTAGTGACCAACCATCAATAATGATATGATGAGCTGTCATTATAAAATAATGAACGTCTTTCTCACCTGATAGATATAAAAATCTAATCAATGAGCCAGCAGTCAAATCGAAAGGTTTTGCAAATTCTTCCTTGCTTATTGCTAAAACACGTTTATCTGTTGCAATGATATCATCTAAGGTGTCTATGGGTATTTCTTTCCAATAAAACTCAGCTTTGTTGGGAATAATTTGTATAGGATATTCTAAATCTTCATCAAAAAAAGCCGCTTTTAAATTGGGATAACGATCTAATAATAGGTGAATAGAAGATTTTAATAAATCTTTATCAATATTCCCTTCTATGCGAAATGAAAATTGAATATGATAAGGATCCTTACCTTGAGATAACTTATGCAATACAAACAGCCCTTCTTGCAAAGGACTCACTGGCCATACATCAATAATATCTACCCCGTTGTCCATAGAATACTCACTCTCTATTTTTTTTATTTTTCCATTTATTTAATACTGATTGTAAAGAATTATTTTTTCTAAGTTCTTCAATAACATTAACTTCTACATGATCAGAATGATATTTAAGAGTATTTTTTTGAGTAGATTTCAAATCGTCTATCATTTGTCCTAAAGTATAAATATTCTGATTTTCAAAAATCATTTGTGGTGTACAATCATAACCCATGTCTTTTAATCTATTAGACAATAAAATAATTGAAATACTATCCAGTCCAAGACTAATAAACCCAGCATTTCTACTCGGTTCTGGAATACCCAGTAAATCCATTATGAGTTGTGCAATATCCTTTTCAGTCTTTGTTTTAACCTTTTCTCCTATTTGAAAATTTTGAGGATTAGGTAACTTTCTATAATCGATTTTTCCATTTAAAGTTAAAGGTATTTGATCAATACGAATTAAAATATGCGGAACCATATACTCAGGTAACTTTCTGGTAATATCTTTCCTTATTTGTGGAAAACATTCCTCACTAAAACCTTGTTCTAAAACAATATAGGCAACTAAAAACGAAGACGTCCCTTGGGTACATAATTTAATAACTACTTCTTTAACTTCAGATAGTTCTAATAAAACAGAAACCACCTCTCCAATTTCTATACGGTGACCTCTAATCGAAATTTGAGTATCTGATCGACCTTGAAAATATAATTGTTGATTTTTCCATACTCCAATATCTCCAGAACGATACATTACTCCAGTAAAGAAAGGATTAGCAATAAATTTTGTTGAAGTAAGTTCTGGATTAGCTATATAACCACAAGCTAACTGATAGCCAGCAATATATATTTCACCACTAACATTATCTGGTACAGGATTTAAATATTCATCTAATACAAAAGTTTTTACATATTTAAAATCATTACCTAAAGATGGTATGCCATTCCTATAATGATAAATACTAGAAATAATAATGGTTTCTGCTGGGCCATAAGAAGGCCACACTTCAGCACCTTGCTGTTTTAATTTTTGTGCTAATGGTTCTGCCAAAAGTTCACCTGCAGACAAAATTTTAAATCCAGCAAAAAAATCTTTTGGATCCTCGCTCTTAACGACACTAGAAAGAATTGACCAAAAACTTGGTGTAGATAAAGAAATCATTGACTTTTTACTCTGCATTATTGGTTTTATTAAGCTAGGATTAAGTCTTTGATTTTCATCGGTAATATAAATTTCAAGATTATTACATATCGGCCATAATACATCAAAAACACCTAAATCGAAGTTAAAAGCGGAAAAAGAGAAATAGCAATCTAATGATTTTTTAGGAATACTCAAATTCATTCCATCTAGAGCCAGAGCTAAGTGCTTACGATTAACCAAAATACCTTTAGGTTCCCCAGTCGTACCTGAAGTGAAAATAATATATGCACCTAATTCTAAAGACAGAGACTGTATATCAGGTAACTCTATATTGATATTCACTTCATTCTGTAAATCACTTTCTAAACCTAATATCAATGAATTAATTTTAATATTAGACAATTTTCTCTTAGTATCAGTGATAATCAATTTTATATTTGCTTGCTGAATAATATTAGATACCCTATCTTCAGGTGTTTCTAAAGATAGTGGCACATAAGTTCCTCCTATTCTTAATACCGCCAATACCGCTACATAAAAATTAATTGATCTGCTACAAGAAATACAAATAAAATCTCCTTGCCTAACCCCTTTTAATAATAATTTCTTTGCTATTAAATTAACTTGATCATCAAATGACTCATAACTTAAACTCTGGGTAGAATCAGAAATTAACTTAGAGTAATCAACTCCTTGTGGTAAAAACCCATGTACAATCCTTTGACAATTTAAATCTATCTCTCCAATTGTGAAATCTTTTGATATTTTTTGATAAAAATTAAGACGTTCTGATGGTAGTAAAATTGAAAAATCTGATAAATGTTGTTGGGGAAAATATAAAGCAAGCTCAATAATCATCTCTAATCTAAGCATCATTTTTTCAATGCTTTTTTTAGTAAATAATCCTGTATCATATTCAACCAAAAATTTCAATTCAGGATTTGAGTTACTGATAATTACATCAAAATTTAGATCATATCTCGCCACTTTAGGTTTATAATTTATAGCCTCTATATTTAATCCAGATAAGTTGAAAGTAAAATCGCTTGGATTTTGTAAGCCCACGCCTACTGTAAATAATGGATGGCTAGTTTTAACCCCACTAGAAGAAAATTCCTTAACTAGTTGCTCAAAAGAAGTTGTATAATGGGAATAAGCATCCATCACAGTCCTTCGCACTCTTCTAGTCAACTCTAAAAAAGTAGGATTCCCCGATAAGTTAAATTTCAAAACAATAAGGTTAATGAAACAACCCACAATTTCTTGATCTATAATATCCTGTCTTCCTGAATCAGGTGTTCCTAGCACAATATCTCTTCCACACCCCAGTCTATGCAACAATAAAGCAATAGATGTTTGTATAAACATAAAAGGCGTTAAATTATTTTTTTGAGCAAATGAAACAACTTTCCGACCAATATTCAACCCAAAATTAAACTCTAAAAGATCTCCCTTAAATCGGGGCTCTGATGGCCTTTGAAAGTCGCAGGGAAGATTCATAGGACAAGGTAAATCACGTAATTGATTTTTCCAATAATTTAAATCTCTATCTGACATATTATTTTTAGTCCAATATAATTCCCTTCTCCCTATTTCATTAATATAATTCGATTCAGTTTCTTCTATGTAATAATCCTTATCTTTCAACAAATTATTAAAAATAATATTAAAATCCTTAAGAATATTAGCAATGGACCAAGCATCACAACTAATGTGATGAATAGTGATAAGTAAAACATGTTCTTGTCCTGATACAGTTGTTTTATTTTCCAGTGTAAATAAACCAAATCTCAACATTAAATCATTAGTCAAATCAAAGGATTTACTATGAAATAAATTAATTTGATGTGGTAAAAACTTTTGTTTGATTTTTTTATGCACTGCCATTAAACGTGATTCCAATTGATTTTTTGATAAAACCAACTGATATGGGCCATCTTCATCAGTTTTAATAACTGTCCGTAAGGATTCATGTCTGTGGATTATCTGTAATACAGTTTTTTTGAAAAGATTGAATAACAACTGACTATTATATTGTGTTTTTTCATCTTTTATTTTTACTGTTAATGGTAAATGATAAGTAGAACCTGTATTAACAACCTGAGACAGTGCCCAAAATCTTGTTTGAGCAGAACTTGCAACAATTCTATTAGTTCTGTTCCATTTAACCCTAGAAAGTGAGTAATTTGGCTTTTCATCCAATTTTTTTAAAATATTTAAAGGTGTTCTTAATTCAAAAATATCACTAATAATTAAGTTACTATCAAAAGTTTGATTAATTCTAGTAACTAATTTAGTAGCCAATAGAGAATGGCCACCAACAGATAAAAAATCATCTGTATCTCTAATAGTTTGTTCACTACAGAGTACTGAAGTCATAATAGATTTTATTATGTCTAATTTAAAGTTATAGCTAGATACACTGATGTTACTAGATACAGTAATTCTGTCCAAAATTGTTTTTCTCAAGCATTGTATATCAACTTTATTATTTTTAGTTTTTGGAATGATATCTACAATTTTGATAATATTAGGTAATAGATAGTCGGGTAATACTTGTGACAACTGTTTTTCAATATCTATTTCTGTTAGGAGACTATCAGAATCTATGACAACTGCAGCTAACAACCCCGTTGCATTCTTTTCTTGGTTAGAAATTACACTAGCTGCTACCACACCTTTGATATTTGATAAAGCACTGATAACTTCCCCTGGTTCTACTCGAATACCTTTAATCTTAATTTGATCATCAGCTCTACCTAAACAATAATAATTACCATCTGAACTTTTATAACCTAAATCTCCAGAACGATACATTCTTGTGGCCTTAAATCCTATATTAATCTCCCTAGGAATAGCTACAAATCTAATCGCTGTCTGTACCGGATCATTAATATAACCATTCGATAGATTTTTCCCCACAAGATATATCTCACCGATTCTACCTAAAGAAACTTCTTTTAACTGTTCATCTAAGATTAATAAATCAGTATTGGTAATAGGTTTGCCTATAGAGGCTACCTTTTTCTCACTACTGAATGTACTATCTGCCATGACAACATGCGTTTCCGCTGGACCATAATGATTATGCAGCTTTGGGCCATCATCATTACTGATCCATTGCGCCAATGCTGAACTAACTTCTAACTTTTCACCAGCTTGAATAATATGTTCCAAATTAGGTATTTTTTTATGTATGTAAACAGATGCTAATTCATTGATAACCAAATTAGTTGCAAACAAAATATCAACCCTATTTTGTTCCAAATAGTATGACAAATCTGAAATATTTTTACGCAAGTCTTCTGGTACAATAACCATCGAAGTCTGAAATACAAAAGCAGTTAATAATTCTTGTATAGAAACATCAAAATAACTAGGTGCAAAATGTGCAATCACTTGTTGTTGATTGATTGAAATTTCCTCTTTCTGCCAATTAATTAAATTCTCCATCACAGACCAAGGCATACTAATAGCTTTTGCGACACCAGTGGTTCCAGAAGTATGAATAATATACGCAGTATTTGCCAAACTAACTGAGCTTAATCGTTCTGATGGGGTAAATGGTTTCTCATTTCCCGTTTTATCATCTATTTCGTCAAGGTCAATCATCAGACCCAATCGTTCAATAGAGTGTATATCAATAATTATTTCTGGTTTTAGCCTGTCAATGATCTGTAAATACCTTAAATTTTCAATTTCACAATCAAGTGGAACTAAACAAGCTCCAGTTTTCCATACAGAGATTGCTAATAAAACAGCCTCAATGCTTCTGGGCAATGAAATGACTACTTTAGTTTCCGGTCGACAACCAAACTGGATGAGACGCCGCGTTAAATTATTAAGATGGCTATCACATACAGCACTACTGATTGTTATTAGTTGACGATTTTTTAAAGATTGACCTGTAAGCTGAATTCCTCTAATTCTATCCACTAAATGATTATCCTTAGACAATATTTTCTTAGTGAATTTTCCTTTATTATTGATGATTTCATTAACACAATCATTAAAGGTATTTCTGACAAATTCAATAGAAAATCCAAAATCTACTTCATTAGCCATTAATAATCTCACCTGTATCGAATCAGATCCAACATTAAAAATAATGCTGACTGGATAATGAGTTCCATCTTCATACTCGTATTTGCTTAACTTGACCCCAGGCAAAGGATTAGATAACATATTAAAGTCTATAGGGTAATTTTCTATAACCAATAAGCTATCAAATAATTGATCTTGTCCAGATAATGACAAAAGCTCTGAAAGAGGGATGGGCACATCAGATGACATCAATAAAATCTCACCGACTTTCCTAGCTGACTCTAAAAGAGAACCATTCGCTTCGGTGATATGAATAGGTACAGTATTAGAAAATAATCCTACTACATTCTCAATATCTTTAATAAAACTTGGCCTACCTGCTGTCACTGAGCCAAAACTAACGCTTTTCTTGTCAGTTAGTTTCATTAGACATTTGGCCCAAATGACATGTAACAGAGATCCAAACGTAATTTTGTTTTCTTTAGACAATACTTGTAAACGCAGTAAATTCTCTTTTCCTATATTCCATTTTAACTCTCTTCTATATCCCTTATCTTCTCCTGATTGAACCAAAATAGTACTATGAATACCTCTCAAATACTTCTTCCATTTATATAATGCTTCTTTTTTAGGTTGAGATTTGATTGAATTAATGACTGTAGCAATCGAAGATGTCTTTACAATAAGCTCTCCTTTATAAGCATCAAATAAGTCTCTAAGAATAATAGGACTTGACCAACCATCTGCTAATATGTGATGCATCAATAAAATGATGACGTGTTCTTTTTTATTTTTTGAAATCATACAAACTCTAAATAATGGAGCAGAATTAATATTAAAATTTCTATTCAATTTTGATTCCGTATGTTCAATAAATTCTAGAAAACTACCGTGTACGTCATCAGAAACATATTGTTCATAGAGCCAATCTAGTTTAACTCCATCCAATTTTGCAAAATATTCTTCATCTTCCCTATGAAAGGAAGCTCTTAACATTTCATGTTTTAATAAAACTTGACACCATGCATACTTTAATTGCTCTGAGTTAAGATCCCCCTCAAAAAAAAGCCTTATTTTGATAATATAGGCATTATTACTTTCTATACCTGTTTCCTGAATTTGAAATAATCCCTCTTGTGTATAAGTCAAAGGTAAATATTTTTGTTCCACAAGCAAATGACAATTTCTTTTCAAAGAATCAATTTCATTCTCTATTAGGTTAATAAACTGCTTAAGTTTATTGTTACTAACTAGTCGAGGAGACCAAATAAAATTTAACCTTAACTGTTGTTGGTTTTGATTTTTAACGAGTTGTGCTGTGATAGAAATAGGATTTCTCAATGGTAACTCATCAGAATACAATATTGATAATGCTTCTTCACCTTTTACTGTATTAAACAATTGTTGATTTTTATTGCCATCCAAACCCAGATCTAACTCCCCTAAATAATTAAATGAAATCTCAGAACGATCTTGGTGGTCATGAGCAATGCTAAATGCATTGTTATTATCCCCCAGTTGTGTATGTATATAGGTAATCTGTTCTTTTAAATCAAGTTTCGTAGGGATCACAAGAGATCTAATTGTGGTAAACCATCCCACCGTTTCTAGATAATCTAATTGATCTCTTCCATGAGACTCTAGATCAATAGAGGTAATACCAGGACCGAATTTATCCATATGACCAATTGATTTTGCCACCAAACAAATTAAAATATGTTCGATATTTAAATTGACATCATAAAAATTATTTCTAAGTCTATTTAAAGTCTCCACTAAGTTAGCAGTTAAAATATGATTAATAGATATTGTTATCATCTTAGATTTAAATGCAGTATCTAACTTGGGGTCTAATTTTTTTGAAATTATTTTAGCCCTATGTTTAGGTATTTCTGATGATAAAAATTGTATCTTTTGTGAGCCAAATATTTTTGCGTATTCTTTTAATGAATACAAGACAGGTAACAACTCCTTTTCCTGGTAGAGCAATCTCAATTCTTTTAAGATAGTCCTAACAGAAACCATATCTGCAGCCAGATGGTGAATTATTAATACTATGTTTTTCTCTGCATTTTTGACATGATTAATCACCCCAACCACTATATTTTTACCCAAATAAGGATTTAAAAATTTACCTAAATTATTTTTTATTACATCAAATGATAAATCATCACCCTCTAGAACTATCACTTCAGGCATCACATTAGGATGATTACTTGGTAAAGTGATAGCAAGTTCTGAACTTATATATCTTGTTCTCAATGATGAGTGTCTTGCTATCAGTTTCTCTAACAATACTACTATTTTTTCATCAATATCCCTTGGAGCATCTAACAATATACTATAGGCAAAAAGTTGATCAGACTTATTTTGTTGTAAATATTCTTGAATAATAATTGTTGGTAAAAAACTTCCAACATCTTCTTGTGATTTTAAATTTTTGGTTTTATATACTAAATTCCCTAAAGCACTGTTATCTTCAATTTTCAACATCATTGCTAAATTAACTAGACTTTCTGCTTCAAATAATTCTTTAGGGGTTAATGGAATGTTATTTTTCTTTAAATAGCCAATAACTTGTAATGCACCAATACTATCTCCCCCTAATTCTAAAAAATTTTTGCTCACATCTAGCTGAGCAATATCTAAAGAAAGTACTTTAGAAACAGACTCCTGCAATAACATTAAAATATTATTTGGATACTTGAATTCCGGTGCAAGTAGGTTTGAGTTAGAGTTAGACTTAGATTTAATTTGATAGAATTGGTTGATTATTTCTTTTTTATTGACCTTTCCATTTGATGTTATTGGTAAAGAAGGTAATAAAATTATTGTTTGGGGAATTAAATATTGAGGTAATTTATCCTTTAACCTAACTCTAAATTCTAAACTGACATCTTGAATAGAACAATTATTATCTACGGTAATAGCCGCAATTAAAGAGGGACGTTCCACAGAATCTTCTACACCTACCCACACAGACGATATTTCTTTGAAAGATAAGAATGCTCTTTCTATTTCTCTTGGTTCGATCCTTAAGCCTCTAATTTTAAATTGATTATCAACCCTCCCATGTAAAACTATTAATCCATTTGCATCAATAGAAGCCAGGTCTCCTGTCCTATATATACGGTAACCTAATTCTTTAAATGGAGAGGCAATGAATCTCATAGCCGTTGCAGTTGGGTTATTCCAATAACCTCTGGCTAACCCTGTACCACCTAGGTACAACTCACCTTTAACCCCAACCGGAACAGGCTGTAATGCACTATCTAAAATAACTGCACTCATGCCATAATCTGGCAGTCCTATAGGCACCTGATCTCCCATAAAGTATTGCTTCTCTATATAAGTAAGTGCATTCACTGATGCTTCACTAGGGCCATACAAATTAACAATAGTATGTTCTTTGCTCCATTCTCTAAAAGATTTACTAGAAACTGCTTCAGCTCCTACTGAGATCACAACATCTTTATCAATATTTTTAGGATTACCTAAAGTATCCAATATGGTTGGTGTCACCGCTAAATTAGTAATACTATGTGCTTTTGCTGCTCTTAATAAATCTTCTCCTGCTCTCTCATGATCTTCAACAACTTTTATGTGTCCTCCAGTTACTAAAGATGATAATACCTCAATCAGTCCAACATCAAATGTCATGGAAGCTAACGATAATAAACGGATAGGTTTGTCCAAATAAAATATATTTCGAAACCAATATACAAGATCAGATAAACCAGCATAACTGATAGAGACACCCTTAGGTTCACCTGTTGAACCTGAAGTAAAAACAATATACGCTAAATAGTTGGGATGAGGTGGATTGATAAAACATTTACTGGTTTGATCCCCATTAAAATTTAATAGATTGTTGAAATCTACTATACATAATTGAAAATTATTCCAATCGATTTTTTCTGAATATTGTTGAGTTGTTAAAAATAGGCTAGGTTTGAGTTTATCTATCAATTGAATTAACCTATCTTTGGGATGATCAGGATCTAAAACAACATAAGTACGTCCTATAAACAAAACAGATAGCATCAATATAATCTGCTCAAATCTATTATTTGCATAGATAATAATAATTTCTTCCTTACCATTTTTACCCAACTTTTCTATCAATAACTTACTAATAACACTTAAAACAATTAATAAATTTTTATAATCTAATTCATAACCCATGCCCGATATAGCAATTCTATTTTTATAATCTATTAAAGATTGATATATTATTTCTGGTAAAAATTTGAATGGCTGAGAAGATGTTTTAAAATATTGTTCGTATTTAAAATTAATATTATTCTGATTAATATTAAAATAGTTAAGTTCTGATATTTTTTTTGTTGGATCATTTAGAATGAAATCTATACTTTTAGCTAATGCATTTTTAAATAAAACTGCACTTTGTTCATTATAATATTTATCAGATAGTAACAAATCAATTTTATGTGTAACCCCTTCTATTGTGTAGAGAATAATCACAGGGAATTTAGGTAATCTAATATCCCAGTTAATTGCTTGAGCAACAAAATTATCTGTAACCAAACAAGGCAATTGACCCTTACGATAATCAACTAAAATTGAAAATGGAATCTTAGAGCTATCTAAAAATATTTTCTCCAGAGGTACGTCAGCATAAGACATTGCCTCTAAGACTGTATCTCTAACATTACTTAGCAAGGTTTGTACTTCCCAGTCTAAATCGCATTGAATCCTAATTGGTAAAGTATTAGAAAAATAACCAACCACATCAATATAATCTCTATGATCTCTACCATGTACAGGAATGCCAATACACACATCTTGTTGTGAAAATCTAGCCAAGACATTGATAAGACAAGTTTGGAACCAATGAAAAGGAGATATTTTATATTGTGTTTCATACTCTTCTACTTGAGCTATTTCTTGATCATTTAGTATAATCTGCTGGTGTAAGACCTTCTCCAGTCTTGAACTTTCCATATTTTGACTAAATGTTAGAAAAGGTAATTCTGTTAATTGAACTCCTTCCATTTTATTTTGCCAATATTCTTTTGAATTATTCGAAAAATGATCCAAATTATTGAGTAATTCAAAATACCTAACATTTCCTGTCACTGAGATAGGTATTGAAGGACATTTTAGTAACTTATTATACAATTCAATAATCTCATTGAATAAAACTCTTACTGACCACTCATCTGCCACAATATGATGGATGACGATTAATAAATAATCTTCGATATTTTCTTCTTGAGACCTATAATAAAAACATCTAATCGGCAGTTCATCCTCTAGATTAAATGGTCGATTTATCTCTTCATTAATCAATTTATAAAGATGATCATGGTGAGTATAATCAATGATTCTAAAAGATGAATCCCACTGTTCTATAACACACTCCCATTTTAAAATTCTAGCTGTTAGAAGTGAAATATCATATACACTAGTTAATATTCGATGTTTTTCTAAAATTTTTAAAAAAACTTTTTTTAGCAAATCTACATCAGGTAGCCCAGAAATTTTTAAAACTAATGGCATATTATAAAGACCCGGAAACTCGGATATTTTCTCCGCACTTAAAATTCTCTTCTGGCCCATGGTCAGATTAAATTGTTGAGAATCAAAATTGGTTAATAAATTATTGTCTTCATTTAATAGGCTATTTCCTGAGTCTTTATTTCTCCTTTTAGTCAATAATAATGCTATCTCTTCTATTGTTGGATGATCGAATATATCTTTAGCAAGCAGTCTAACCCCAGTAATGTGCTCAAAATAACTAAGTAAAGCCGCTATTTGTAAAGAGTACCCTCCCAATTGGAAAAAATTTGAAGTTGCATGAATATTTTTAATACCCAATACTTTTTCGAAACCATTAGCAACTATCTTTTCTTCATCTGTTGATATAGGACGAACGATATTGTCGTCCAACATAGGTTTCGGTAATTTCTTTCGATCAATTTTTCCATTGAAAGAAAGTGGTATTTTGTCGATCTTAGTAATAGAAACTGGTTGCAAGTAATAAGGTAATACCTGTTTTAGTTCCCATCTAACCTTATTTTCATCAATTGAACCGATATAATAAGCATAAAGGACGGATTGATTGCCTATTTCCTCAGTTTTAACGACAGCCGCAGATACTCCTGATATCTGTTCTATTGTCTGTTCTATTTCTTGCGCCTCAACTCTTACACCATGCAAAGATAACTGGGCGTCTGAACGACCACAATAACAAATCTCTCCTGATGATACATCTATAAATGCTAAGTCCCCAGTACGATACATTCGCTCACCAGAAATAAATGGATTTGCAACAAATTTTTCTGATGTTTCAGAAGCTAGTTGTAAATACCCATGAGCTATCTGAGGACCAAATAAATATAGTTCTCCTAAAAAACCATCTGGTATAATTTCTAATTGATAATTCAAAATGACAAAGCCCACTGTGTCCAAAGAATATCCCAGTGTAGGAACTTTATCTTCCTTACATGTTAAATAAGTGGAAATAATAGTCGTTTCAGTAGGCCCATAAAGATTGCTCACCTTGGCTTTACCTTTTATCAAATGATTGCTAACTTTTAAAGATAAAGTCTCTCCACCACAACAAACATGTATACCTTCTAAGTTACAAGATTCCGTTTTAATTATTTCAGACCATAAACTAGGCGTGGCTTCAATAATAGAAGGTTTTATTACATTGATCTGATGACTCAATTCAACAGGATCCCTTGACCATTCTGATTTCCCTATAACAAGATTTATACCATAGTAAAGAGGTGCTAGAATTTCAAAAATTGCGATATCAAATCCCAAAGTAGATAATGCTAAATATCGACTGGAATCTTCCAAAATAAATTTATCTTTCATCCCATTTAAAACTGAGTTCAACCCCATTCTACTAATAATGACACCTTTAGGCTCTCCCGTAGTGCCTGAGGTAAAAATCACATAAGCAGGAATATTATGATTGATAATTGCTTTGGGTTTATTCTCCAATGAGCAATGGTATATTTTTTGTAATGTATTTTTATCCAAAATGAGATTTTTAATATTTCCAAGATTTTTAGTAATTTTTTGACACATTAATTCGGAATTACTAATAATTATTTTAGGTCTACTTTTATCTACAAATTTTGTTAATCGTTTCAAAGGTTGGGTAATATCTAAAGGCACAAATATTGCCCCTACATATAAACAAGCTAAAAATGCAATTGGAATATTTATAGATCTCTCAATTGCAATCACAACCGTGTCACCAACAACTACACCCTTATTGTTAAGAATTTTAGCTAAAATCTTCACCCTGTCCCATAACTCCTGACGAGTCACTCCACTCTCTAGATAATTCACAGCAATTTTATGGGGGTCATACATCACTAATTCTTGAATTCTTTCCATAATATCTTGTTGTTTAGTTGTAAAAAGGTCATCATAAGATAATTGTCTATTTTGTTTGTTTAGCTCTATTGATTCTGACTCTAGCTGAATAAGTAATTCATACCAATCATGTAGTAATGCTTCAACTAATTTTTTAGGTAATAATTCAGAATGATATTCACAAGATAAAGTCAAATCTGCTTCATCCATTGAAAAGACTACATCAAATAGACTATGTTTGCTGGAAATATGCTGTCCTCTTACTATTTCATCTTCTAATTTAATTTCTCTGTTAATATTTCTGTGTAGGACAATAAAATCAAACAAAGGATGTCTTATCCCCATATTGACAATTTTCAACTCATGTATTAGATCTTCTATACACAAAAAACGGTACCTATGAGATTTAATAATTATGTGGTGTACTTTACGAATTAATGCATACAAACTTGTATGATCATCATGTTGAAAAATAATGGGCAATAATGTAATAAAATTACCGATTGTTTTAAATGATTCTTCTGATTCCCGTTGATCAATAGCAGTTCCTATAATGGTATTTTTCAGTCCTCTACGAGTTAATAACAAAAATACGGATGCCATCAAAATTGGCGTCAGACTAACTTTTAGTTCTTTAGCTACCGACTTCAATTTTTTTAACTGATCTATGGTAATTTTTTGTGTAACAGTATCGGATATATACTTGTTTTTATTATTTAATTTATTTCTATATATAGAAAATAGATCTACACGTTCTAACTGAAAATAAGGCTTTAAATTTTCTATCCAATATTTATTGGAATTAACTATCAAATTACTTTCAATATTGGGCTGTACATCAGAATGGCTTAAAAAAGATATAGATTCATTATTACCTAATTTGAAATAAATACTTTCTAATTCTGATAACAAAATTTGCCAGCTTATTTCATCAGCAGCAATGTGATGTAAAACTATAACCAATTCGATATGATCATCAAATTTTTTTAGTAATATTTTAAGAGGGGCAGATTTTTTAATATCTATTGGTTTTATAGTGTCTACCCAATTTAGGCCAGATTCAATCTCTAACCAATCTAAGTGCTGTAGCACTTCAGGATAGAAAAAATCACTTTTTTTAACATAGATAGAATTTAAAATTGGATATTTTTTTACTAATATTTCAAATGCATTTTTTAATCTTGAGACAACGATAGAATTTGAAAAAATAAATTTCCAAGCTAAAAGACTGGCCATTCCCTCTACATTAGGATCTAATTGTAATTGCTGTAGCTGTTGTCTACTAAGCCTTTGGGATTCTATTTCGCGTTTTATCTTATTCTTCTTAAATCCGGCCGCCTCAAGTTTTTCTCTTAATAATCTTTTTTTTCGATCTTCATTATTTTCAAGTTTCATATCAGTCAAACCTATTAATTTTGTTCATGGCATCTAACTACATAAGAACATTTATGTGGCATAGCTATAGTAGCCACATGATATCCAGCATATTTGGTGGCAGCTTTGAACATACTTAAATTATTGACATCTGGCTCACCCATCGTGCCGCCAACTAATGTTTTAGGATAAATTAATAATAATTTACTGATGTCATCAATGATTTTTCGCCCCATTTTTTTATTGAGTAAATCTGCCTTAATTATTCCTAAGTGAAATCCAATTTCTGTAGGATCAAACAAAAAAGATCTTCCCATTTGCACAACTGCAGGTCTATAAAATTCTATATAAGCACACTCTTCATTTTGAAAAGAACCAATCATAGGCCGTGTAAAAGGAGATTGAATCAAATGATTTAATTCTTCATACCATGCCTCTAACGAAAAATTTTGGTGAAAGGTATTAGCCAATATGGGTTCATTCATCCATTGATGAATTTTATTTAAATCTTCCATACTCACATCTCGCATAGACCAACCATTGGATAGTTCAAATGGATCAAAAAAGTCAAGTGAAGGAACAATTGATTTATCTATCTCTGGGTTAAGTGGATTATTTAACCATAATCTTCCTACCTGCTCACCTCCTTTGATTCGAGGTAAAACATGAAACGGTACATTATCTATATTTCCAATACCATCCATCATCGGATAAAAAGAAGATAATCCTGGAATAAAGTTACTCGATAGCCAAAATTCTACTATTGGATTTTCTAAATACATCAATTCTTTCTTTAATTTATTTATTTTCTCTAGTTCTTGATCCTGATTTTGAGATGATATAGCTATATTGAATAATTTATCTCCAACTAGAAACCTTTCAGTGAATTCACAGTTCGTTAAAGAAAATAATCCTGTATCATTAAATTGTTGAGAATCTGTAAAGACATCAGTATAGGATTTAGTACGGTAATTTGCTTCCTGATGTAACAACCTATCAATAGCTAATTCTGATAATGGTAACTCTAAATTGTTTTCTAACAATACAACTTTTTCAACACGATGGAACCCTGTCAAAGACACATATTCAAAATACACCTTAACACGTTTGTTGCTACTCTTGAATAAAGGTAACTCTATTTCATATCGATCAATTGTGACATGATTTTCTCTTAACCATCTTAATAACTTCATATATGATAGACTCATGTTGTGTACCTCATTCATATTTCATCCAATTCAGCCAATATTTCTGCAGTCTTTTCTAAAATTCCTTCTTGTTCTTCCAATGCTTTTAATTTTTGGGTAAAAGAAAACAGTGTTCTATTTTCAAATAGATCAGAAACAGAAATTTTTTCAAAATCTAAAGTCTGTCTAATGGAAGAAATCATTTGTGTTGCCAAAACCGAATCCCCACCTAATTGAAAAAAATCATCTTCTAAATAGACACAATCTACCCCCGTATAATCAGTAAATTTTTTCGCCAATAGAGATTCTAAATATGTCTTTGGCGCTGTTTTTCCCTTATCATTATTCTGTTGGACATAACCATCTGATAATGCCTTACGATCAATCTTATCGTTACTGGTTAAAGGAAATTTATCTAACACAACAATCCGTTCAGGAATCATATACAATGGTAAATATTTTTCTAAGTACATTTTGATATGGTTGGGGGTAATATTTTCATTTTCTTTAACCTGGACAAAAGCAACTAAATTAACACCCCTGTCTTTGATCACCATAACAACTGTGTTTTTTATTTCTTTAATTCTATTGATTACACCTTCGATTTCATCAATTTCGATTCGGTATCCTCTAAGTTTTATTTGATTATCACAACGGCCAATATAATCCACCACTCCATCATTGGTATACCTAGCCAAATCACCTGTTCTATACCAGGTTTGTCCATCTTTCTGTACAAACTTTTCTTTAGTTTTATCTGGTAAATTAATATAGCCATTAGCCAGCCCAAGGCCTCCGATCCATAATTCACCAATAGTCCAATTTGCGCAATCATTACCGCTCATATCCACTACACGGCAGGCATTGTTTAATAAAGGATAGCCGTAAGGGACACAGGTGAAATAAGAATTTAGTTGGTCTTTAACTTCATAATAAGTACAATGTATCGCTGTTTCAGTCGCCCCTCCGAAACCAGCAAATCTAGACCGTGGATTATGACGTTTGAATTGGTAATATAATTCAGGAGATATCTTATCTCCACCCAATATCACTAAACGTAAACTTGGCATAACCGCATTTTGTTCTGATGAAAGTAACATTTCCAACATGCTAGGTACTGCATATAATTGTGTTACTTTGAATTGAGTTATTTGCTGATGCAAATAATCTGCATCATAGCGACCGTCTTCGTTAATCACCACTGTGCTACCACCCACATTAAACAACCCAAAAATATCTTGAATGGACAAATCAAATTCTAATGAGGAAAATGCTAAACTAATATCGTCTCTGCTAACAGAAAAAAGGTAATTAACTACTTCTAAAGTGTTCATAACTGCTTTATGTGACACTTCTACACCTTTAGGGCTACCAGTAGAACCTGATGTAAATATAATATATGCGATTGATTCTGAACTAATAGTTATAGGTTCAGATAGTGTCTCAATACTATTGAAACACTCTTTAGAAGTAATAATTCTTACATTGTCTGCCTTAACTGTGAGTGATGAATCTTCTACAATATAAAAAGTAGATTCTGAAGTAGTAAGAATTGATAATTTACGAACTTGAGGTTGCTTGATTCCAATAGGAACATAGGTTGCACCAGAAGCAAGTACACCTAATAAGATAATAATTTGCTGTGGACCTTTCTCTAATGACAGTGCCACTTTTACGCCTGGCTTAACTCCTTGAGACACTAAAAATGAGGCTACTCTTAAGGATAAATTCGCTAGTTCCCTATAACTGATCCTTTTTATACCATCTCCATGCTGATAATATATTGCTGTTTTTTCAGGTTGTTCAGCAGCATGATCATAGAATTTTTGATGCAATATATGATGCTTGACTGGATAAAGAGTGTTATTACATTTATTTCTTTGTTTTATCTGTTCTTCTATAACATTGTTTTTAAAATATTTTTGATAATTTTTTTCAGATTGAATAATTGTTTCAATATTCTCTTGGTATATACTGAAGATAGATTCAATTACACCAGGTAAAAACACACCCTCCCTAACATCCCAATTGGCCAAAAAACCTCTTTCATACTCTGTAATTTGAGCATCCAAAATTACTTGTGGGCCTTGCGATAACAACCAAACAGGTTTACCAAAGTTTCGAGTAACTTGCTCTGAAAATAATTCTCCCAATCCAATAGCACTGGTATACACCACTGGTGCTAATACTGTGGTTCCTCTATTTCTACTTAGATCTCTTAATACATCTAAAGCAGAATAGCTATTATGAGTAACACTTTCGATAAAAAAGTGACTAATACTTTTTATCCTTTCAATAATAGTCTGTTTATTTGTTAAATCTATTTCAACAAGCACAGATGAACTAAAATCGCCCACTAATAAATCAACATCAGGATGAAATTGTTCTCTGTTAAATAATGGAAGATTTAAAAAAAATTTTTTGTCTTTAGAATGTGTACCAACTGCCTCTGCAAATGCGGTTAATAAAGTCATAGCCATTGTGACCTGATTATTTTTCGCAAATGTTTCAATTTTCTGCTTATTTTCCGGAGAAATCCAATAAAACAACCTCGTCGATTGCATTGATTCTGATAGATTCTGATCATTGACTAAAGGAAGTTGTAAGGGATTAGGGAAGTTTTTTATTCTTTCGTTCCACCATCTTTTATCAATCTCTTTGTGAGCAGATATATTATTTAACTTTGTTAGGACGTAGTCCCTATACGAATAATTAATTGAAGGTAATTCACCATAATCGCTATACAATATCGCTAAGTCATTCAATAATATTCTATAACTCACTGCATCGGCAGCTAACATATCAATATCTACATGTAATCTAAATTTACCATGTGATAATAAGGTAAGTGTAAATTCAAAAACTTTTTTCTGATTTTTAAAGATTGTCTGACTACTCTTTTCACGCCGTATAATTTCCAATTTAGAACTGGACTCCAAGCTACTTAGTGAAGATAAATCATTAATCACCAATGGATCGAAATTAAGGAGTGTAGAAAATTTTTGATAGCCATTATCAAGAACTTTCACTCTCAACATATCATGTCTATTG
This sequence comes from Neisseriaceae bacterium, assembly GCA_016864895.1. Lineage (NCBI taxonomy): Bacteria > Pseudomonadati > Pseudomonadota > Betaproteobacteria > Neisseriales > Neisseriaceae > Neisseriaceae bacterium. The sequence goes on along the minus strand of CP046107.1, from coordinate 113,831 downwards.
ACTAACTTCTGTAAAGATTGGCGAAATTTCTGTATATTTAAGTTTTGACCTTCGAATTCAACATATAAATGAGCTGCTACATTTCCCAATAATTGTCCATCCATAGAACCAACCCAATAAGCATATTGCATGGGTGCAAGGGGAAACTCTTCACCAACTACTTTAAAATTTTTATATAAGTTTTCAGTTTTACCCTTGTCCTTTAGTAAGCTTGTCCACGCGTCTAAAGTTGGATTATTAATCAAATCTGCAAAAGTAACATCATAGCCATCACTTCTTAATCGGCTAGATAAAGCCATTATTCTCATTGAATCAAATCCCAATGAAAACAAACTTTGATCTGAGGCAATATCAAGTTTATTGCCCAAAATATCTTCCACATGACGAATAATTATCTGTTTATATTGTGAAAATTCCATATTATTTTGCAACATTTCTATTTATCTCTCTTTCAAAACATCTCATTCTCACCATTTAACCAACAACTATGACTTGAATTAATAATTAATTTTGATTATCATTATCATTATTATTTTTGAAAAATTATAATATCTTTTTTTTATTTTGTATACTAAGGGGAATTATGGAAAATCCTTTTGATAACGAAGAAGGTATGTTTCATGTACTAATTAATGAGGAAGAACAATATTCTTTATGGCCGACTTTCTGTAAAATTCCACAAGGCTGGTCTATTGTTCTAGAAAATAAAAATCGTCAAACTTGCTTAAATTATGTGAAAGAGCATTGGACAGATATGCGTCCCAAATCATTAAAAGAGGCTATGCGTAATCTAGAGACCTAAAAAATATCAGGATTTTCTAGCGTAGAGACTCAATATTCCAGCATGATAGTTGAAGATTATATCCAGTCATTTAAGGGATTATTCTCTTGCTGCACATCCGGAAAAAAACTTAAATTAATACTAATTAACGTTATCGAACTAAACCAAGGAATAATTCTACTCAATTCAGTTATTGGAATACTATATTTTCCAATCGATAGCTTCTAACCCATGTTCTATCAGAAAATGATTGGTTTTAGAAAAATGTTGACAGCCAAAAAACCCACGGTATGCCGACAAAGGTGATGGATGGGAGGCCTTCAAAATTAAATGTTTCCTTTGATCAATTAAAACACTTTTTTTCTGAGCTGATGCCCCCCACAATAAAAAAACCACATGCTCTTTATTGTGGTTGATCGCCATAATGACTTCATCAGTAAATTGTTGCCAACCTAAATGTTGATGAGATTGAGGCATACCTGCCCTTACTGTCAAAACCGTATTCAATAAAAACACACCTTGTTGCGCCCAAGAGGTTAAACAGCCATGTTCCGGTATCCGAAAATCAGGAATATCTGTTTGTAACTCCTTATAAATATTTTGTAAGGAGGGAGGAATATTTATCTCTGGTGCTACTGAAAACGCTAAACCATTCGCCTGTCCTACCCCGTGATAAGGATCTTGTCCTAATATAACTACTTTTAAATTAGAAAATTCAGTTAATCGAAAAGCATTAAAAACATCTTTTTTCTCTGGGTAGATAGAATATTGAGTACGCTCTCTTGCAACTTTTATTAAAATATCTCTAAAAAAGTCTGTATTTTTAATATCACCAATAACATCAGTCCATGTAACCACTTTATTTTCCTCATACTTTAATTGAATAAATTATTTAATTAATAGTTTCTAGTAAGTTGACTATTTTACTATACATGAAGTTGACACTGTTATCAGCTTCATAGTGCTTATTTTTCTGAACTAAAGCATGATTCAAAAAGAACAACAGCCACAAAGCTCTGTCTCATTTTGTAAATATGTTGATTATCAAGCACTATAGTCATTAGGTAATGACTTATTAAATGGTCATTTTAATTTCATTTATCTCGAAAAAGATTTATTCACTCATTGGAAATTCTATACTAGTGTATAATGCAATGATTAACATAAATAATTTTTTTCATTGGCTATGATCCTATAGTTGCTTATCCTAAACCAACCTACCCCCTTTTAAGAATATGAAGTTATAAAGTTAGCTTCATACGATCTGATCCGTACCGATCGCGTTTAGTAATACTATCAATGTCTAGTAACAATCTCTAGTAACAGAGAAACTATTTGTTATAGTTCATAACACCTGCGATACAAGTTAAATCTGAATCTATGATAGATTTATCTACATTAATAACCACGTCAATACAATCTCATTGCATTATTCCATCATTATTCTGAGTCAATACTTAATTATATTTTTAGTAGGAATTTCAGTAATTTCTACATGTCTTAACGGAAAACTTAAGAATTAAACCAAGTTTACCACTCCAAAATTGACAGCTCACATAGTTGTAGAATTGATGAATAAATTGACACCACACTCTCTCATAGATCTTAGCCAAAAGTAAGAACATGGTGTCAATTTGTTCAAGGATGGGGAATATGTTAGTCTTTACGAATCTTTTTAAAAATCTTACTCATTAATAAATATACGGGAGGGAATATCAAAGTTATAGAAAGCAAATTAACCAAAAATACTAGATATGAACTATGAAAATGCTTAGAAAGATAAACAATATTATGAGAGACAATTATGATAGAACACATGAAACATGAAACATCTATTTCACTAAATTTCATCGTTAACATTTTTTTTATACAAGATAAAATACCGGTCATACTAATCACCTCAATTACGTAACATTTATTAATAACGACCCCAAGATTTGAGCTACTTGCTAACCTAAGTCTACCATACAACTGTATTCAGTACCCCACCACTATTCAACAGGTTATAGAAAAATTATTACCACGTTGCTACACGCCTTCCACCATGCACCTACCCCATCCATGTACATCGTTTATAATATTTACTTACCTTATACTACTATATCTTGGACATTATGTCCGAAGTTGGCTTATTTGTCATCAACCTGTGTGTCATCAACCTGTGTGTCATCAACCTGTGTGTCATCGGCTTGTGTGTCATTGTTATTACCATATATGGCGTCATATACGCTCTCCCAAGCATTGAATCCCACATATGAACCTATTGCCACTCCAATCACAGCAGCAAATGGACTGGTTCCCACAACTGTACCTAAAGCTGCACCTATTAACCCCCCAGCTATCGAAGACATATTATCTCCTTGACCATCATACCATTTACAATAAGAGGTATTAGACAAAATCAACATCAACAAAAGAAAAGATATTTTTTTCATTTGTAAATTCCTTCTTATCCAAGTTAAACATGCACCGCATGAAACCATCCATTACAACTCCCCATTATAATTATAATATTTCTTGATTAAATATACAATAAACCTTCCAAATTTGGTCATAATTTCAAGAATTTTCCAGAGCAATCTATCACACCAAAAGAAGAACAAGAAAATTTCAATGACTTAAAAAAGCATTGATCGTTGGAAAATAATACCCTTTAGATAAGTTAGATATATTAAGTTCCTACATCTTTGTCAAATATACTTCGGTTTTTTCTTCATCTAAGACGAATCAAATATTCAGGAAATAGTTGTATTGGGATAAGGTGTTTTACACCATTTAAATTTTACTCAATATTGTGTCATCTTAAACAAGTGGATACCAAAAATCCTCAATAAAATTTAATAGTTTTAATTGGCATGCATTAATGATTAATAAACTATGCATAGCCAATAATGTAAGGTACATTAATAAAGAAGTACCCTACTATTTATCAATACGTACAACAACGACATCTAAAATAATATTATATATATATCTTTAACCCACCCCAAAAATAGTAGAGATGATAAAAAATTTAGAAAAAAAATTAAATATCAGACTGGTAAGATTATGAAAGCAGAATTGACGAACAAGTTGACACCACACTCTCTCTTAGACCTTAGCCAAAAGTAAGCGCATGGTGTGAATTTGTTCAAAGATGGAGAGCATGTTAATCTTTAAAAACCTTTTTAATAACCTTACTGATTAACAAATATACAGGAGGTAATATCAAAAAGACAGCAAGCACATTCATCAGCAAAAACGTAAATAGGTTCAAATTACTGAAATGATTAGTAATATAAATGGTAGTTGTAGGTGGGATCACAAGAACACAAATGAAAAATACAGCATCTGCTTTAACCGACTTCATTGAGAACATTTTCTTTATACGAGAAAAAATACCAGTCATATTAACTACCTCAATCATTACGTAACATGTATTAAATAACCAAGCCTTTAGCGATGCCCTAAACTAAGTTTTCCACACAACTACCTTCATTACCTTTCAACAAATTAGAAAGATCATTACTACACTGCCACATGCTTCCCACCATGTACCTATTCTATCCCATCTATGTATCTAATTGATGATATTTAGGATATCTCACACTAGTACATCTATGATTATAAGATATTCTGGTACTTTTGTATCTCTACCATTATTATTAACAGCCTCCAGAAGTTCCATAGCTATCAGATTTACCAGATCTACCACCACGACCATTGCTATTGATATTTCTATTGCTATTAACATTGATATTGACATTACTATTGCTATTGCTATTTGCAGTGATTTCCAAAGATGGATCCTCCTTACTTCCAGACCGCTTATCATCTGGCGTGTTTCCTTTAAATACACCGATTACATCTTTGGCGACTGACAAAAGATCGAAACAGCAGGGATTACAATAAGAGGTATTTGACAAGACCAACATCAAAAGAAAAGACATTTTTTTCATATATGGCTCCTTCTTATCTAAGTTAAACATAGAACTACATGAAATCAACCAATACGAATCTATTATATTATTTTTTGAGTAAATATTCAATACTTTTTAGTAATCTAGTCACGGTTTCAAAAAAATTCCCGAGCAGTAAAAAGAAAATTTCAGTCGCTTAAAAAAGGATCATTCATTAGATAATTAATGCTATATTAAGATAAGTTCGAAATATTTAAGTTCTTACGGGTTTGTCTCTTACGGGTTTGTCTCTTACGGGTTTGTCTCTTACGGGTTTGTCTCTTACGGGTTTGTCTCTTACGGGTTTGTCAAATATAATTTGTTTTTTCCTCATCTAAAATGAATCAAATATTAGGGGGGAAGTAATTAATTTTTGGATAAGTTGTTTTACCAGTATTTAAACTTTCCTCAATATTATTATTTTTTTGTCTTAAATTTAAGTCGATACCAAAACTCATCAATAAAAAATTTAATAGTTTTTTGATTGGCACGTATTATTATAATAATTAACCATGAATAGCCAATAATATTAAGAAACATTAATGCGCAAACATTTTTGAAACTATGAAAAGAGGAAGTAAAACTACCATTTGTCAATATATGTAAGAACGAACATCGAAAATAATACCTATTCCATACGTCATACCCTTTATCTCACCCTAAAGTAAAATTTTCAATCTCTGGCGAAAAAGAAATAGTAAAGGCCAAGATTTTTATGTATTTACCAAAGATAGTTATGTACTAGATAATGTTAAGTCATATACTTATGAATTTGATTCATCAACAGTATTTAATAAAGAAGAGCAATTATTGGTATACAAAAAAGTTTAACTACCAAAGAATTTTAGATTATACTCGGGACAAATTACACTCCCGAGTATTTATTGATGAAACGAATAATAAAACTGGTTTTGGCATTCTTTAATTCTATTAATTCTGACATCTTTTTTTCTTAATTATTTTTGGGTGAACGACACATACATACCGTCTTCCACTTCTGATATTTCTAATGAAAAAATCTATTTTTCTGAAAAAAGAGACTATTAATATACAATTTCTCGTATACCTTCTCAAGATTTTTTTCATTTATTTAATGAGAAACACCAATATTTAGGGATATTAAGAGTTAATACAAGAGAGAATATGGGGCTTAGACAATGTGATGATTATTCCTTCCGAATAAAAATTTGGGGATATAGGCGTAATAGGGATGTTGAATATGTAGCTGATGTTCTTAAATTAAATCAAGAATTAAGACCCTATTCTTTTTGGCAACATGCCTATCCTACTTTGGAGAGTAAAAATAGTTTTAGATTTAAAATACACTCACTATTGTTTCTATTGGAAAACATTTTTTATAAAAAAGAGAGTATTTATACGGGCGAAGGCATGCAAAGAATATTTGATATTGTAACATTTATTATGTCAGTTCATGTTGGTAAGATACAAAATAAGTTAGTATCTTTCTATGCCTCCTACTGGAAAACACCTTTGATGAACGAGAGTGTTATTAATACGATAGCAGAGATGATGAAAATAATATTTGAGCTTTTTACATTTTTCTTTGATGAAATAAAGTATCATCTGATACATTTATATCTTTTCAGAAGAGATGTATAAGAATTAATTTTTTAGCATGATGACTTTCTTGTTCTGTAATGATTTGACATAGTGTTTATAATACACTCAACACTGGAAAGATGACTCTTACATTCATAAGAAAGATGAGTTGAGGTCAAAACAAAAAGAAAATCAGAAATACTGTTCCTATCCATTGGCTTACAGATAAAATTCTCATGTTATTACCAATGTTTACTATATTTCTCACCTACAGAGACTACAATCTCACAAGGGATTCTGCCATGATTCATGGCTTGATATAGACAGGGAAAATCGATAAATCTCAAGATAAATAGGATTTACGCCTAAACAAACACCCTCACCTACTATCTCTTAAAAAAATAAATCCTATACTCTACTAACATTAATACAACTAGAAAATGGTATATGAAATCCAATATAGTCTTTAAAAATATACTGAAAAACAGATATTATTTATCAACAACCATCTAAATAGTATTAGAGAATTTAACAAGAGGAGGTTTATTAACTAATTAATTGAAAGTTCTCTTTAATTTTTCTATACTTCTTCTATGTTTCTTGGTTGGTCGACCTTCTCTATATGGGGAAGAATATGTGCTGGTATTCAAAGAAATCTGCAACTTTAAAGCTTGACGTTGTTGAATAACTTCTTCATCCTCACGATACATCTGTCTGGCTTCTATCGAAGGTCTACGCTGTAAATTTAATTTAACTACTGTAAATCTATAGGGTAAACAGTTATATCGCATTTCAATAACATCTCCCACTTCAATATTTCTACTATTTTTAGCCTTATCCCCGTTAACTTTCACTCGTCCTAATTCGATATCTTTTTGAGCCAACCCCCTTGTTTTGAAAAAACGAGCAGACCATAGCCATTTATCCAGTCTCATTGATTCTAAATTAGCCAACTTTAACTCCCTTCGAAATTCACTAAGATTTCTTATTGTTTTTACTCTATGTAATCATAGTTTAAAAATTTGACTTAATTAAATTAATTATTTATCAATTTTACATAAAGATAAGTATTAATTCTAGTCGCTTTATAATACAATATCAGGGCTAGATTACTATATTAAATTAAACTCACTCTTTAAAAAATAAATTTAACTACTATGATGAGTTTTTTATGGCTCAAACCGATACCCAAATTAGAGAAATTCCTTATAACCATACCTCTTATTCAGACAGAGAAATTGTTATCCGCCTATTAGGAGAGAATTCCTGGAATATTATTGTTGATTTAAGAAAAAAAAGAAAAACAGGACGTTCTGCTCGCATGCTTTTTGAAGTACTGGGTGACATGTGGGCTGTTATGCGTAATCCGTATTTAATTGATGACCTAATTAAACATCCCAAACGTAGAAAAGCACTTATAAAGGAAATAAATTATCGTATTGATGAAATTTCTAAACGACGTGATAATAACCCTGACGTTGCGATACTAATTGAAACAGTCTCGATTGCAGTTAATCGGTTTGATCAATCATTCAAACAGATTGTACAAAAAAGACAACAAATTTTCTCGCGACTAAGTCAACATACCAAAAGTGAAAATATATTATTTGATGGTTTATCTCGAGTTTCACATGTTACTGACGCAACTGACTGGCGTGTTGAGTATCCTTTTGTTGTCATATGTCCTGATCATGAGAGCCAAATTGCCCCAATTGTTAGATCATTGATTGATTTAGATATTAGTATTGTCCCTAGAGGTGGTGGAACTGGTTATACTGGGGGTGCAGTTCCCTTAGATGCCATGAGTGCTGTTATTAATACAGAAAAACTTGATTTATTTAGTAAGGTAGAATTAAAACCTCTACCAGGTTTAGAAGGAACCCATCCTATTATCCACGCAGGTGCTGGTGTCGTGACTAGACGTATTGAGGAAGCTGCTGCCCGTGCAGGATATGTTTTTGCAGTTGACCCAACATCTGCTGATGCGTCTTGTATTGGTGGTAATGTAGCTATGAATGCGGGGGGTAAAAAAGCTGTTCTGTGGGGAACTACTTTAGATAATTTAGCATACTGGAAAATGGTTGACCCTAACGGACAATGGAAGTTAATTGAAAGAATTAATCATAATTTTGGCAAAATACACGACCAAGAGGTAGCTATTTTTGATATACATACTCTTGCAAATAATGGCGTTACTATTCTTAGTACTAAACGTTTAAAAATACCTGGACAAAAATTTAGAAAAATAGGCTTAGGAAAAGATGTCACAGATAAATTTTTATCAGGTCTTCCAGGTATCCAAAAAGAGGGAACTGATGGTATTATCACCAGTGCCGGTTTTATTCTACATACCAATCCTAAATATATTCGTACAGTCTGTATGGAGTTTTTTGGTACAGTCACCAATTCAACCCCTTCCATTGTTGAAGTAAGAGATTATATCCTATCCCATCCTACTGTAAATTTAGCAGGTCTAGAGCATTTAGATTGGCGTTACGTTAGAGCCATTGGTTACTCAACAAAGGCTCCTGGCCGTGGCCGCCCTAAAATGGTGTTACTAGCTGATATCGTGTCTGATAATGAAAAAGACCTAGATATTGCAGCACAGCATATAGTGAAATTAGCCAGTACTAGAAATGGTGAAGGCTTTATTGCCACCACACCTGAGACAAGAAAATCATTCTGGTTAGACCGGTCACGAACAGCTGCCATCGCAAAACATACCAATGCATTTAAAATTAATGAAGATGTGGTTATTCCTTTGGATAAGTTAGGGGAGTATTCAGACGAAATAGAACGCATCAACATTGAATTATCTTTTAGAAACAAATTAAAACTATGTGCTCAATTAAAGGAATATTTAACCAACAGGTTATCCGTCGACCGATTAGATGCTGATTCATCCTCTCAAGATATTTTAGATAACCGCACGGAAACAGCACTGCAACATGTTACTAAAATAGAAGAACGATGGCAATGGATGCTAGAGAAACTAGATCAAACCGTATCTAAGTTGCTAACAATATATCCTGATACCCCCTTTGAAAAAGAGATTAATAATCCAGACGAAGAAACTGTATTTACTAGTATGCGAGATTTTAAACTTCGTATTTCAGTCAAACAAGATATTCTGGAAATATTAGATGCGATCTTTTCTTCAAAAAATGATACTACCATTCGGGAGCAAGTAAAAACATTACATCATAAAGTAGTTCGAAGCCGTGTATTTGTCGCTCTGCATATGCATGCTGGGGATGGCAATGTACACACCAATATCCCAGTTAATTCAGATGATTACGAAATGCTACACACTGCTCATGAAGTAGTGGACAGGATCATGAAAATTGCCCGAAATTTAAAAGGTGTTATTTCTGGAGAACATGGTATTGGTATTACCAAAATTGACTACTTAACTGATGATGAAATGCAACCCTTCTGGGAGTACAAACAACAGATTGATCCTAATCAATACTTCAATCGTGGTAAACTCATGCGTGGTTCTAATCTTGATATGGCTTATACTCCTTCCTTTGAACTATTGAGTGAAGAAACATTGATTTTTGAGCAATCTAGTATTGGAGAAATTTCCAATATGGTTAAAGATTGTTTACGTTGTGGGAAGTGTAAACCTGTTTGTTCAACTCACGTTCCTAGAGCCAATTTACTATATAGTCCAAGAAATAAAGTACTGGCCTTAGGTTTACTGACAGAAGCTTTCTTATATGAAGAGCAAACAAGAAGAGGTATTTCTTTAGAACATTTTTCAGAACTAAGCGATGTCGCAGATCATTGTACAATTTGTCACCGCTGTTTTAAACCTTGTCCTGTTGATATTGATTTTGGCGATGTTTCTATTGCAATAAAAGCCTTCTTGCATAAAACAGGTAAACATAAAATAGCTCCTAGTACTAAATTAGGCATGCATTTTTTAAATGTTCAAGATCCTACCACCATAAAATTATTAAAAACCCAAGTCAATTTGGGCTTTAAAGCTCAAAACTTAGCTTATCACTTAGCTCAATTCTCTATGGGATCTGCTATTAAGGAACAAAAATTACATCCCCCACCAACTATAAAAAAAAGCAGTATTAAAGAGCAAGTAATCCATTTCATTAACCGGCCACTTCCTCGTAATGTACCAGCAAAAACTATGCGAGCAACGTTGAATATTGAAGATAACAAAACTGTTGCTATTATTAGAAATCCGGATCTTGCTGATGATGTAGAAGCAGTATTTTACTTTCCTGGATGTGGTTCAGAAAGACTATTTAGTCAAATTGGTTTAGCAACACAAGCAATGCTATGGCATGTTGGGGTACAAACCATTTTACCACCAGGTTACTTGTGCTGTGGTTATCCACAAAATGCCGGTGGTCTAATAGAAAAATCCAATCAAATGGTTACAGATAATAGAGTGCTATTCCATCGTATGGCTAATACATTTAATTATTTAGATATTAAGACTGTTATTGTTAGCTGTGGTACCTGTTATGACCAACTTGAAAATTACCATTTTGAAAAGATTTTCCCAAATTGTCGCATAATTGATATTCATGAATATTTATTAGAAAAAGGTATTCACTTAGATAAAGTTACAGGCCAAAAATATTTATATCATGATCCTTGTCACTCTCCTATGAAAACAGCCGAACCTATCAAAATAGTTAATCAATTGATGGGACAAGATGTAGTGCTTTCTGACCGTTGTTGTGGAGAGTCAGGTTTATTTGCAGTTAACCGACCTGATGTTGCGACCCAAGTTAAGTTTAGAAAACAAGAGGAAATTGAAAAAAATCTAGCAGCACTATCTTCTGAAGAAAAAACAAAAATTCTTACCTCTTGTCCTGCTTGTTTACAAGGTCTAAGTCGTTATGAAGATGACAATAACCTACCTGCTGATTACATTGTTATTGAATTAGCTAAATCCATCTTAGGTGAGAATTGGGCTGAAAACTACATTAAACAAGCACTCAACAATGGTATAGAAAGAGTTCGTTTGTAGATTCATAATTCATATATAAAAAATTTAGGAAGTGGTCTTATATGTGCCAATTTCTAGCGATTAGAATGGCCTTTAAAATCTTCCATAGAACTATAAATTCCAATAACGTTTTCAGCTACCCAATCCCATAACCCAGTAGGTAAAATACCTTTTAGTACGCCAGATAACCTAACAGTCAATGGTTTGTACACAATTGGTGTCCCTTTTTTCATACCTTTCCATGCCACATCTACTGCAGTTTCAGGTGTGATGACTGGGGTTAACAACATCCCCTTTACACCATAAAACATACCAGTACTAATATAGGTAGGACAGAAAGTTGTTACTTTAATATGCTTATTACCTGATTTTTTGAGTTCCAATCTGAAAGAATCACTCCAACCCAAACAAGACCACTTAGAAGCAACATATACCGACATATTAGGATTAGAAACCAATCCCGCAGCAGAAGCTACATTCAAAATTCTCTTTTCTGTACTTTTATCTGCAATCATGTCATCAATGAATAAATTAGTAACATACATAGGTGCTAATGCATTAATGGACATTGTGAAATAAATATCTTTTTTATTATCCATATTCCAAAAATAATTATTTCCTGACACAACACCAGCATTATTAATTAAAACATCTAAACTTGAAACATTAGGTAAAGCTTTAGTTTCTTTTGCTGCTCGTTCAATTTCTTCTAACTGCCCTAAATCAACTACATTTGTATAAACAATTGCACCTTTAGCTCTGACTTCCTCCGCAGTTTTTTCTAACTGTTCTTGATTAATATCCCACAAAATAATATTGCTTGCTTTTTCTTGTGCTGATCTCAATGCGTATATCCTACCCATTCCCATAGCTGCACCTGTAATCAAAACATTTTTACCTTTTAAATCATAACTCATAGCTGTTCCTTATCTTCCAATGAATAATTTAGTCACTAATTTTGCCATATATCCATAGGGGGCATAAATAAAACGCATTGTGTCTGGCCATAATGGTTTACTGAGTATTGGTTTCAAATGACTGAAAGTTATAAATGAATATTTACCATGATAGTTTCCATAACCACTAATACCAACCCCCCCAAATGGTAGTTTAGGTGAGCTTAAATGAGCAACAGGGATATTAAATCCTATCACTCCTGATGAAGTGTCTCGTAATAAACGACTTTTCTCCTCTTTATTTTTGGTAAATGCATATAATGCTAAAGGTTTTTCTTTGGATAAAATAAGTTGTAGTGCTTCTTCAAAATTATTTACCCTAACGATAGGTAAAATAGGTCCAAATATTTCTGATTTCATCAGCTCAGAATCAAGAGACACATGATCAATAACAGTAGGTGCAATATATTTTTCTGGAATTTTAACTTCACCACCTGTTAAAATTTGTCCAGGATCAATATCGTCTAACATATTCTTTAACCTTCTGACATGTTTTTGATTGATAATGCGACAATAGTCCATATTATTTTCAGGATTTTTTCCATAAAACTTTTTAATTGATTTAATGAAATATTTACCCAACTGATCTGCTATATCTGGTGTTGTTACAATATAATCAGGTGCCACACAAGTCTGCCCTGCATTAATAAACTTGCTCCATACAATCCGATTGACTACATGTTTTAAATTCACCCCTTTTCCTATCCAAACAGGTGATTTCCCCCCCAATTCAAGGGTCACTGGTGTTAAATACTTGGCTGCAGCAACAGAAACAATTCTTGCAACATACTCATTGCCCGTATAAAAAATATAATCAAATCTTTCTTCTAAAATGAGTCCAGTGCCTTCTGCATCCCCTTCTAAAATTTTAACAGCATCATGATCTAAATATTGAGGAATTAATTCCGCTAAGACCTTGGAAACTGTGGGACTAACCTCACTGGGTTTTAACAAAACACAATTACCTGCCGCTAAAGCACCCACTAAAGGGGATAACAACAACATAATAGGATAATTCCATGGTGTAATAATTAAGACAACCCCTAACGGTTCATAAACCAACTGACCTGTTGCTGGTTGTAACATCAAAGGCATTAAACATTTAGTGGATTTCATCCATCTGTTTAGTTTCTTTAATGTATATGAAATTTCCCCTTTAACAAAAGCAGTTTCTGTCATCCTAGATTCTATCTCTGACTTTCCTAAATCTTCTCTAAGCGCTTTTTCTAAAGTGGATGAATTTTCTTCAATTAATCTTCTTAGTTGCTTAAGCTGCTCCTTACGCCACTCAATCGGTTTTGTTTTTCCGGAATTAAAAGTTGCCCTTAATTGAGATACTGTTTGAGACACAATATTTTTATCCAGCTGGAATTGACCCATATTCTCATACCTTCTCTTTATCTAAATCTAAGTTATTAAAAATTAAGGTTACTCTAATATAAAATAAATATTAATAAAATCAATATCCTATTATATTTCTATCACATGTTGTATCTTATACAAATTTATTTTGTAATTTTGTTAAATATTTATCTGCATCTAGAGCAGCTTGGCATCCTGCGGCAGCACTTGTAATAGCCTGCCTATAAATTGGATCTTGTACATCTCCGGCAGCAAACACACCTGCAATACTCGTTTGAGTTGTATTCTGCCCATGACCTTTTTCAGTGTACAAATAACCCGCCTGATCCATTTTTAACTGTCCCTTAAAAATATCAGTATTTGGCCTGTGTCCAATTGCAATAAATACACCTTGCACTTTCAACGTTTCAATTTTATCTTCAACAACAGATTTCAAGTTAACCGCATTAACACCAGTATGATCACCTAATATTTCATCTAAAACTTGATTCAACTTTAATTCAATCTTACCCTCTTTCACTTTCTGCATTAGCTGATCAACCATAATCCTTTCTGCTCTAAAGTGATCACGACGATGAATTAAATATACTTTCCGGGCAATATTAGATAAATATATAGCTTCCTCCAATGCGGTATTCCCTCCACCTATAACTGCTACATATTGATTCTTAAAGAAAAAACCATCACATGTTGCACACGCAGATACCCCTTTCCCCCGAAATACCTCTTCACTTGGTAGGCCTAAATATTTAGCACTCGCCCCCGTAGCAATAATTAAAGCATCACAGGTATAAGTTGTGCCCATATCTCCTTGTAAAATGAAAGGTTTCTCTTGTAATTGTACTTCATTAATATTATCAAATACAACCTCTGTCCCAAATTTTTCAGCATGTGCCTGAAAACGAGCTATTAAATCCGATCCTAAAACACCGTCTGGGTCTCCAGGCCAATTATCTACATCAGTCGTTGTCATCAGCTGCCCCCCTTGTTCTATTCCAGTAATTAACAACGGTGACAAATTCGCCCTAGAGGCATACACTGCTGCAGTATAACCTGCAGGCCCAGATCCCAAAATAATTAAAGAACTATGTTTTCTTTGACTCATCAACATCCCTTATTCTACCAAAAATAAATTCATTCATAAGACTTTGAATCCCAGATACCCCAAAATAGCAAAAATTACGATATCAAATCTATTAAATAACACTACACATAACTTATCTTACCTAAAAATAGTAATCAATAAAAATATGACTATCTTCTAGAAGTTACCAACAAATGGCTCTATACCATCCTCACGTAACTGTACTACCATTAAGGTATTATCCAACAAAGAGGCAATTGTCATCGGTCCCACACCTCCGGGGACTGGCGTAATATAAGATGCTTTTTCTTTTGCTACTTCAAACTCAACATCACCACATAACTCTCCATTTTCTAAACGGTTAATACCCACATCTATCACTACAGCTCCCTCTTTAATCCAATTACCTTTAATCAGATTGGGACATCCTACGCCTACAACAACTATATCTGCTCTTGAAACTTCTGCTTGTAGATCTCTAGTTGCTATATGACATACTGTAACCGTAGCCTTATCTAATAACATTTCAAGAGCACTAGGAAGACCTACTATATTAGACTGACCCACAATAGTTACATTTTTACCTGCAACATCAATACCATATTCTTCCAGCATCAACATGATACCTTTGGGCGTACAAGGTCTTAATAATGGTCTTTTTACTGCAAGCCTCCCTATATTATAAGGGTGGAAACCATCAACATCCTTTTGTGGATGTATTTTTTCAATAATTTTATTTTCATCAATATGAGAAGGTAATGGTAACTGTACCAAAATTCCATCAACTCCATCATTTTGATTAAGCTCCTGAATCAAACTTAATAGTTCGTCTTCTGTAAACTCTGAACTTTTTTCATAAGATAAAGAATAAATACCTACTTTTTCACAGGCTTTTTTCTTATTTTTCACATAAACAGCACTAGCTGGATCATCTCCTACCAAAATAACGGCTAAACAAGGAGCTCTCAAGCCTTTTTTTACCCTCTCATCACATCTTTTCTTCACCGAAGACAGTAATTTCTCTGATACTAGCTTCCCATCTATTAGTTTTGCTGACATTATATTTTTCCTAATTTCTATTTAACAACCGCCTATTCTCTCATTTATTAACTATTTTTTCATCAATTTAACATGGTTGTGATAAATAAAATTCGATACAATAAATAAATGAATATTTTTAGAGAAGAATAACACATGAAAGCAATGATCCTAGCCGCAGGGAGAGGGCAACGTTTAAAACCGTTAACCGACACTTGCCCAAAACCTTTACTATCCATTGGTAATGACTCTCTGTTATCTCGACATATTAAGCAACTCAAAAATTCTGGTATTAGTGAAATCGTTATCAATCATGCTTGGTTAGGACAAAAAATTGAGGAAGCCTTAGGTGATGGTTCACAGTTTGGTGTTTCTATAACCTACTCTCCTGAAGGTGAATTAGGTCTAGAAACTGCTGGTGGTATAAAAAAAGCATTACCCATGTTGGGCGATGAACCTTTCTTAGTCATCAATGGGGATATTCTCACTGATTTCAATTTTAAAAAGGCATTTAACATAAAACAAGAATTAATTAAAAAACATATAATGGCTCACTTATGGCTTATTAGTTATCCAGTATCTCACCACCCCACAGGAGACTACTCTATTAGCTCAGAAAATTATCTAATCGAAAAAGCATATCCAAGTTATACATTTTCAGGAATTGCTGTTTATCACCCAGATTTTTTTGTTACTGTCCCAGAGAAAACCCCCTATAAATTAGCCTCTTTATTTCATCAATATATACCTGAAAAAATGGTACAGGCTGAATTATTTCCTGGTCTTTGGTTGGATGTAGGAACTATAGATAGATTAAATCATGCAAAACAAATTATTCAGAATAGGAAACTACAATGAAATCAAAACAATTAAATGAGTTAGAAAATTTAATAGAGTCAATGATTAATAAAATTAATGATCTACGAGTTGAAAATAGAGTTTTAAAAAGGCAGACAATGGAAAATCAAGAAAATAATGCTAAAATTTTTCAAATTCAGGAACAGAATATTGCATTATTAACCGAATCTAATAAAATTTTGCAATTAAAAATCAATATGTTGAAACAAGAATTAAAATTATTAAAAGGAAGTATCAATGAGTGACAATAACACTATCATTGAAATTGAAATTGAAATTGATGAACATCGCCTATCTATCCAGACACCAAAAAAAGAATTAGAAGCGCTTAATCAGTCCGTTAACATATTGAATAATGCATTGTATGAGTTAGCTCAATATCAACATGTAATGAATTCTGAAAAACGACTAATTCTTGCCAGCTTAAACATTATTCGTAATCTGACACTACACTCATCCATAAAGGAAAATTGTAATAAAGATTTAACGCCCAGTACTGTGATCAATGAGAATCTGCTTATCGAAAAAAATGTATTAGCCATACAACTTGCACGTACTATGATAGAACTTAATAATTATAAAGCAAATATTCATGATCAAAATTATTATAATGAATCACAAAATAATAGTAATCAATTGGACTTAACATTGAATGTTAATAAGGAAAATAGTAGAATAACACGCATGGTAGAACGTTGTCGTTCTGCCCTGGAATGAGATCATCCTTGCTTTTTAGTGATACTTAATTCATTAGTTTTTTGTGACTCAATTGTGGTATCCGTGAAAATTTATTAGAAACTATTCCTTAATTTTACAACAAGTTGTAATCTTTACCAAAAAGGTTTAGGTAATTCTGCAATTATTACTTACCTGATCAACTTGAGGTTATTCTTGTTCACTTTTAGCTAAATATCAATTTATGAATATAGTACGTTGCCCTTGGCTAACAAATGACCCTGAATATATTCATTATCACGATCATGAATGGGGTAGAGTTAATCAAAATGACCAATATTTGTTTGAATTACTTTGCTTAGAGGGACAGCAAGCAGGTTTGTCATGGATTACAATCTTAAAAAAAAGAATTGGCTATCGTGAATGTTTTCATAACTTTAATGCCCCAAAAATTGTACAAATATCAAATCGGGAAATTGATTTTCTTATGCAAGACAATCGGATCATTAAAAACCGATCAAAAATATTAAGTATTATCGAAAATGCCAAGTCTTATTTAGCCATTCAGGAGAAGCAATTATTTTCTGATTTCTTATGGGAAATAGTTAATCACAAACCTATCATTAATCACTGGAATGATATGTCACAAGTTCCCACACAAACCGATCTCTCTTCAAAAATGTCCAAAAGACTCAAAAAAGCAGGTTTTAAATTTGTGGGACCAACTATTTGTTATGCTTTTATGCAAGCCTGTGGTATGGTCAATGATCATCTTACGACCTGCTTTTGCCATCCAGACTACAATGATTGAACAATTTTTTGTAAGTCAAACGCCAGCAATATCATTACAGGGTAATAATAACATTTGTTACTTCTTTATTATTCAAAAACTCTTTGCCGTCAAAATCATAATTGATAAATAAAAATTCTCGATTTCCCTCATTACTATCTATTTGAAAAGTATTAAAACCTGTGGATCATCCATTTTTAATCTTAAAATATTTGCCACCTAACCATTTAATACACAATTCCTCACCATCATCCTTATCTAAAAATACAACATAGCTTTTTAATTTTCTTGTGGGGGAAGTGTTAGGTAAAGCAATCTCTCTTAATAAAACAAGTTAAGAAACACATTAACAAAGTTTTACCAGAATCAAGTGAGCCAGATATTCCAGTATGTACTACAGTAATCTGACCAAAATCATTACTGAGATTTCCCTCGTATAAATTAAAAAAAATGCTTCACCAAACACATTTTTTTAAAGCACAACCGATTATCACCAAGCATTACCCAATCCCTTCCTCTATAAAACACGTAAGAATCAGAAAAATTAGCAAAATTTTTAGATGTTAGAATTTTAAATGTGGACAATAATTAACATTCGTTGGTTGAGCAAACAAAGCACTTGGTCAAGTAATATCAGAAAATGTTGCCACAATACCCAACTTTTGTAACGCTGTTACTACCTTATTGATATTCTCTTGCAATTGTTCGAGTGCATCCCCGCCTAAATGAAAAAAGTTGCATGACTTTTACCAGGCGATCTTAGCCCCTGACAAATCATCTTACAATACATTTAAGAACTCTTATTTTATAATATCTCGACCAGAAAAATAAGCCTTTTAGCATGCTATCCGATAACTGATAAGAATTAAGTAATGAAAAGGAATGAATCGCTACAAAATCCACTTGGATTAAGTTCAAAATATCATATGTTCCAGCATAGGAAATATTATCGTAATTTTTTATCTCTACTTCTCGGGCATAAGAACGGTAATTAATCCCTTTAATTTCTAATATTTCATTAGAAATGATAACGTTCATTTCCTAATAAATTGTAAACAGGCACGCTACCAAGCTGAATAATACAACGCTCTCCCGTCAATAATAACCGTAATTTCTCTACCTTACAAACAAATACTTGAGCATACTACATCCAGAGAAAAAAATGATGAGCCCACCTACTCATCACTATAAAGTGGTACTTTGATGGTGACACTTCAACTAAATTTGAACTTCTTTTATAACTTTGTTTAATATATTTTAATAAATTGTACTCATATAGCGATATCTTTAATGATAACTGCCAAATAAACCTCCCAAAGTTTTTAAATTACAGCTTATGTTCTAATTTATTAAATGCAGAAATTAAATAAACAAATGAGATCAAGGTTAAAAAAGTTGCTACTAAAAACGGATTAGATTCTCGTAATAAAATATCCTGTTCAACACTGAATTTAAATAAATCAGTCATAAACAATAACCCAATAATAGTTGCCAAACTAACAAAAGAAGAAATCACTCCTTGCAGTTCTCCTTGCTCATTCTCTTTGACCTGTGAAGTATATAAACTACTGTAAGCAGAATTAGAAATCATGGAACACCCAAATAAAGCACTAGCAAAATACAATATACCAGTATTATTTACAAATACCATCATTAACATTCCCAGCGCAAAAAGAATCATACCTAAATAACAAATATTAATATTTCCTAATTTAGGGTACAATTTCGGTACTGCTACCAATTGTACTACTATCATGACTACGCCTATCCAAATGAATAAATCCGCTGTTTGTACAGGATCCCATTTTAGTTTTTCTTTAACAAAAAAAGAAGTTAGAACAAAAGGTGCTTGTACAGCTATCATAAATATAAAATGTGATAAAAACATTTTCTTTAAACCAGGGTACTGACTAAATTTAACAATAGGTTTGAAGGGACTTTCCACTTTAAACTTATTGCGCTTATTTTCTGCTAATGTCTCAGGCATAAAGAATAATATTACTAAAAAGTTAACCAACGCAAACATACTTGCAAAAAAGAAAGGTGCTCTCACCCCTAAATGAAAAGCTAACCCTATACGTACAGAAATTGATGAAATAATAGGTCCGACAATCAATCCTAGACCAAGTGCTGCATAAATAAATGCATAATTTTTTGTTTTACTTTCTGGAGAACTAATATCTGCCACACAAGCCAATCCAGTGACCAAACATGCCCCAGTAATTCCCGCTAAAATACGTCCTAAAAACAATACCCATAATTCTGTAGCAAATGCCATAATCAAATAGTCAAAAATAAATACAAAAGAAGAAATAACTAAAATCTTTCTACGACCATAATGATCACTTAATTTCCCAATAATAGGGCCAAATATCAATTGCATTAAAGCATAACTGGCAGACAAAAAACCACCAATTTGAGCTGTATCTGCCACATCACTACCCGTAATTTCATACAATAAGTCAGGTAAAACAGGCAGTATAATTAATACTCCAGATTGTTCAAATAATACTGTAAAAAATAAAATAACCAATATAATCTTCAAGTTTTCTGGCCCAATGAAAGCTCTCAAAACATTCTCCCTAAGTGATTAATTTTAAATTATAAAATATGGATGGTATAGATTGGTTGTTCCTGTCAATTTTATAATTGTTTCCAGAATTCTATGACTCTTTTTATTTGAACAATTTGAATTTCAAAAAAAATAAACTTTATTTATTGATATAAACTACTACATCAACTTATTCACAATAAATAATAAAACTTAATTTCTAATGAACCTAATTTGGCTGTATTACAATTTTTACATTAATTATATAGTCAAGTACAATATCACTTATTTCTGTACCTTATTAACAACACTAATAACGCTATGCCTTAGTTATTTATCAGTTTTAAATTAAATCATACAAACATAACTAATATTCAATTGATCTAGTGTATCACTTATTTTTTCTGATTTCATAAGTTATTATAGTGTATCACCCCAATAAAGCCACTAACAAAGCTTTAATAGTATGCATCCTGTTTTCTGCTTGAGAAAAAACAATTGATTGTTCACTTTCAAACACTTGATTGGTCACTTCAACACCATCCAGACCAAATGCTTGATAAATTGCTTCACCTATTTTAGTCTCTCTATCATGATAGGCCGGCAAGCAATGCATAAATTTTACATTAACATTATCAGATAGTTTCATCAACTCACTATCTACTCGATAGGGTTCTAATAGTGCAATACGCTCAGACCAAACTTCATCTGATTCTCCCATAGAAACCCAGACATCTGTATAAATAAAATCTACATTTTTAACCGCCTCTTCCGTAGATTCTGTCAGTAATATCCTAGCTCCTGATGTTTTTGCTAATTCTTTACACATCAATACCAAGCACTCCTCTGGCCACAAACTTTTAGGTCCTGCGATTCTTACATCCATACCCATTAACGCACCCAAATGAAGTAGAGAATTCCCCGTATTATTTCTGGCATCCCCTAAATAAACAAATGAAATATCAGTATACTTTTTTTGCGAGTATTCGCGCATGGTCATCAAATCTGCCAACATTTGCGTCGGATGCCATTGATCTGTTAAGCCATTTAAAACAGGTACCTTGGAATACAAGGCTAATTCTTCTATTAATGCTTGCGAACTACCACGATACTCAATAGCATCAAACATCCCACTTAATACTCTTGCGGTATCTTTGATACTTTCTTTATGACCCATTTGGCTACTTTGCGACTCTAAATATGTAACATGAGCACCTTGATCATGAGCAGCTACTTCAAATGCGCATCTAGTCCGTGTTGAAGTTTTTTCAAAAATCAGGGCAATATTTTTACCCTGCAAAAGAGGTTTTTCCGATGCCATACCTTTAGCTTGCTTTAATGCAATGGCTAATTGGATCAGATCTTCTACCTCTGATTTAGAAAAATCTGATAATTTTAAAAAATCTCTATTCTTAAATTGACTTAGCATGTAGAAAATCCTTCTTTTCTATAATTTTTATAAAATTTTAACTTAACAATAATTCCCTCAATATTTTCTCATAAATTTGTGATAAGGAAATTACATCTTGTAATTTAACACATTCATTTACCTGATGAATCGTTGCATTAACAGGGCCAAATTCAATTAATTCCCTAGCAATATCCTTGATAAACCGTCCATCAGAAGTTCCACCTAAGGTATTGATGTCTGATTTAACCTGCAATTCATCCCATATGACTTTTTGTACTACTTCAGTTAACCGACCTTCTGGTGTAATAAAAGGCTTACCTGAAACTTCCCATTCAATATCATATTCCAATGCATAATCATCCAAAATAGCCTGAACTTTTTTTTGTAACTCTTCTACTGTATTTTCCGGACTGAATCTAAAATTGAACCATGTAGTTAATTCACCAGGAATCACATTACCGACGCCGACACCTGCTTGAATATTGGAAAACTGTAAACTAGTTCTTGGAAAATATTCAATTCCCCTATCCCACTCAAAATCTATTAATGTGTTCAAAACAGGTGCTATTTCATGGATAGGATTAATTGCTAAGCTAGGGTAAGCAATATGTCCCTGCTTACCCTTAACTCTTAACTTTGCAGACATACTCCCTCTACGACCATTTTTAATGGTATCTCCCAATATATTAATAGATGTCGGTTCCGCCACAATACAATAATCAATTAATTCTTGCCTATCTCTTAATTTTTCCACCACTTTAACTGTGCCATCAACGCCATTGCCTTCTTCATCTGAGGTAACTAATAAAGCAATACTCCCATTAAAATTAGTATATTGATATATAAATCTCTCGATAGCAGTTACAAAAGCCGCTAATCCTGACTTCATATCTGCTGCCCCTCTTGCATATAAATAACCATTTCTAACAGTTGGTTCAAATGGAGGGCTATTCCAATTTTGCAGGATACCTGCAGGCACTACATCTGTATGACCTGCGAAACAAACCAAAGGCTTTTTTTCTCCAATCCTAGCCCAAAAATTACTTGTTTGATTAAAATGCATTTTTTCACATTTAAATCCTATTTTTTCAAGACGTGTAAGTAATACATCCTGGCAACCCAAATCATCTGGTGTTACAGAAGGTATTTTTAATAGTTCAACCAATAGCTGGATTGTGTCAGTTTGAGTTACGTTAGTGAGTGACATATTAAAACCCATTTTCCATAATAATCTGTCCTGGTAAATGGTTTCGATGCATAGAAAACCCTCTATCTAATAGTGATTTAAATGTATCTTGAACCATTTTAGGATTACCACAAATTAGAAATCTTGTATCTTCTGGAGTAAATTTGAATCCTATTCTTTCCTCGAGCTGACCTGAAACAATCAAAGCAGGTACTCGCTCTTTAAATGCCCCATCCACTTCATTTCTAGTAACTACCGGTACAAATTGTAACTGTGTCAATACCGAAGATAATTCAGGATAATCATGTAATTTATTAACTAACGCCAATGAGACTAGCTCGTCTTGATAACTCACAGAATGTACTAAAATAACCTTATCAAATTGTTCCCAAAGTGCTAAAAATTTTAACTGTGACAAAAAAGGTGCAATACCAGAACCTGTTGCCAACATCACTAAATTCTTTCCTGACTCAAATCGCTCAGGCAATAAAAATCCAAAAGCTGTTTTGTCTAACAAAATTTCGTCACCATCTTTAATACTAGATAAACGTTGGCTCATTGAGCCATTTTCAATTAGAACAACATAATATTCAAGGAAATTCTCATTGACACTCGAGGCAATTGAGTAAGCTCTCCATATAAATCCTGAGTCTTCAGGTAATCCAATACGTGAAAATTGGCCTGGCTTAAATTGATAGCTTTCAGGTCTTGTGATAGTAAATGTCATTAATTTGTCAGTATACTTTTTAGACCATAAAACTTTTTCTTTTGTGTATTTTTCTTCAGACATCCATCTACTCCTCTATCTTTAATTGTTAATATCTGTTAAAGACCAACGTGATTTTACAGTAAAGGATTGTGCTTTTTTTCTTATATCCAAACGCATCGCACCCGCTAAAGCAATCATAGCACCATTATCAGTGCACCATTGTAATTCAGGAAAATAAACTTTAGATTTTAATTTTTTCAATGCCTGTCTTAAAGCTTGATTAGCACCCACCCCTCCTGCTACAACCAAAAGATTTAATCCAGTAACCTCCAAAGCCAGTTCTACTTTTTTGTGTAATACTTCTACCACTGCAGCTTGAAATGAAGCAGCGATATCATAAATTTGTTTCTCAGATAATGTTACTTTATTATTTCTTGTTAATGTCGTCACCTTAGTTAATACTGCAGTTTTCAAACCAGAGAAACTCATATTAAGATCTTTGCTATACAACATAGGTCTAGGAAACAAGTAAGCCTCCTCATCACCCAAATTTGCTAGACGAGATAACTGAGCACCACCAGGGTAAGGTAACCCTAATAACTTGGCTGTCTTATCAAATGCCTCCCCTACTGCATCATCTACAGATTCACCTAATAACTCATACTCACCAATACCGGTAACTTTAAAAAGTTGTGTGTGACCTCCGGAAACCAATAACGCAATAAAAGGAAATTCTGGTTTATTTTCTGATAATAAAGGTGAAAGTAAATGTCCTTCAAGATGATGCACTGGTATTAAAGGCCTATCTAGAGAAAGTGCCAATCCATGGGCAAAACCAGTTGCAACTAATAAAGCTCCTCCCAGTCCTGGCCCTTGTGTATAAGCAATAGCATCAATATCTTTCCAAGAAATAGTCGCATCAGATACGCATTTCTCGGTTAACTCTGCTATTCTGTTTATATGATCACGACTTGCCAGCTCAGGAACAACACCACCATACTCAGCATGCATCGCGATTTGACTATGTAGACCATGTGCCAATAATTGTTTTTTGTCAGAGTCATATAAAGCAACACCTGTTTCATCACAAGAGGATTCAAGTCCCAATACGATCATACTGCTGAGCAACTTTCTAGATGATTAAATAAATCATGTGCCACTGATAAGCTTTTTTCCGGCGTGTCACTTAAGACATTAAAATGCCCCATTTTTCGCCCTGGTCTTGCCTCTTTCTTGGCATATAAATGCAAATGCACAACCGGTTCTCGTAATAAAATTTGCCAATCAGGATCTTGTGTATTTCGAGGCCATAAGTCACCTAATACATTGACCATTGTACATGCTCTCAACAAATCAGTATCTAATGGTGGTAACCCACACAATATCCTAACCTGTTGCTGAAATTGACTCGAAAGTGTCGCATCTAAAGTATAATGCCCAGAATTATGCGGTCGTGGTGCTATTTCATTGACATAAATTTTTTGTTTATCATTGACAATAAAAAATTCGACCGCTAAAACGCCAACATAGTCTAGATGATTTGCTAATTGTATGGCATGGCTTTGCAATTCTAATTGAATGTTTGGCATTAACCCACTAGGCACTGTGGAAGTAAATAAAATACCATTTTTATGGACATTATCTGCTACAGGAAAACATTTAACAGTATTCTGATCTAATCGAGAAATTACTACTGAAGCTTCAGATTGTAAATCTAATTTTTTTTCCAAAACACAGGGAACACTTTTTAAATCTAAAAATGCTTGTTTTAACTCTATTAAATCATTAACTAAAATTTGACCTTTCCCATCATAACCTAAAGTAGCTGTCTTCAAAATACCTGGCAATAATTCCACACAATCGGTATTACAATCAATATATGAATCAATCACTCGGTAAGGTACAGTCTTCAAACCTGCAGTTTGAATCTTTTTTTTCTCTAGAATTCTATTTTGTAATATAGCAACACATTCACTAGAAGGAGACACGCGAACCGATTTAGCTAATCTCTCCATCAGATCAACACTCACATTTTCAAACTCTGTCGTTACAGCAGCACACTGTTCTAACTGCTTCAGAGCCTCTGGATCATCATAATGCTTACATATATGTTGATCAGCAAACATTTTTGCAGGAGCATCAACATCTGGGTCTAAAACAAGTACATTATAACCCATGGTTTTAGCGGCAATAGTAAACATTGTACCCAACTGGCCACCACCCAATATACCTAAAGTTTCAGGAGGTAAAATAATCTTATTATTTTTTTTAGAATTAGTAGTATACATCATCAATATATCGTATAGTCGGTTAGTTTCGTTATTTTGTTTCTTTGGTGTAACATAGCTTGCATCAAACTTATATACATAGCCTCTGCATATTCTCTGGATATTTTTTGACTTTGTACACGATCTTCCACTATTTTATTTAGCGTTTGTAATTCTTCGTAGGAATAATTTAAATCTTCAATACTTTTTTTATACTGCATTAATTGAATTGGCCCTAAGTTGAGCACAGCTAAAGACTGTAAATTAGAGGCGATTTGTGTAATTAGTGCCTCTTCAGTTAACTCAGAGGGCGGTGCTCCATTATCACTAACAGAACAGGCAACTAAAAAGCAGAATAAATTGCTTATAATAAAAAATCTCATATACTTTTTTAGCATAATTAATCCAACTTCATCTCTAAGACTTTATTAGTTTGATTCCTTCTAAATTCTGATAGCTTTTTCTGTAATTCGATGTTACGGTCTGCACTTGCTAATATAGTAATAGCAAAAATTGCAGCATTAACGGCACCTGCCTCTCCAATAGCAAAAGTAGCTACAGGTATTCCTTTAGGCATCTGAACAATAGACAATAAAGAGTCTTCACCCCTTAGATACTTACTTGGTATAGGTACACCTAATACAGGAATCATTGTTTTAGCTGCTACCATACCAGGCAAATGTGCAGCACCCCCAGCACCTGCAATAATTACTTTTAAGCCTCGTTTTTCAGCATTTTCAGCATATTCAAACATTAAGTCAGGAGTACGATGAGCTGAAATGATCTTTGTTTCATAATCAACTTCGAACTGCTGAAAAATTTCAGTTGCTTTGTGCATAATTGGCCAATCACTATTACTGCCCATAATAATACCTACTTTAGGCATGATGTCTCCTTCTTATTATTTACAGAATGCTGAAAAAGCAACCAAAAACCATGAAATAATCAATAACATACCCCCTATCGGTGTCACTGGCCATAAAAATTTAAATTTGTTAGAGCCTAATTTACTTAAATTCAATACATAAATCGAACCTGAAAACATCAACACACCAACAAATACCAAATATACAAGCCAATCCCTATGAACACAAGTAATCGAATCATTCATACTAATAAATAATAAGAACAACGCATGATAAATTTGGTATCTTACCCCTACTTCAAAACTTGTTAATTGCTCAGTATCAAAAATTTTTTTCAATGCGTGGGCACCAAAAGCACCAAAAATAATTCCAGTTACGCCCAACAAGGCTGCAAGCATTTGTATTATTTCATTACTCATAATATTTATCACTTTTTCATTAATAACGTTAGACCATCACCCAATGGTAGCATTACTGAACTAAATCGATTATCGTTCATAATACTCTTATTAAACCTACGTATAACCTGTAGTGAAATCGAATCATCTGTTTCTGCACTTGCTGCTACTTTACCCTTTTGATATGTGTTATCAATCGCAATAATGCCACCTTGTCTGACTAACGGATAGCTATTTTCAACGTAATCTATCAAAAGTGCTTTATCAGCATCAATCAAAACCAAGTCAAAAAAATTATGTTTACCATCTTTCAATAACTCTCTTAGAGTAATTAATGCAGGTTGTAAATATAATTGTATTTTATTTTCAATACCTGCATCACACCAAAACTTCCTAGCAATATCAGTGTAAGTCACACTAATATCACACAAATGTAACTGTCCATCAGAAGGTAAACACAACCCCATAGCTGTACTGCTATACCCAGTAAACACACCAATTTCCAAATAATACTTGGCGTCAACCAGGCGAGCTAACCAGGTAAGTACCTGCATTTGCATAGGATCAATCATCATACCACCCTTGGGATGATGACTATTATAGTCTAGGATAGTCGCTAAAACTTGATGAGTAGGACTTATTTTCTTAATGTAATGTGTAAATACCTCATTATCAATTTGATAGTGTACAGTCATTCTTGTTCAATATTTGGAAAGTAAGTGTAAGGCTTTTTAGGAATTTCTCCTAATTCAAATTGAATTAACTCATCAAAATTTAATGTAACATCCCACAATTTATTTCTATGCTTTAATCTTTGGTCTTGCTCTTTAGGATTATTTTGCAAAAAATCTTGCATAAAATGGGTTGTATCGGAAGTATAATGGTACATAATTAAACCCTGTTAATTTTAACTAACTATTTCGTTATAAAATGCCATTATACTAAATTTTATCCAAAACAACATCCTAAAAATTCGAAAGGTTTTATAATTAGCAAAAATTAATACTTCATTTAAATAAATAACTAAAATATTATGCTTAAGATATTTAAAAACTTACTCTCAAAAAAATTTAGCAATGCTCCTGAGACCACCTCGGAAATCATTCCAATGTCAAGTTTGAATTTATCTCCATCTGACATTAGCAAAGATGCTTTACAAGTCATTGATATATTACATGACAACAACTATGAAGCTTTTATTGTTGGTGGTGCAATAAGAGATTTAATTCTAAATCAAACACCAAAAGATTTTGATATTGCCACTAATGCCCCTCCAGAAGAGATTAAAAAAATATTTAGACGTGCAGGAAAGCATGCACAGATTATTGGTAAGAGATTTCCCATTGTTCATGTTTATACAGGTAGACAAACTTTAGAGGTTTCTACATTTAGAAGTCAAAGTAACTACGTTAACCACGAAGGTAGAATTATTCAAGATAATCAGTATGGATCTATTCATGATGACGCTAATCGAAGAGATTTTACCTGTAATGCACTTTATCTAGATCCGATTAATCAAAATATTCACTCTTATCATAATGCATTGCAACATCTAGAAAATAAAAAATTAATTATGATAGGAGAGATAGAAACAAGATTAAAAGAAGATCCCATACGCATTATACGCGCAGCTAGAATAGCTGTTAAAACTAACTTAACGATAGAAACTTCTTTACTTGAAAATATGCAAAAAAATGCCTATTTACTGCCTAATGAACCTGGTTCCAGATTATTCGATGAGTGGGTTAAAATTATTTACTCTAAACACGCTTATCAATGTATTCTTTTATTAAAAAAACTAAAAATTTTACCTTTTATTCACCCTATTACTAAAGTCATATTTGAGTACCATAGTGATAATGATAAATCACTGGTGAAAAATACTTTACAACAAACCGACTATCGACTCCAAAATAATCAAAGTATTTCTTTAGGATTTGTAATTTCTGCTTTATTGTGGCCAATTGTAGAGAAAAAATGGCAATATAACCAGTCACAAGGGATGAAGCCCCCACAGGCATTACATGAAGCAATTCTGTCTGTGATGAATGAGGATCATATCATTTCGGATATACCTAACAAAAATATAGCAAGTATGAATGAAATTTGGCTTATGCAGAATCGTTTAGAGACTGCCAAATCTAGGCAACAAATCCAGAAATTACTTAATCATCCCAGATTTAGAGCTGCTTATGATTTTTTTGTACTCCGAACTAAAAGTAATAATATCAATGAGAACAAAGTACAATGGTGGACAAAAATTATCGAGAACCAAACTAAACCACCTACTAATCAACAAAATAAAAATAGAAATAGGAAGCCATCAAAAACAGGAAACAACCAAACATTATAAAATAATATTAAAAAGCAATATTAAGTCGTTTTTTAGTTTTGCTATTTTAAGTTAGTCCATTGTAAAATCGGACTTTTCAAATATACTATTGCATTATGTCAGTTTATACCACTTTTGATCTTAAAACACTTGAAACTTTTTTAGAGAATTATTCACTAGGTGAACTAATCACTTACAGGGGTATTTCTGGTGGTATTACTAATACTAACTATTTTGTGGACACTACTCATGGTCGTTACGTCCTGACTATCTTTGAACAATTAAAAGCAGAAGAACTCCCTTTCTACCTCAACTTAACTCTATTTTTAAATCAACACCAAATTGCTTGCCCTGCCCCTGTACCTCAAATCAATGGAAAATTATTTGGCTTTTTGAAACATAAACCCGCTATCTTGGTTACTTGCCTAAATGGTTCTGCAGTTGAATACCCCAATGAACAACAATGTTTTAATGTAGGGGCTATGTTGGCAAAAATGCATGTAGAAAGTACTTACTTTAGCCAAACTATGTCCAATCCTCGATACAAATTATGGTGGAATAATAAATCAAATCAATTATTTAATTTATTACCTAGAAATGATCAATTACTATTAAAAGATGAATTAAATTTTCTAAATAACCATATGATAGAAAATTTACCAAATGGAATCATCCATGCTGATTTGTTTAGAGATAATGTACTAATTTATAATAATGAGGTAGCTGGTTTTATTGATTTTTATTATGCATGCAATGGTCTTTTTATATATGATTTGGCAATAACCATTAATGACTGGTCGAGAACACAAGAAAATACTATTAACATAGAGCAAGAAAAAGCAATCTTAGCCGGCTATGAACGCATACGTGCTTTAACAGATCAGGAAAAAGAATATTTCTTAATCGCCAAACGATCAGCAGCTATTAGATTTTGGATTTCTAGGCTATTGGACTTTCATTTTCCTGTAAGCGGAGAAATTACTTTTACTAAAAACCCAGATGATTTCCGAAATTTATTACTATTCTACCGTCAAAAAAATTAATTAAACAGATCCAGTTGACTATCCACAATAACCTTAGTTTGCCCATCAATAAAATTAATCTTTAGTCTTTGATTATTCTTTAACTTCCTACTGGAACTAACTACATTACCATTAATGTCTGTCACAATACTATACCCTCTTTCCTGCATTTTCTTAGGAGATACAGCTTCTATCAACTGAGAAAAAGTAGTTAAAGTACTTTTCTTTGTGTGAATTAACATTTGCCACTCATGTAGTAAACTATTTTTAATATATTGCAACTCCTTCTTAAGTTCCCCGATTTCTGGTCTATTTTTCTGTAAACTTAAAATATAACGTTGTAATTTTAGGTGGTAGTAATTTAATTTTTCTGAAATCTCATTTTTCAGCAGTACATGATAATGAGTTAATCCTTGTTTTTTCCCATTTAATATTTGTGATGGCTTAATCAATAGCCGTGCTAATAAATCTAAACGCTGACTGGCTTCATTATAACGATTTAATAAAATTTGTTGTATACGATATAGATAACTATTCAATTCCTTCAGTAAATCTTCCTTATTAGGACTAACTAACTCTGCTGCTCCTGTAGGCGTAGGTGCTCTTAAATCTGCAACAAAATCAGTTAAAGTAAAATCAGTCTCGTGTCCTACACCACTAACGACAGGTATTTTACTTTGATAAATAGATTCGACAACTATTTCTTCATTGAAAGACCATAGGTCTTCTAAACTACCTCCTCCTCTGGCAACTATTAAAATATCTACTTCATCCCTATTATTTGCTAAATTTATTGCATTTGCAATTTGTACTGCACTATCTTTACCCTGTACCATAACAGGGTAAATAACAATACCAATCTGACTCATTCGTCTTTTTAAAGTCGTTAAAATATCCCTCAACGCTGCTCCTGAAGCACTGGTTATCACTCCAATTTTTTTTGGGAAAAAAGGAATTGACTTTTTATGTTTAAGATCAAAGTAACCAAGTTTTTCCAATTTTTCTTTTAACCTAATATACTCTATATACAGTTGACCCAAACCTTTAGGCTCAATTTTGTCCACTATAATTTGGTAATGACCTCTTGGTTCATATAAAGTCACTTTACCACTCAATTGAACTTCTTCACCCTCTTTTAAATCAAATTGTGATTTTTTTGCTTGATGTTTAAATAAGGCACAAGAAACCTGAGATTTGTCATCTTTCAAGGTGAAATA
Organism: Neisseriaceae bacterium; assembly: GCA_016864895.1. NCBI lineage: Bacteria > Pseudomonadati > Pseudomonadota > Betaproteobacteria > Neisseriales > Neisseriaceae > Neisseriaceae bacterium. The sequence goes on along the minus strand of CP046107.1, from coordinate 81,849 downwards.
ATAATGGCCAAGAGATGATTGCGTAATCCCAGAAATCTCCCCCTGAATCCAAAAATTAGAAAAATTAGTCTCTAATAAATGTTTCGCTCTCGAATTCAACTGTGTAACCGTAATAGCATCACTTTTTTCTGTTTTCATTGCGATATACTCAATATTAATCTATGTATTCTACATGATAAAAAGATCGGAATGTTTAAAACATTCCGATCCTATCAAATTGCACCATTTAAAATTTATATTTCAAACCAAAACCTATCATATGCGCACTGGATTTAACTGTCGTACTAGTACTACCACGACTATCAACACAATTTACAGCACCCAAACCAAATTCAACAGAGCCACCACAATAACTACCCACATCCACCTTAGCAGGTTTTAATTTCAAAAAATTATACGACAAACTCAAAGTTAAATTTTGATTATATCTATAATTTGCTCCCATACCTAACATGATTCTGTCTTCGTCCGCCGTAATAGGTAATCGATCTTTAGGATCTCGAACTGCTGATAAAGCATACATCATTCCGAATCTTAATTGTAACGGATCCGAATATTGATAAGTTGCACCGACACTTGCTCTCCAAGTATTACGAAAATTAATAGCAATTTTAGTAAAATTTCCCCAAATCAAATCGGGATGAGTATAATTCCGAGCATCTGGAGCCATTTTAGGACTAATCCAATTAACTTGTAAGGCACGTTGTTTACCATCTCTAGAATACCCAATATTCCCCAATAGATTCAATTTATTGTTAATTTGCCACACACCATTGACTTGCCATAAATCCGGATAATTTAAAGTGTATGAAACTTTCTCATCTGTTGCATAACCAAGCTTTCTATACATATATTCCAACACAGAGCCTACGATAGGTATCGTCCAACCACTACCATAAATATTCCAATTCACATGCCCCTTAAATTTCACAGATGATTTAGACCTATAACTTAGACCCACTCTAACTGCATTATTAATATCCCATAACCAACCAAAAGTGAACCCATAATTCCATGCATCCCCTCTCAACTTAGCATATCCTTCAAATGTTGTTGCAGGTAATGCATGTTGATAACCATTATGTTGATCATTAGCAAAAGGAATCACCCTATCAATATAAGCATTAACACCATAAGTTAAATCTGCAAACTGTCTTAGCTTACTCATTGAGTAAAGTGTATAAAAGCCTATACCTATAGCATGTTTCTCATTAATTTTAAAAGCTAAAGTAGGATTTAAAATAACAGAAACAATTCTTACTCTATTACCATTATATCGAGTCACACTATCAAAAGGATAATCAAAATCAATACCAAACGGTATATAAAGCCCAACACCAAGCACAGCGCTTTCTTTTAGTCTGTGACTAAGAAATATACCTGGAACCTCTAAACGATGACCAATATTACCAGAAGTCTTACCACGTAAAGACTCGTGTGTATTGAAAGTATATCCCCTAGCATCATGATAACTAAAATCAGGCTGTAAAATAAATAAATTATTTTCTATTTGTGTTCCATCTAAATAAATCAAACCTGCCGGATTACCTACTATAACTGAAGGACTTTTGGCTTCTGCCCCATTAGCATTCGCCGTACTGGCCGCATCAGTAGAGTACACTGGAACACCCATACCCGAAGAAAAGATAAAAGAACTAGCAAATGAAAGCAAACTAAGTAAAATCTTTTTTATGTTCATAAACACTCCTGACCACTTTGTGACACATGATATTTAAGCGTAAAATCTCTAAAAACTATCTAGTCTACTCTTTATAAATTTAGAGTAATTATTCTAATTCTATCTTAGAAATACAAATTGATCAAAATATCAATATATTAAGATTTAGTTGAACAATCACCCATCATTTACAAAAAAACAAAATTTTATAAACTAATGCTCGTTAGCTAATATTAATTTTTCTAAATTGGAATAAATTGTCATTGGATAAAATTATCTCTTAATGATGCTTTTGACATTGTGTTCTAATATGTCATCAATAACATTAGGAATTTCAGACTGAATTTCTTTTTGCACACAAGATAACATAATCTCATAATTATTCAATAACATATTTTTAATCATTCCCTCTAGAATATCTTGTAAATGTGGTTTTAATTGTGCTTTAATTGACTCTACAAATTCTTTTTCATCCACAATACATAAATTTTTATTTGGATTCAGATTAGGCTTTACAACAGTTACACTAATCATTGTATTTGGTAGATCTTCATTACTCATTTCTTCATTTTGATCAGATTCATTAGGATTGGCTTTTTCTAACTCTTGAGAATCATTAAAAAATAAAACAGAACTATCTTCCTCACTAATAGAATCTGATTGCAATAAAATATTATCAGATTTCAAAGTCCATCTATTTGCTAACAATATTTGAGTTTCACCTACTTGATCATTGAGCGATTGGTTATGTTCCTGTTGCCATTTCTTTAAATAATATTGATAAATTTTATTTTTGATTTCTGGTGAACTGTTATTATGATTAACATAATCTGCAGAGGTTTTCTTCGTGACAAAATTGATTTTGTTTGTTGTATTTTCTGATCTAACTGAAATATTAGCAAGCTCATTATTCTTTTGAGAATTAAAAAATATTTTTTTCTCTTTTTCCTTACGTTTTTCCCTCATCTCTTCTAAATGACGCAACCAACTAGGGGGCTCTTCTGTTTCTATTTTTTTATGAGTAACCGAACGCGTATTGGATTTATTTTTCTCAAAAAAAACCATAAATGAAATCACCTCTCAAATTAAAAATAAAATTTTATAACACCAACAATTATAATCAGCAAAATCACAAGGTAACCCTAAGCAGAACATTTTAACCTATATAATATTGAAAAAATAGCCTTACTTTTAAAAGTCATTATAATGTTAAAAATTTTTCAAACCTAAGATAAAGATATGTATTAAATTTGTTTTGTTGCATACACTCAAAGACATTTATTTTTAAACAGATAAAATGTAAAATCACGGTGTTTACTTTAAGGTTTTAGGAATTTTTATGATTGATGTACAATTACTCAGAATGAATATTACTCAAGTAGCTCACCAACTCAAAAATAAAGGCTATCATTTGGATAACTCTTTATTTATCAAACTGGAAGAACAGAGGAAACAGTTACAAACTGAAACTCAAAATTTACAGTCTCAGAGGAATATCATATCCAAAGAAATAGGTATAAAAAAAAGTAAAAAGGAAGATATTTCAGACTTGATGAAACAAGTATCTACTATTAATGATCAACTAAATTCTATACAGCAAAATTTTAAAAAAGTTCAGACAGAATTAGAGTCATGGCTATTATCAATTCCTAATATCCCTAATGAGTCGGTTCCTCTAGGCAAAGATGAAAATGATAATATTCAGATTAGAACGTATGGTACACCCAAAATATTTGATTTCAATATTAAAGATCAGGTTGAGTTAGGGGAGACTTTAGGTTTAGACATTAATGCTGGTACTAAACTATCCGGTTCACGCTTTTCCGTTCTAAAAGGTTCTATTGCTAGACTACACAGAGCACTCGCTCAATTTATGATTGACTTACATACAGAACAACACGGTTACACAGAGCATTATACCCCCTATATTGTTAATCCCGATATTTTATATGGTACTGGGCAATTACCAAAGTTTGCACAGGATATGTACCAAGTCATATCAGGAGATACTGAATCTGAACAAAAAAGCCAATACCTGATTTCTACTTCGGAAATCACTCTAACCAATACTTTCAGAGAGAAAATAGTTGATGGTCAACAATTACCTTTCAAAATGACTGCTCATTCTCCCTGTTTTCGATCAGAAGCAGGTTCTCATGGTAAAGATACAAAAGGATTAATCCGACAACATCAATTTGATAAAGTAGAAATGGTACAAATAACTCATCCAGACAAATCTTATGAAGCACTTGAAGAAATGGTTTCACATGCTGAAGCTGTCTTACAAGCATTAGAGCTCCCTTATCGAGTTGTTATCTTATGTACAGGTGATATGGGATTTAGTGCTGCCAAAACTTATGATTTAGAAGTTTGGATTCCATCAGAAAATACTTACAGAGAAATTTCAAGTTGCTCTAACTGTGAAGATTTTCAAGCAAGAAGAATGAAAGCAAGATTTAAAGACGAAAATGGTAAAAATAAACTGGTTCATACTTTGAATGGTTCAGGTGTTGCTGTGGGTAGAGCTTTGGTTGCTGTTTTAGAAAATCACCAAAATCAAGATGGTTCTATTTATATCCCTGAAAAGTTAAGACCTTATATCAATGGGTTAAGTAAAATTAGCCAAGATACTCAATTTACAACCCTAAAGTAAACAACACATGGAAACAACCAAACAAAAAAACTTAACCCCCTATCTCACTTTTGACAGAGAACAATGGTCAGAGTTAAGAAATAATGTACCATTAACACTAACTGAACAAGATTTAAAACCATTATTAGGCCTTAACGAAAATCTTTCTTTGGATGAGGTTAGTACTATTTTTTTACCGCTAGTACGTTTGATTAATTACTACATTGAAGAAAATATCAGACGTCAAAATGTATTACATAACTTTTTGGGGATTAAACTTAAAACTATGCCTTATATTATAGGTATCGCCGGTAGTGTTGCTTCTGGAAAAAGTACTACATCTCGTATTTTACAAACTATCCTCAGTCAATGGCCAAATCGAAGAAAAGTAGATCTGGTCACAACTGATGGCTTTTTATACGATATGAATACACTAGTAGAAAAAAACCTTATGAATAGAAAAGGTTTTCCTGAGTCTTATAACATGCATAAACTACTGCGATTTATATATGATGTAAAATCTGGGAAAAGACACATCAAAGTACCACTTTATTCACAACTTACTTATGATATTATCCCTAACCAGCACGAAATAGTTGACCAGCCCGATATATTGATACTAGAGGGTCTAAATATTTTACAAGACAACACAGTTAATTTAGATTCTGACCATCTTGTTTTTGTTTCTGATTTTGTGGATTTTTCTATTTATGTAGATGCCAGTGAAAAGTTACTAGAAAAATGGTTTTTAGAAAGATTTCTTAAATTAAGAGATGTTGCTTTTAAAGATCCAAATTCTTATTTTCACTCTTACACACTAATTAGTGCTGAAGAAGCGATAGTATTTGCCAAAGACGTATGGAAAAATATTAATGGTCTAAATCTACAAGAAAATATTTTACCTACTAGAGAACGAGCTGATTTAATTCTAACTAAAGGTGAAAATCATACAATTGACACAGTTAAATTAAAGAAATAATTATAGGAGTTTTATACATTGAACCCATTTACCTCACTTGGATTGTCACCAGAAATAGTTAACACACTAAATCAGTTAGGTTTTGAAGAACCTACTGATATTCAAAAGACTGCTATTCCAATAATTATGGCTGGAAATGATTTACTTGCTATCGCTCAAACTGGAACTGGTAAAACTGCTACCTATGCACTGCCTACAATTGAGCGCCTCAAAAGATATGCAAATAATAGTACTTCCCCTGCCATGCATCCTGTTAGGATGTTAGTTTTAGTACCTACTCGTGAACTCGCTCAACAGGTTCAAGAAAATATTGCCTTATTCGTACAACATATTCCTCTTAGATACGCAGTTCTTTATGGCGGGACAAATATTAACCCTCAAATTGAACAACTGCGGCAAGGCATTGAAATTTTAATAGCAACAGTTGGCCGTCTAAATGATTTAATTGAACAAAAAGCAGTACAATTGAATAAGGTAGAAATTGTTATTTTAGATGAAGCAGATAAAATGCTCGATATTGGTTTCTTTGATGATATTTGTAAAATATTTAGCCATTTACCTAATAAAAAACAAACAGCTTTGTTTTCAGCTACTTTTTCCAAACAAATAGAACTTCTGACTAAAGAATTTTTATACCAACCACAACGTATTGAAATAGCACCAAAAAATACAACTAATATTAATGTAGTACAGCATTTTGTGGGTGTTGATAATCCACAAAAAAGGACACTGTTGTATACTTTGATTTCTGAACTAAATATGTATCAGGTGATTATTTTTTGCAATACCAAAGCAACGGTAGAGAGAGTAGCACATTATTTAACACGAAAAAGAATAAGTGTACTTTCTATTCATGGCGATAAAACTCAGAGTAACCGAACAGATACATTATTGAAATTTAAACAAGGCAATATACAGGCATTAGTTGCTACTGATGTTGCAGCAAGAGGATTAGATATTGAAGCATTACCTTTTGTGATTAATTATGATTTACCACAACAAGTTGAGAATTATGTACATAGAATTGGTCGCACAGGGCGTGCAGGTGCCAATGGTGTTGCTATTTCATTGGTTGAAGAATCTAACATAGAACAATATCAAAATATTTTGTCCTTAACCAAACAAAATATTAGAATTGAATTTATTGATCTTTATAAACCTTACTGGTATCAAAAGAAAAAAATTGCACTTGAAATCCAAAATCCATCTCCACTGTCAGAACAACTTAATACATCCAGACAAAGCAAAGAAAATACTTTAATTATTTGTCAACCAATTCCTGGCAGAAAGAAATACATCAGAAAAAAAGAAGACTGTGCATTGTTACTTCCCAATTACGGACTAGATCAATCTAGTTAAAAAATAACTATTATGAAGATTATTTTTTCAAAACTCAGAAAAATAGTAGAGACTCATTGGCAAAAATCTAACCCAATTACCTCAATTGTTTTAACACCTTTATCATTTTTATACAAACTAGCTAGTAAAACTAGATTTTGGCTATACCAACAATCCATTCTTGCTTCACAAAAACATCCATTACCCATTATTGTAATAGGTAACCTACATGTGGGAGGAACCGGCAAAACACCAACAGTCATTTACCTAGCACAAGAACTTACTCAAAAAGGTTTTAAAGTCGGGATTGTCAGTCGAGGTTATGCTAGAAATTCCCATGAAACTTTACAGGTGTACATTCATGGATCTGCCAAAAAATACGGTGACGAACCATTATTAATTGCTCAAAAAACAAATTGCCCAACAGTTGTTTCTCCACAACGTAATCATGCAATTAACTATCTACTCAACCATTTCCCTGATTTAGATATAATTATTAGTGATGATGGACTCCAGCACTACCAAATGAAAAGGGATATAGAAATTGTCGTTTTCCCTTATAACGATGTTAATAAACCTTTAAAGTTATTACCTAACGGCCCCTTAAGAGAGTCCTTGACTAGATTACAGTCCATACCTTTTATTTTGATTTCTAATATACCAGAAGATGCTATTAATAAATATCAAGTTAGGGAATCTATTGCTTCTTATCACAGTAAAATATTTTTTTCAAAAACTCAGTCTAATAAACTATATCTACTCAATCAACCAGAGCAAGTCATTCAATTTAGTTTTTTCTATCATAAACAAGTGGCTGTAGCTTGTGCTGTTGCTAACCCAGAAAGATTTTTTTCTAAGATAGAAGAATCAGGCATTACTATACGTGATAAAATTGTTTTTCAGGATCATAAAACACTCCCTATTAAAGAGTTAGCAAAGCAATATGAATGTGTTATCATCACGGAAAAAGACGCAGTAAAAATTCATAACATATCACTTAACAATGTTTTTGTTCTACCCATCACAATATCTGTTGAAAGTGGTTTCCCCGATGCGGTTATTGATTATTTAAAAGAACATTACAATAGGAATTAACATGGATAAGAAACTATTTGAAATACTAGTTTGCCCTATCACTAAAGGCAAGCTAATCTATCTTCCTGAAAAACAGGAATTAATTTCTAAACAGATAAAACTGGCCTTTCCTATTAAAGATGGCATTCCTATCTTACTGGAATCTCAGGCCAGAACTATCTCACAGGAAGAGTATGACGCCCTCAGCTGATTTTACAATTTTAATTCCCACACGACTCGAATCTTCCCGATTGCCGAATAAGGCATTAGCGGATATTCTTGGAATCCCAATGATTATAAGAGTTGCCAATCAAGCGAAGAAGAGCCATGCAAAACAAGTCGTCATCGCTACTGATAGTGATAAAATCGCTGAAGTTTGCCAAAAATTTAATTTCTCATTTATTAAAACCAGTAGTAGCCATCAAAGTGGTACTGATCGTTTAGCTGAAGCTGTACAAAAACTAAACATACCTGATGATGAAATTATACTTAATATACAAGGTGATGAACCGTTGATTAATCCTCAACTAATTAACCAACTGGCTGCTAAATTAGCTGGCTGTAGTACACCTATAGCCACATTGGCACATCCCATTTATTCAGAAGAAGAATATAAAAATCCTAATATTGTTAAGGTAGTCTTAAATAAAAATCAAGAAGCTATGTATTTTAGTCGCTCACTCATTCCTTTTTTAAGGAATAAAAATCCTGAATTATCGATATTGAGACATATTGGGTTATATGCTTATCGTGCTCAATTTCTAAAAACCTATTATAAACTAGGCACTTCCTCATTAGAACACGTAGAGTCATTGGAACAATTAAGAATTTTATGGCATGGCTATGCAATTAGTGTACTAGTGACAGAAGAAAAGACTAGTATAGGTGTTGATACACCAGAAGACTTAAATAAAGTAATTGAATTAATTAAAAAAAATAAGGAATTATTATGAAAATATTACTATTAGGCCCACCAGGCGCAGGTAAAGGGACTCAAGCTAGATTTATTTGTGAAACATTCAATATCCCACAAATATCTACTGGTGATATGCTAAGGACTGCAATTAAAGAAGAAACTCCTTTGGGTCTACAAGCTAAAAAAGTTATGAATTCAGGAAATCTTGTCAATGATGATATCATTATTAGCCTTGTCAAAGAACGAGTTGCTCAAGATGACTGCACTAATGGTTTTTTATTTGATGGCTTTCCTCGTACCTTAGCACAGGCAGAAGCAATGATAGCAAATAATCTTGAATTGGATTATGTGTTTGAATTGAAAGTACCTGATGAAGAAATTATTAAAAAGATGTCTGGTCGCTGGGTACATTTACCTTCAGGACGTACCTATCATACAACGTTCAATCCACCTAAACAACATTATATAGACGATATTACAGGTGAAAAATTAATACAACGTGAAGATGATAAGGAAGAAACAGTTCGTAATCGCTTAGATATTTATCATCAACAAACCGAAATTTTGTCTGACTTCTATAAAAAACTATATCAAACCGGTAAACTAATTTACGTTGAAGTCGATGGGACGCAATCAATTAATGATGTCAAAAATGAGATTCTAAATGTTTTAAATCAGTAAATAAATCCCTCTTCTAGAGGGATTTATAGCCATGATATTTCTTATTATTTTAGGAACAATTTACTAAAAAGTTGCTAGAAAAAATTCTTTTGTATATTGATTATATTGATTATTCAACACATAAATATTATGAACCGAATTTAACAATCATCAAATAATAAAGTATATCCTACAATCCTTTTTTTATTAGAATTGCTATTAATCACTTTTTAAATTGATAACTAAATCTTTAGTTTCTCTTAATACACCTTTTGCCTGCTTCAATCATCTATACAAAAAAGATGTTTGCAATAATCCAATCACATTCCACCATGATAGGTAGAGAAGATTGCTAAATATTAAAAGATAAAGACATATCAATTTCAAATTATCTTTATTTTTATCGAAGAATAAGCAGAAAGATATACCAACAGGAAAAGCAAAAATAATTTAAAAATAACTACCAAATCTAAATTAAAAATATAGATCGAAACGAACTGTACTGCCTACCGTTAGAGAGAAAACAAAAATATTGCCATAAAAATTAAAATATAGTCATGTTTTTAACTTCGAAGAAAAGTCTACAGATTTGTAGCTTAGTAATTTATCATAAATTATTATTTCTTATTTTTTTCTATAATTTTATTAAATAAAAGAATTGCCATCACTGATCCAATAAAAATCATCTTGAAAACAGCACCTAACATTCAGACAAAATTTATCAGTCATTAAATAATTTAAAAAATTCAAAAATTACCTGGATAATAACCACAATCAGAATTACACTAATGATAAAAATTGTCATTTTTCCTAATCAAAGTGTTCTTAATAGGCTCTTTTCATAACCTCATCATATATCCGTTAGCGTAGCATGAAAAACAATAGTCAGTAACAAACCACTTCTGATACTCAACTATTAAATCAGAATTTCTATTTAACAGAACCCTACAGAATTATATGTTTAAATTAATAACTTAAAAGATAAAAATTTCATTTTAAATAAATAGATAACAAATTTTAGAAATTTTGGCCAAAAATTTAAAAATTATGAAATATGGTATTATGGCGTGAGTCACAATAAATTATCCTTGAAGCTAACTAACTTATGCATCCTGTGATATTGTTTCTATACAACGCTACTATTGCTTTTCAGCTTGGTGTATTCTTCATATAGACCTTATAGATCTAATCCTAAAAAAACCATCATATTAAAAAACAGACAAGTTTTTTAAGTTTCTCTATATTAAAATAACATGCAATTATAAACAGCTATAGTATCTTACTCATGCTAAACATATATTCACATAAACGTATAATTGGCTCTGGATAAATACCGAATATCAACAAAGCTAACCCATTAAAACCTAGAAATATTTTGGCGAACATAGCCAAATCTAAATCTTTTTTGGATGATTCTTTTTCTGGAGCATCAAAATACATTACCTTCACTACACGTAAATAATAGAAAGCACCAATCAAAGACATTAAAACGGCAAATACTGCTAACCAAGTCAATTGACTGGCAATTAATGCCTCAATAACATAAAACTTAGCATAAAAACCTACCAATGGAGGTATCCCTGCCATTGAAAACATGGCTAACAACATAATAAAAGCTAAAACTGGATGTCTACTATTCAGACCTGCTAAATCAGACAAATTTTTGCATTCTTTTTCTTTGATAGAAGTTGCCATTAACACAGCAAATGCAACACTAGACATACCTACATATGTAATAGCATAGAACATGGCACTGTAAAATCCTTGCCAATTATAACTAAGAAACGATGTACCATCATATTGGAAATGATTAGCTGAAAATCCCAAAATTATAAATCCCATATGTGAAATCGTTGAGTATCCCAACATTCTTTTGATATTAGTTTGAATAATAGCAGCTATATTACCTAATAACAAAGAGGCAACTGCAATAATTTGTAACATCAAAGAGATATCTGTTAGGTTTGTGCCTAAAGACTCTAATAAAATTCTATAAGCAAATACCACAACAGCTATTTTAGGTGCTGTACCCACAAACATTGCGACTGAAGTAGAAGCTCCCTCATACACATCAGGTACCCACATATGAAATGGTACAGTGCCAAATTTAAAAGCAATCCCAACCACTGAGAACACAACTCCTAATAACAATAGAATCTGTTTAGAATCAGCTAAATTTTGGCTTCTTTGGAATACTTCTAACATATCCAAAGTTCCTGTAGCACCGTATATCATAGAAATACCAAATAACAAAATACCAGAAGCAAGTGATCCCAGAATAAAATATTTTAAACTTGCCTCACTTGAACTTATAGAATTTCGTTTCAAAGCAATCAAGGCATACAACGCTAAAGATAATAGCTCTAAACCAATGAACATCATGACATAGTTTATAGAACTAACCATAATATTCATACCTAATAAAGCAAATAATATCAATAAATAATACTCACCTTTGTATAAATTTTGTTGTTTCAAATATTGTCTCGAGTAAACCAACGCAACAAATGTTAATATATACATAATTAACTTTGATACATTGGATAAACCATCATTAATGCACATGTTATCAAAAAATAATATTGGTTCTGCATGAAAAGCTTGATTGAAGGTGACTGACAATTGAATGATAAATATAATAATAAGACCCAACAAAGTAAACTTCTCAGTAATTTTGCGATTCTTATCTGACATAAATAAGTCAATAACTAAGACCAAACCCAATAATATCAACAAGCTAACATCTGGCAAAATAAGCCAATCAGGTTGAGTCATTACATATGAGGTGAAATTTGCTAATAAATTCATTAATGAAAATCCTTATTAAATCTTAGTTTGTGCTACTAAATTAACCAAATTTTTAGCAGACTCATGTAAAACACTACTAAACATTTCTGGATATAAACCCATTCCTAATACGGCTACTGCTAATATCACTAATACACAATACTCACGCTTATTGATATCTTTTAGTTTAGCTACCCCTGGGTTAGCAATAGCTCCAAATATCACTCTCTTATACATCCATAAGGTATAGGCAGCACCTAGGATCAAAGTCGATGCAGCAAATATCCCTACAATAAAGTTAACTTGTACAGAACCCATTATAACCATGAATTCACCCACAAATCCCGATGTACCCGGTAATCCAGCATTGGCCATTGCAAATAACATCATAAAAGTAGCAAATTTAGGCATTACATTTGCAACACCACCATAATCAGTAATATTTCTACTATGTATCCTATCGTATAGAACCCCTATACACATGAACATTGCAGCAGAAACAAACCCATGAGAAATCATTTGCATCAATGAACCTTCCAAGGCTGTAATATTTAGATTATTATCAGAAAATAAAAATACACCTAATGTCACAAACCCCATATGACTAATAGAAGAATATGCTACCAATTTCTTCATATCAGTCTGTACTAAAGCAACAAACCCAATATAAACAACAGCGATTAAAGACAATATAATAATGACAGGTGCAAAATACCTTGATGCATCAGGTAAAATAGGCAACATAAACCTCAAAAAACCATATCCTCCAATTTTCAAAGTTATTGCCGCTAATACTATAGATCCTCCCGTTGGTGCCTCTACATGGGCATCCGGTAACCATGTATGCACAGGAAACATTGGCACCTTAACTGCAAAAGATAAAAAGAAGGCGATAAATAACAATATCTGAGTACCCATTGCAATGTGAGGGATATTATAAAAGTCCAGTATTTCAAAACTACCATTTGCTAAGTATGAAAGGTAGATCAGAGCAACTAACATTAACAATGAACCTAACAACGTATACAAAAAGAACTTTATTGCAGCATATACTTTTCTAGGCCCTCCCCATATACCAATAATTAGATACATAGGAATTAGCATTCCTTCAAAAAAAACATAAAATAAAATAGCGTTCATGGATGCAAATGCACCATTAATTAATCCAGACATAATCAAAAACGCAGCCATGTATTGAGAGACATTTTTCTTAATAACCTCCCACCCCGCTATAACCACCAAAAAGGTAATTAGGCTATTTAATAGCAGGAGTAACACAGAAATACCATCAACCCCCAAATGATAATTAAGATTCAAAGCAGGAATCCAAGAATAAAATTCTTGATACTGCATCGAAAAAATACCTTTGTCAAAATTAAAATATAAAGGTAATACAACTAAAAAACTCAATAAACTCCCTATAAGAGCCAATACTTTTGAAATTTTTTCTCTAGAATTGCCACCTGTTATCAAGATGACAACACCAAATACGATCGGAAGCCAAATAGCTAAACTTAAAATATAATCCATACTCCAGCACCCAACTCTTATGAGAATGTTTTAAGAATAACTGGATAAAACCAGTAAATAATGAAAACTAATAACCCTAAAATCATAGTAACAGCGTAGGTATAAATAAAACCAGTCTGTAACTTTCTAAAAACTACAGAACAAACTGATACTACTCTTGCACTACCATTAACAATAACCGAATCAATCAATAGTACATCACCCACCTGCCAGAAAAATCTACCTATTTTTTGAGATCCTTTAACAAATACAAAATAGTAAAGATCATCAATATAATATTTGTTATCTAATAAGGCATAAATAGGTTTAAAAACAGTTTTAAACTTCTCAGGTAATGCGGGAATTACCATATACATTATAAAAGCCGAAACCACTCCAGCCAAAGCCAGCCAAAATGGCAAACTTGTAAATCCATGAATCCCCATTACTTTAGCACCTCCTTCGAAGTGTTCACTCATGCTCGCCATAACAGTATGCAAAGTAGTATTAATATAAATTGATTCTCCAAAAAATCCACCATATAGTAATGGTTCAATTGTATAGTAACCAATAATTACAGACGGTATGGCTAAAAAAATTAGTGGAAGTATCATACTCCAAGGACTCTCCTTAGGATTTTCATTAGGTGCTAAACCATGATGCTCTGCATTAGCATCTACATGATGTCCTTTAGATTCTCTCCAGCGTTCCTTGCCATGAAAAACTAAAAAATATAATCTAAAAGAATAAAATGCTGTAATAAAGACACTAATAACTAAAAACCAATAGGCCATATTCGCAACGGGTAAATGAGAAAATTTAACTGCCTCTATGATAGAATCCTTAGAGAAAAAACCAGAGAAGAAAGGTGTTCCAATCAAAGATAAACTACCTAACAACATAGTTATCCAGGTAATTGGCATATATCTTCTCAATCCACCCATATTACGCATATCCTGATCATGATGCATACCAATTATTACAGAACCTGCACACAAAAACAAAAGTGCTTTAAAAAAGGCATGTGTCATAACATGAAACATCCCTGCACTGTATGCAGATACCCCTAGAGCAACAATCATATAACCCAATTGAGACAAAGTAGAATACGCCACCACTCTCTTAATGTCATGCTGTACTACTCCAAGAAAGCCCATAAATAAGGCTGTAATAGCACCAATAACAACAATAAATGTTAAAGCCATAGTTGATAATTCAAAGAGAGGAGACATTCTTGTAACCATAAAAATACCAGCTGTAACCATTGTTGCAGCATGAATCAAAGCAGAGATGGGTGTAGGACCTTCCATCGAATCTGGTAACCATACATGTAGTGGAAACTGTGCTGATTTACCCATAGCGCCAATGAATAACAAAATACACGTCGTCGTCATTAAGTTGAGTTCTAAACCTGGAATAATTGTAAGTGTAGTATCTTTTAAACTTGGAGCCACTTGAAAAACTGCGCTGTACTCTAACCCTACATTAAAGTAAGCCAATACTAAACCAATCCCCAGTAAAAAGCCAAAATCCCCCACCCTATTAATTAGAAACGCTTTTAAATTAGCAAAAATGGCTGTTGGACGCTTAAACCAAAAACCAATTAAAAGATAAGAAACTAAACCAACTGCCTCCCATCCAAAAAATAACTGAACAAAATTATTACTCATCAATAAAACGAGCATTGAAAAAGTAAATAAAGAAATATAACTAAAAAAACGTTGATAACCGGAGTCATCTTTCATGTAGCCAATGGTATAAATATGAACCATCAAAGAAACACTGGTAACAACAAACATCATTAAAGCTGTTAGTTGATCTACCAAAAAACCTATCGAAAAACTTAGTGAATCACCAACAGTCAACCATGTGTATAGATTTTCATTGAATACAGTCTCTTGACCTGTAATAAATCCTTTCAATACATAACATGACAGCGATGTAGATAATAACAACCCTAAGATAGTAACCGTATGCGCACCTGTCTTACCTATTTTTTTTCCACAGAATCCAGCCAGTAAGGAACCAAATAATGGGGCTAAAACAATTATTAAATATAAACTCATCTTATCCATAATACTTATTCTTCCTGACCATTAACCTTTCAATGTCCCTAAATCTCTAACATTAATACTCTTACGATTACGATAAACCAAAACCATGATAGCTAAACCTATTGCTGATTCTGTCGCCGCTACTGTCAATATGAAAAATACGAAAATCTGTCCATGAATATCGTTCATATATCTAGAGAATGAAATAAAATTATAATTTACTGCTAATAACATCAATTCTATAGACATCAATAAAATCAACACATTTTTACGATTCATAAAAATACCCATAGCTGAGATCCCAAATAACAGGGACGATAACACAAGATAATGGGTTAAAGTTATAGTCATTTTATGTTCCCCTTTCATCATCAGTACCACTGATTTTTGATAATTCTTGTTTGTTTTCCATCACTACAGGCTTCATTTTAACAATTTCTACCCTGCCTACATAAGGATTTACTTTAACCTGATCTTTTGGTTGCACGCGTTTACTATTCTTACTTTCACGATTAACTAAAGCAATTGCAGAAACCATACCCAATAACAACATAACTGCAGCTAATTCAAAAGCTATCACATAACTCTTACTATATAAAACCTTTCCTATCTCTCTAACCGAATTATAGTCAATAGACAAATTCTTAAAATGATCAAAAGAAGCTAAATCAGTATCAGGACTGATAAAAATAAGAATTAAAGAGGCTGCTACTAAAATACCAATTGTGAACGATATAGGTAAATTTTTCCAAAATCCTGCTCTCATAGTTTCTCCGTCAATATTTAACATCATCACTACAAAAAGGAATAACACCATCACTGCACCAACATAAACTAATAGCAGAACAATACCTAAAAATTCAGCTTGCATTAAAATCCACTGCAAGGAACTAATTGCAAAAGTAAGCACTAACCACAACGAAGCCTTAACGGGATTCTTTACTGTAACTACCTTAATAGCAGAAAATAAAAGAGCTATCGCAAATGAATAAAATAAAATAGGAATCAAATAATTCATATCGTTTAACCTTTATCTATAGGAAGAATCAGCTTCTTTGCATTGTGTAATCTCTGATTCATATCGATCACCAATAGCTAACAACATAGGTTTGGTATAATACAAATCTCCTTTTTTCTCTCCATGATATTGATAAATTTGTGTTTCAACAATAGCGTCAACAGGACACGCCTCTTCACAAAAACCACAAAATATACACTTCGTTAAATCTATATCATAAGTAGAAGTTCTACGTGTACCATCACTTTCCTCCGCAACATCAATCGTAATTGCCATTGCTGGACAAACAGATTCACATAATTTACAAGCAATACACCTTTCTTCCCCATCTTCATAACGTCTCTGAGCATGCAAGCCTCTAAATCTAACAGATTGAGGAATACTTTCTTCGGGAAACATCACCGTATCTTTTCTTTTAAAAAAAGTCTTTAACGTAACCCATAATCCATAAACCAACTCGGATAAAGCAAATGTTCTAATAAATCGTAGCATAATCTAAAAACCTTTAATTCCAGAGTGAGTAAGGAGTCATCATCCAATAAGCCACAACAATCAACCAAATCAAAGTGATGGGAATAAATACTTTCCAACCTAATCTCATAATTTGATCATAACGATATCTTGGAAATGTTGCTCTAAACCAAAAATAAATAAACAATACAAATGCCATTTTCAAAAGCATCCACGCAAAATGATCCTGTCCTATCCATCCCCAAGACTGAGGAAATGGAGATAACCAGCCACCTAAAAACAAAATAGTGGTCAAAGCAGAAATAACCATCATATTAATATATTCACTCAGGAAAAATACCGCAAATGCAAACCCTGAATACTCAGTATGAAAACCAGCAACTAATTCAGACTCACCTTCAGCCACATCAAATGGTGCTCTATTTGTTTCTGCTACTCCTGATACAAAATATATAATAAACATAGGCAGTAAAGGTAACCAGTTCCAAGAAAACAATCCAGAATTACCCTCCTGTATATGAACAATATCAATAAAACTCATACTGCCAGCCACTAAAATTACGGAGATAATCGCAAAACTCATCGGTAATTCATAGGAAATCATTTGTGCTGAGGCTCTCATTGCGCCTAAAAATGAATATTTAGAGTTAGATGCCCAACCACCTAAAATTACGCCATAGACACCAGATGAACTTAACGCCAGCAAATATAAAATTGCCACATTTAAATTAGCCAAAATCAAATTTTCTGAAAAAGGAATCACTGCCCATACAGCAAAAGCAGGCAACAAAGTAATAATAGGCCCTAGCATAAACAGACCCCTATTTGCTGCACTTGGTCTAATAACCTCTTTAAGTAAGAGTTTAAAAACATCTGCAAAAGGTTGTATCATCCCCCCAGGTCCTGTCACATTCGGCCCAACTCTCATTTGCATGTAAGCAATTACTTTACGTTCAAAGTAGGTTAAATAAGCTACTGTTAAAATTAAACAAACCATTAACATAGCAATTTTAATCAATATTGAAACTGTTAATCCTATGTCATGACCCAATATGCCTTGAAAAAATGCGTCCATATTATCCTCGTTTTAAAACTATTTCATCCATCAATGCACCTAAATATTGATTACTTTGATGTGCAGGTAAGTGAACCACGTAATCTGGCAAGGAGTCATCCAATCGAATTGGTAACTCTAAACAATCTCCACCTGTCTGATTCGCTAAAACGCGATCTTGTTCTCTCAGACCCAGTTTTTGCAACATCTTACTATTAATCGCTAAACAAGGCATCTGAGCTTGTACTGTTTGTTGTAAACAATCAGATCTTCTGACAATTGCATCAGTATTATATAAACTAATTCCACCGACTCGAATAAATCCGTTAGTCTTACATATCTGCGTTTTCGATAGATCACTAATGACAATCTTACTATTCAAAGGCTGAATATCAGAATGAGAGACTGCTTCAGCTAAAACTTCCTGAGATGTTTGAAAATCAAAGCCATCTAATCCCAATAAATTCCCGATTACTCTAATGACTTTCCACATAGGCTTAGTATAGCCTAAGACAGGAACAGTACTATAAAATGACTGTAATGTACCCTCCATATTCACAAAGCTACCTGGAGTTTCTGTAAAAGTAGCAATTGGTAAGATAACATCTGCATATTCTTTTATGGATTCACTAGCATAAGGTGTTAGTGCTATCACTGTATCTGCTTGAGATAGTGCTGATAATGCTTTCTTATTATGATAACTGTCTAAATCAGGTTCAACATTAGCTAAAATAACTGCTTTTTTAGGATTATCGATCATATGAACGATACTGTTACTTTCCCCCGCGATCAATCCCAACATATCGGCTCCGACAGCATTAGCAGCGTTAGGGAAAATACCTATTTTTCCAGATACCGAACTTGCTAAATTCTGAGCCATCTGATAAAGCAGAGCAAAATCATGATGTAACTGAGCTTCTTCCCCCAATACAATACTGACTTTAGTACCTGATTTTAGTATATTAGCACACTCTAGTTCTTCCCCTAATTGAATTTTACTTAAGAAATCCAACCACTCATTAGGTGAAAGAATTTTTTGTATCACCTTAGGAATATGTAATTCTTCTTTGAATGCCTGTAGAACAATCAAACGAGCACCTCTGTTAACAGCTTGTCTAATACGAGCAGTTAATAGTGGTTGATCTTGTCTCAAATAAGAACCAATGATAAAAATCACGTCACTAGTTAAAAAACTATTAATAGATTGACCTAGCCACAAAGCACCTTGCTTCATCTTGTTAATAGTTCTATCTTGAACTCTCAAGTGACTGTCAATGTGTTCTATACCAAAATTTTTAGCCAATTTCTTCAATAAATATAACTCTTCAAAAGTATTGTTATTATTGACCCAAACACCAATAGAATCCTTACCATATTCTTCTGTAACACCCAATAAGCCTTTTTCTACATATCTAAGAGCAGTCATCCAGTCTACTGTAAACCAACGATTATCTTGCTTAATCATAGGATGATAAACCCTTTCATCATGATTCAATCCTTCATAAGCAAAACGATCTTTATCAGATAACCAACATTCATTAATCTCTTCATTTTCTCTTGGTAAAACCCTGCGTACAGTTTTATCTTTGACTTGAACTTCCAAATTGGAACCTAATGAATCATGAGCTGATATTGATTTACGTCTTGAAAGCTCCCAAGTACGTGCATTATACCTAAATGGTTTACTCGTCAAAGCACCTACTGGACATAGATCAATCACGTTACCAGAAATTTCACTGTTAATAACTTTACCAATAAAAGGAACAATTTCTGAATGCTCTCCTCTATTAATCATACCAATTTCTTGATAACCAGCTATTTCCTCAGTAAATCGAGTACAACGAGTACAGTGAATACAACGAGACATTTCTATAGCTGCCACTAATGGCCCCATGTCCTTAAGGGGAACTACTCTTTTTTCTTCTATGAATCTACTGTGAGAGTGCCCATAGCCTACGGCCAGATCCTGTAGTTGACATTCACCACCTTGATCACAAATAGGACAGTCTAACGGATGGTTTAATAATAAAAACTCCATGACTCCCTTTTGAGCTGATCTTGTTAGCTGTGAGTCAGTATGAATCTTCATTCCATCAGCTGTCAAAGTAGCACATGCTGGAACTGGCTTAGGGTTTTTTTCAATTTCAACTAAGCACATACGACAATTCGCAGCTATGGATAATTTTTTGTGATAACAGAAATGAGGAATAAATGTTCCAGCCTGAGCAGCAGCCTCAATTACTGAAGTTCCTTTCTCTACTGAAATTTCCTTACCATCTATCTCAATTTGTATCATATTCAATATTCCTAAATCATTTATTTAAGCAGAAGAGTTAAAACCAACTATGATTCAACGGTGGTTGTTGGGTTTCAATACATTCAATAAATTCGTTTCTAAAATGCCGTAAAAATCCTCTTACAGGGAAAACAGCAGCATCTCCTAAAGCACAAATTGTTCTTCCTGATATATTGCCACAAATAGACTCTAACAAATCCAGGTCTTGCATTCTTCCTTGACCAGAAGCAATTCGATGTACTATACGGTACAACCAACCAGTTCCCTCTCGACATGGTGTACACTGACCACAAGATTCCTCATAAAAAAAATAAGACAGCCTTTCTAACGCCTTGACCATGCTAACCCCTTCATCCATGACGATGACTGCACCTGAACCCAACATAGATCCTGCCTTTTGTATCGAATTATAGTCTAAGGTAATATTCATAATGATATCTGCAGGCAAAACAGGGGCAGATGCACCCCCAGGTATTACCGCTTTCAATTGACGTCCTTTACGAACACCTCCTGCCATCTCTAAAACTTCTTTAAATGGTGTTCCCAGCGGAATCTCATAGTTTCCTGGTCTTTGAACATGACCAGAAACTGAAAATATTTTGGTACCCGTTGAACCTTCAACTCCATACTGACTGAACTTGCTAGCACCATCTCTTATAATAAATGGGACAGATGTAAAAGTTTCAGTGTTGTTAATAGTGGTCGGTTGGCCAAATAAACCAACAGCTGCCGGGAAAGGTGGTTTAAAACGAGGCTGCCCCTTCTTCCCTTCTAAAGATTCCAATAAAGCTGTTTCTTCACCACATATATAAGCACCATAACCATGATGGGCATACACCTGATAACTAAAATCAGAACCTAGAATATTTTTTCCCAGGTAACCAGCCGCCCTTGCTTCCTCTAAACACCTTTCAAACAATTGATATTCTTCAAAAATTTCACCATGAATATAATTATATCCAGCAGTGCATCCCATGGCATAACCGGCAATAATCATTCCTTCAACCAAGGCATGTGGATTGAAACGTAAGATATCTCTATCTTTAAATGTTCCAGGCTCACCCTCATCCGTATTACACACAACATATTTATCGCCCTTATGCTCTTTAGGCATAAAACTCCACTTCAAACCTGTTGGAAATCCTGCACCACCCCTACCACGCAAACCAGAATCTTTAACAATTGCAATCACATCTTCTGGGCTTATTTTTTCATCAATTATTTTTTTAAGTCCTTGGTAACCACCTCGAGCCTCGTATTCTTTCAAAGTCCAACAATTTGGATCACTGGTATCTACTTGGTTAAAAATTATACCTTGGTTAAATACAGCCATCAGTTTAACTCCGCTAACATTTTATCGATTGCTTCTTCAGTCATAAAACTACACATTTTATGATTATTCAACAACAATACTGGTGCATCACCACATGCACCTAAACATTCTCCCTCTATAAGGGTAAATTTTCCATCAGATGTTGTTTCACCCAGCTCGATCCCCAACTTATTCTTTAAGTATTCAGCCGTATTAATCCCACCTTGTAACGCACAAGGAAGATTCGTACAAACTTGAAGTTTATACTTACCCACGGGCTTTAAATCATACATATTATAGAATGTTGCTACTTCATAAGCCTGTACCGGAGGTATTCCTATATACTCAGCTACAAATTCTATTACATCCGGAGATAACCACTTTCTCTCCTGTTGGGCGATTGTCAAGGCAGACATAATTGCAGATCGAAAATTTTTTTCAGGATATTTAGTTAATTCTCTATCAATTTTCCTCAGAGATTCCTCAGATAACATTATCTATCTACCTCCCCAAACACTAGATCTAACGTTCCCATCAATGCCACCACATCAGCTAACATATGACCTCTTGCTAACTCATCCATTCCTTGCATATGAGCAAAACCTGGTGCTCTAATTTTCAAACGATAGGGTTTATTAGCACCATCAGAAATAATATACACACCAAATTCACCCTTAGGATGCTCAATTGCTTGGTAAACTTCCCCCTCAGGAACGTGCATGCCTTCACTAAATAATTTAAAATGATGAATCAATTCCTCCATCCCTGTTTTAATTTTCTCTCTTTTAGGAGGTGCTATTTTCAGATCATCAATTATGACAGGTCCAGGATTTTTCCTTAACCAATCCACGCACTGAGTAATAATCTTATTGGATTCTCTCATTTCTATGATTCGACACAAATAACGATCATAACAGTCGCCATTCTTGCCAATAGGCACATCAAAGTCCATGTATTCATAAGACTCATAAGGTTGTTTTTTACGTAAATCCCAAGCAATCCCAGAACCCCTTAGCATTGGACCGCTAAATCCCATTTGCAAAGCTCTTTCTGGGGACACAACCCCTACACCTACTGTACGTTGCTTCCAAACACGATTTTCTGTCAAAAGACTCTCATAACGATCAACACAAGAAGGGAAACGTTTTGTAAAATCATCAATAAAATCAAGCAAACTACCTTCTCGATTACTATTCAATTTCTTTAACTTACTCTTACTTCTATACTTACTTTCTGCATATTTAGGCATACTATCAGGTAAGTCACGATACACCCCACCAGGCCTAAAATAGGCTGCATGCAAACGAGCACCCGAAACAGCTTCATACATATCCATCAAATCTTCACGTTCACGAGCTGCATATAAAAACACAGTCATAGCACCAATATCCAACGCGTGAGAACCCACCCCCATTAAATGGTTTAAAATTCTAGATATTTCAGCAAACATAGTACGAATATATTTGGCACGCACAGGTATATCAATTCCCAACAAACGCTCTACCGCCAAACAATAAGCCTGTTCATTAGACATGGCAGAAACATAGTCCAAACGATCCATATAAGGCAGTGCTTGTAGATAAGTTCTTGATTCTGCAAGCTTCTCAGTTCCCCTATGCAATAAACCAATATGTGGATCAGCTCTCAATATTGTTTCACCCTCAAGCTCAAGAATCAGTCTTAATACACCGTGAGCAGCGGGATGTTGTGGTCCAAAATTAACAGTGTAATTATTGATTCTAGACACCGTACTTCTCCTCTCTTACCACTCTTGGAACATTATTTCTCGGTTCTATCGTAACAGGTTGATAAATGACCCGATTCTCTTCCTCATCAAAAATCATCTCAACCAATCCTGAAACTGGAAAATCTTTTCTTAATGGATGACCCACAAACCCATAGTCAGTTAATATTCTTCTCAAATCGGGATGTTTATTAAATATAATACCGTACATATCAAATGCTTCTCTTTCATACCAATTGGCAGAACTGTATAGTTCAACAACAGAATCAATTCGAGGAACCATAACATCATCAATATATGCCTTAACTCTAACACGATAATTTCTGGATATTGAAAGCAAATGTACTACAACTGCATATATTCTTTCTTGCTGAATCTCATTCTTATATTCAGAATAATCAACACCACATAAATCGATGAGCTGATCAAAATCTAATTGAGTACTATCACGTAGCACTCTCATCAACTCAAAATACTGTTTCGTATTACATTCAATGGTTACTTCATTGTGGCTAACTTTGATAGATTCATATAAGCCATCAATATTATTCGATATGAGTTCTTTTAAATCAGATAGTCTAGACATAATAATCAATCTCGAGCAACAGTACATTCACGGTTTATCTTCAACTGCAACTGAATTAATCCATAAATCAAGGCTTCAGCAGTGGGAGGACATCCAGGCACATACACATCAACGGGAACTATTCTATCGCAACCACGTACTACAGAATATGAATAATGGTAATAACCACCACCATTGGCACAAGACCCCATAGACAAAACCCATTTAGGATCAGACATTTGATCATATACACGACGAAGAGCTGGTGCCATTTTATTAGTCAAAGTCCCTGCCACAATCATCAGATCAGATTGCCTAGGACTCGGTCTAAAAATAATACCAAATCTATCCAAATCATACCTAGAAAACCCTGCATGCATCATCTCAACAGCACAACAAGCCAATCCAAAAGTAACAGGCCAAATAGAGCCTGATCTCATATAGTTCACTACTCTATCAACACTAGTAGCTATAAATCCTTCGTTGAAGGCACCATCTATTCCCATTCAAGTGCTCCCTTTTTCCATTCGTAAATAAACCCTAACGTTAATATTGCTAAGAAAATAAACATAGCCCAAAATGCCCACATCCCCAGATCCCTAAAAACTAACGCCCAAGGAAATATAAATGCAACTTCCAGATCAAACAATATAAACAGGATAGCAACAAGATAGTATTGGACATCGAACTCCATACGAGCCCCCTCGAATGCTTCAAATCCACACTCAAAAGCTTCCTCTTTAATCTTAGTAGGGTGTTGAGGCCCTAAAATATAACCCAAAGTAATAAACAAGACTCCCGTTAGAAAACTAACGAGTAAGAAAATAAAGGCAGGATAAAAATTTGATAGCATCATTCATTAATTCCCTCTCAAGATTGTCCAGAAAAACCAAATTCAATAGACAAACTATTTTGTCACAAAACGACAAGTAATGATTAATATGTTTATGTTCCAATTTATCATGTAAGTTATTTTTTAAATCGTTAAGGTTATAGACAACAACAATCAACGATAAAAATAAAACCCACTACAAATAACTTTTGTTTTATATTCTTAATTTGTTTTATGTTTGTTTTTATTTATTTTTATTATATGTATAAAATTTTTTACTACAACTTGTCAATTATACTCCAAAAACCTGTTTAATTAAACAATACTCAATAAAAACTTAATAATATTTTAAATTAGTGCCGACAGCGAGAATTGAACTCGCACGACCCATAGGTCACCACCCCCTCAAGATGGCGTGTCTACCAATTTCACCATGTCGGCTAAATATTTCAACACTATCAAAAACGACGACTATTTATTTGAACATTTAAGAACAGTTAAAGTTACTTTTCTCTTAATGATAGAGCTAGGCAAATTTATCCTTAAGTTTCAAGTACATAACCACCTTCTGTTGTTATCGTTCACTTAGCAGAAGAATCTTGAGAAACCAACCCCTCATCCGTGTGTATTTTTTGAGATGGTACCTGCGCACCACCATTTACAGTAGGCGTTGAATCCGGTAGAGCACGATCATCAGATTTTACAGCAGGCTTAGTTTTTTCTATTGCCATCGATGAATTTACCCTACTAACATCAACTACTGATCTTTGTGTCGCTGAATAAGCAAGCATTAAACAAGTTGTAAAAAAAATAATAGTTGCTATTGCTGTGCTACGGCTGAGAAAATTATCTGATCCTGATGCCCCAAAAACCCCTTGAGAACTACCACCTCCAAACGAAGCACCTGCAGCCGCTCCTTTTCCTTGTTGCATTAACACTAAAAATATGATACTCAATCCAGAAAAAATATTAATAATCCACAAAAAAACGCTTAATGTATTTGACATAATTTTATTCGCTTTATGTTATTTCAATTACTGATTCGACAATCTTAACAAAGTCCCGAGACCTTAAAGAAGCACCTCCTATCAATAAACCATCTACATGATCTATTGATACTATCTCTTTCGCATTACCAACACCGACACTACCCCCATAAAGAATTGGGATTCTATCAGCTTCAGAATGTCTTAGCAATATTTGAGATCGAATATGACCCAAACTCATCTGTATTTCTTCTTGACTTGGCGTATGACCAGTCCCGATCGCCCATACTGGTTCATACGCAATGACTATTTTGTTGATATCAATACCGATATTATCCAATACACTTAATTGCTGGTTCAAAACATCCTGAGTACAACCTAATTTCTTTTCTTCTAATGTTTCTCCAATGCAAAACACAGGGGTTATATTTTCAGATAACAAATTTTTTATTTTACGAAATAAAATCGAATTATTTTCTTTGAAATACTGTCTTCTTTCTGAGTGCCCAACCAGAACAAATTGAACATGAAAGTCTTTTAGCATACTAGCACTAATTTCACCTGTATAGGCACCTGCTACTGAAAATTGACTTACATCTTGTACACCCAACCTCCAAGTACTCTCCTTTAAATATTCCTGGAATGGTTGTACATAAATAAATGGAACTGCTAATCCTATAGTGCATTTTTTGTTAGATGTAGGTTCTAAATTTAATTCTGAAAAATAATGTTCAATCATTGATAATGAACCATTCATTTTCCAATTACATAAAATGATCTTACCCATCCAATTCACAATATTCTCCCTTTTGTAATAGCTTCTAGTATACCCCATAAAAGACATCAAAATAATTCACTCTCACAATTAGCTTGTTCTATAAAAAACATTCCAGTTTAAAAAACAGTTACATTGGGTTAGAATAGTACCAAATATGTTATAATGTGGGAAGAGAGCATTTTATGTCTTTTAATTTTTCTAATGTTATTGCTCTAAAAAATGAAATTATACAAGCTTGCTTAGATACTATTATAATGGTAGGTCTGTCTTCTATCGCTTCTATTTTTGTAGGAGGATTACTTGGTATACTGTTATTTGTCACTGGAGATAACCAAATAAGAGAAAATAAATACATCCATCAGGCTCTATCGCAAACAGTTAACTTTATGAGGGCTTTTCCTTTTGTCATATTAATGGTTGCTCTATTAGGTATCACTCGCATGGTTGTAGGAACCTCTTTTGGCCCCATCGCTGCAGCTTTCGTCCTAAGTATTGCTGGCCTATTTTATTTTTCACGCTTAGTAGAACAAAATTTACAAGAAGTTCCTGGAGATATTATTGAAGCTGCTCAAATTTTAGGTGCCAGCTATCCTAAAATTATTTTTTCCATCCTGTTAAAAGAGTCTTTACCCGGTATTATCTTGAGCGCGAGCATTTTAATTATCACATTACTTTCCTCTAGCGCAGCTGGAGGGATGATTGGAGGCGGAGGCTTAGGTGATTTAGCCATTCGTTATGGTTATCAACGTTATCAACCAGACGTTGTTGTATTTATTGTTATTCTGTTGTCCATAATGGTTGTGATTATACAGTCAGTGGGCAACTTTCTTGCCACAAAACTCAATCGGAAATAATTAAGGAGTTATATTATATTTAAGGAGTTATATTATGTTTAAATCATTATTAACGTTTGCTACTATAGCATTTATCGCTTTGGGTAGCTTGTCTGGTTGTTCCTCAGGCTCTCAAAAATCTATTGACGAAAGTAAAAAAATTGTCATTGGTACAACTATTGGTGATTTTGGTGACATGGTCAAAGAATCAATCATCCCACAATTGGAAAAAAAAGGCTATCAAGTTACTCTCAAAGAATTTTCTGATTATGTATTGCTTAATAAAGTCTTAGCTGAAAAAAGCATTGACATTAATGTTTTTCAACATCGTCCTTACTTTTATTACTTTATCAAACAACAAAACTTAGATTTAATGGAATTATTTGAGGTGCCTACCGCTGGCTTGGGAATTTATTCAGGTAAATCCTCTGACTTAAGAACAGATAAGGCAGAAATCACTATTGGTATTCCTAATGATCCAACTAATTTGGCTAGAGCCTTATTACTGCTAGATGATATCGGTTATATCTCTATTAGTCCAGAAACAGATAGAACATTAGCAACCATCAAGGATATTCAAACTTATCATCGACCAATAAAATTACTTGAGATAGAAGCAGCTCAGTTACCAAGATCAAGAGATGACCTAGATTTTGCTATCATTAATGGTAATTATGCTAGAAGTTCAGGTATTGAACTAACTACTGCTTTAGCTCAAGAAAAGAGTAAAGAATATATTAATATTGCTGCTATTAGGACACAAGATAAAGATTCACAATGGATTAAAGATGTAGAAGAAGCTTATAACTCTGCTGAATTTAAGGCCTATATTAGAGGAAAATTTAAGGGATATAATTTACCAAAAAATTGGGAATAATTATATCATTCCAATGACTTAAATTCGTTATACAGTGTATTAGATTAGTAAGCATTATGGTAAAATGCTCCCTATGAGACTCATTTAATCACTATTATCAATCGTTGAGTAGGGAGTTCTTTTCGTGTTTCAATAATATCTTAGATATAAAACTATTAAGGCCTGTGTCTTACACAAAACAGATTCAAAATAATATCAACAATATTAAAATGCTCCTTAAAGTGTACCCATAAAAAAAATATGCACTCTTAAATTGAACTAAACTCCTTTATGTAGTACCTCTCCACACAATAATTCTTGTAATTTCTTCACTTTAGGTTTGATCACATAAGTACAATAAGCTAGATCAGTATGGGTATCGAAATAATTTTGATGATATTCTTCTGCAGGGTAAAAGTTTTCTTTTGCCACTACTTGTGTAACAATCTTGTCATCAAAAATGGCCTGTGTATCCAAAATATGTATTTTCTTTTGTGCTTGATTCTTCTGCTTATCACTAGTATAAAAAATAATACTTCTATACTGTGTTCCCACATCATTACCTTGTCTATTGACAGTCGTAGGGTCGTGAAGATCAAAGAATAAATTTAATAGATTGTTATAGTCAATTTGTTTAGGATTAAAAGTTATCTGCACCACTTCAGCATGACCAGTATTTCCCTGACAAACTTCTTGGTAACTAGGATGTTGAATATTACCTCCCATATAACCAGAAACCACCTCTACTACACCCGGTATTCTTTTAAACAGAGCTTCTAAACACCAAAAGCACCCACCACCCAAATAAGCAATTTCATATTGATTATGTTCCATTTATTCTTCCTATTATTTATTTCCTTTAATGAGCAGTTTCCCAATTATCGCCTTCTCCTATATCCACCACTAAAGGAACTTTTAGATCTACTATGGAGGTCATTAACCTACGAATATGTGTATGAATAATTTTCAGCTCCTGTTCTGGCACTTCAAAAACTAATTCATCATGTACTTGCATTATCATTTGAGTTTGAAGTTTTTCTTTGTCTAGCCAGTTTTGCACATTGATCATGGCTAGTTTAATCAGATCAGAAGCTGTCCCCTGCATCGGTGCATTAATGGCTGCTCGCTCAGCACTACTTCTTAAACGAGCATTATTAGAATTAATATTATTCAAATAAAGTTTTCTACCAAAAATAGTTTCCACATAACCCATTTTATGAGCTTGTAATTTAGTCTGCTGCATATAGGTTAAAACACCAGGATACTCATTAAAATATTGATCAATAAAAGATTTAGCTTCAGATGAGTCAATATTTAATGATTTGGCTAAACCATACTGACTCATACCATAAATTAAGCCAAAGTTAATAGTTTTTGCATAACGCCTCTGCTCTGTTTTTACTTCATCGAATGGGATGTGAAAAATTTTAGAAGCAGTAGTGCGATGAATATCCTCATTATTATTGAAGCACTGAATTAAATTTTCATCTCCTGATAAATGAGCCATGATACGTAATTCAATTTGCGAGTAGTCTGCTGAGATAATTTTATGTTTAGGTGGAGCGATAAATGCTTGACGTATTTTACGTCCCTCTTGCGTTCGTACAGGAATATTTTGCAGATTAGGATTATTACTCGCCAAACGACCTGTATTCACTACTGCTTGTGCATAAGTCGTGTGTACTCGGTTATTTTCATCCAACAATAAAGATAATTTGTCTGTATAGGTTGATTTTAACTTAGTCAAAGAACGATATTCTAATATTAATCTAGGTACTTGATAATCTTGTGCTAATTTCTCTAATACCTCTTCACTGGTAGAAATATCTCCTTTGGGCGTTCTATTGAGACCCTGTGTGGGTATTTTTAAAATATTAAACAAGATTTCTTGCATTTGTTTAGGAGAATTCAAATTAAATACTTGACCAACAATCTGATAGACTTCTTGTTCAATAGCTAAAATTCTAATGGCTAGTTCATGACTTTGTTTTTGCAATTCTTGTTTATCAATTAATACTCCGTAACGCTCCATACGAGCCAAAATTTCTAATATTGGCAGTTCCATGTCATAATACAATTTTCTCTGTGCTTCACTCATTAAAGACACCAAATATTTTTCTAAGTGCAAACTTAAATCTGCATCTTGGCAAGCATAGTGTGTTGCCTCTTTTAAAGGTACTTGGGCAAAACTGATTTGTTTAGCACCTTTACCGCATAAATCTTCATATTTAATCGTCGTCATACCTAAATGCCGTTCTGCCAACTCATCTAATCCATGCCCTAAATGGCTTTCTATGATATACGAAGCCAACATACTATCTCCCACTATCCCTTTAAGCACAATATCATGGTTTTTTAAAACATGTTGATCATATTTCAAATTTTGACCTATTTTTTCAAGCTGTGGATTTTCTAGATAGGGTTTTAATTGCACTAGTGTTTGTGCCATATCTAAAGAGGTTTCAGAAGATAACCAATGGTGATCCAGTGGTATATAAAATTTTTCACCTGTTTGAAAAGAAAAACTCATTCCAACTAGTCTTGCCTGCATTTGATCTAATGACGTCGTTTCGGTATCAAAACCCACTCTTTTAGCTTGATTTAGATAAACCAGAAAATTATTTAAATCTTCTTTACTTTTTATCGCACGATCTTCAACATGGCTCGGTAATTGAGGTTTAAGTGTATTTTTTTCAATTGTAAAATTAGTTCCATATTCCTTTTCTGAGTGAATAGTTGTATGAATGCCTTTTTTTTCAATATCCTTAATCCATTTCTTAAAACCAAAACGGTGTAATTGGGGCAATAGTAAATCCCAATTCTCTGGTTTCCGATTTAAATCTTCAATGCCATTCGGTAAATACTCTGATAAAAGTACATCATCTTTTAACGTAATTAGTGTATGAGATAAGGACAACCATTCTTGTGCCAAGCGCAGATTCTCACCCACTTTACCCTTAATATCATCAGCATGCGCCAATAAATTCTCTAACGTTCGATATTCATCTAACCATTTGACTGCCGTTTTAGCCCCACATTTCTTTACTCCTTTAATATTATCCGAGCTATCTCCTACCAAAGTTAAATAATCTACTATTTGTTCTGGAAAAACACCAAATTTATTTTTAACCCCTGCAACATCCAAAATTTCATCTGTCATAGTGTTAATCATAGTAGTAGAATCATCTACTAATTGTGCAATATCTTTATCTCCTGTTGAAATAATGACTTGCATCTTGGTGGCTTTGGCTTTTTTGGTCAAAGTCGCAATTACATCATCCGCTTCGACCCCATCAACAACTAAAACATTCCAACCCATTAAATCAACTAATTCTTTAATCCACTCAACTTGAGGTCGTAAATCATCAGGCATGGGTTTTCTAGTGGCTTTATAATCCTTAAACAACTTATGACGAAAATTCTTACCTTTCGCATCACAGACAAAGCAACAATAATCAAAAATATAGTTATCCTCAATTTTTTTTAACATATTCAAAACACCAAACAATGCATTAGTTGGTTCTCCTGCAGTATTTGATAAGGCGCTAATAGCGTGAAAGGCTCGATATATATAAGATGAACCATCAATAAGTAGTAGAGTTTTATTTTGTAGCTGCATAGCCATGGATTCCTAACTTTGTTATTATGCGTAATTGTCAGCTTGAAATTAATCAAATATTTATCTAGTATTATATAATACAATATCACATTACAGAGAAGGATAGAGAAGGTTTACATAATGAAATTCCAAGGCACACAAGGATATATTGCAACCGAAGCATTACAAATGGCTGTCAATGCAGCAGTATTATTACAACGACCCTTATTAATTAAGGGGGAACCGGGTACAGGGAAAACCCTTCTAGCGGAAGAAGTGGCTAAATCATTTGATACTGATTTAATCCAGTGGCATATTAAAAGCACCACAAAAGCACAACAAGGTTTATATGAGTATGACGCAATTTCACGTTTAAGAGACTCTCAACTCGGGATAGAAGGAGTTTCCAATATCAAAAACTATATTGTCAAAGGTAAGTTATGGCAAGCCTTTGAAGCAGATAAACCCGTAGTACTATTAATTGATGAAATTGATAAGGCAGATATTGAGTTTCCCAATGACTTATTAGTTGAATTAGACCGTATGCAATTTTCTTGTTACGAAACTCAAGAAGTCATAACTACTAAACACCGTCCAATTATTATTATTACCAGCAATAACGAAAAAGAACTACCTGATGCCTTTTTAAGAAGATGTTTCTTTCATTATATCGAATTCCCTGATAAAAAAACTATGCGTCGGATTATTGATGTACACTATCCTAACATTCAGGAAAGACTTATTAGTGAAGCCTTAGCGTATTTTTATGATTTAAGAGGTATTGATGGCTTAAAGAAAAAACCTTCTACTTCAGAACTAATCGACTGGTTAAAGCTATTATCAGCAGATGATTTATCTGAGAATATACTAACAGAATCAAAACAACGAAAAAATATCCCACCCCATATCGGTGCTTTATTAAAAAATGAGCAAGATATTTCTCTGCTTCACCATTTTTCACAAATTATAAAAAACAGCTAATTGATTATGAATAAAAAAATCGTGATTTTAATCTCTGGAAATGGCAGTAATATGAAGGCCATCGTTAATGCTAACATCAAAAATGCAACTATTGTTGCCGTCATTAGTAACAATGAAAATGCACCAGGTATATCATGGGCTGAACAGCAAGGTCTAAATGCAATTTCTCTTAACCACCAATCCTTCGTTTCCCGTGAAGCTTATGACTCAACTCTCATTAAATTAATTGATCAATTTGAACCTGATTTAGTTGTTTTGGCAGGTTTTATGAGAATCCTAAGTGAATCTTTTTGTGAACACTATAAAAATCGATTAATGAATATCCATCCTTCACTATTACCAGCGTTTCCTGGATTGAATACTCACAAGAATGCCATAGAATCAGGTTGTAAAATCGCCGGTTGCACTGTACATTTTGTAACCCCCAAACTAGATAGTGGCCCAATTATTGCCCAAGCTGCGGTTCCTATCACCTCTGGAGATACAGCTGAAACACTTGCTAAAAAAGTGCTAAGTTGCGAACATATCATCTATCCTATGGCTATTCAAGATTTTATTTTTAATAATTTATTAATCAAAGAAAATAAAGTTATTAATCAAAGACAACATGATGAACATCAACAAAAAATACTTAATTTCTAAGAAAACGAATCTTATTATTCAGTATATGTAAAGGTTGTATTATGTTTAAATATATTAAATTACCAACACTATTGGTCATTCTTCCTGTTATGAGCTTCTCCGGCAATATAACAATTCCTAAAAAGGTGAGTATTGAATTTTCAGGTTCTGGTGGCACTAAAAGTACTATGAAGTTTTCTAGCACTAAACATAACTATAATATTGCTCATATTACTAATCTTCCTATGTATAAAATAATCTACCAATCAAATGGTACTATAAATAATAACCATTTAAATACATATAAATTTAGTGAATCTAGAAATGGACATCTCGTATCTTCTGCACTTTTTAATCCGTCAACAAAGCAAGTCACCTATGGTAAAATAAACACTCCCAAAAAAGCTCAGATCATTGGAAAAAGCTATGACTCTATCTCGTTAGTCTGGGAAATAGCCTTTAATCCTAATCTACCCTTAGATACTTTTCAACTCACTACTGGTAAAGGAATTTATCTCATTCATGCTGGAAACTCGAATATTAGTACAATTAAACAAAGTAGAAATATCGCTATTGCCAAGAAACTTATACCAATTGAACTCTATGACTTGGCAAAAATTAAAGGCAGTAAAACACCTATACAAATAGGTTATTCAAAACAATATAATAATTTGCCAGTATATATGAAATTGAGAAATAAACTATATGATATTGAATTCATCGCCACAAGTATTACTATAGACGGTAAAAAAATTTTATAGTACCCCTCCCCAATAAAGTTTCAGAAAAAATTTCTGTATGATTGTAACAAATATTAGTTGAATAGAAAATCTATGCAAAATCTAGCCCGTTACCAACATCTACAAACAATAGCACAGCAAGTACTCTACTTTGAAAATACCACAGAATGGTTACTGACAAAGTATTTTAGAAAACATCAAAATCTAGGGAAACAAGATAGACATTTTATAAGCGATAGCATTTATACTCTACTTAGAAATAGAGAAACTATACAAGGCTATTTAGTAAAAACGCAAAAATTGTCTCTCGTAAACCAAATCAATATTGCCGTAGGTTTAGCTTTCTACGAACATAAAGATTTATACTATATTGACTTATTGGAGGATTTTTTAGATTATCAACAAAATTCAGTGGCAGTTAATGAACAGGCTGAATTACCTATGTGGATAGTACAGTTATTATCCGAGAAATTAAATAATCAAGATATTATAGAATTAGGGCAATCTCTAAAAAATACAGCTCCTGTCGATATTCGAACGAATACTATCAAAATCAAACGTGATGAATTAATTCAAAAGCTAAAAGAAAATAATATTTTGAGCACGAAGACACCTTACTCTCCCTGGGGTATCCGCCTACAAGGAAATCATCCCAGATTAACACAGTATCCTTTTTATAAGGAAGGATTATTTGAAATTCAAGATGAGGGAAGCCAATTAATTGCTTATTTATCACAACCCAAAAAAAATCAAAACATTATTGATTTTTGTGCTGGTACAGGTGGAAAAACATTAGCCATAGGTGCAATGTTAAACAACCGCGGTAGTATTTATGCTTTCGATGTAGAAGCTAATCGTTTAAATCAACTCAAACTTCGCCTAAAAAAATCAAAACTTAATAATATATACCCTATCCTAATTCAAAACGAAAAAGATGAGAAACTGAGAAAATTCCAACAGAAATATGATATTATTCTAATCGATGCACCTTGCTCTGGCTTAGGGACTATCAGACGACAGCCTGATTTAAAGTATAGAAATAGCCCATCTACTATACAGAAAATGACTGAAAAACAATTATCTATTCTTAATGAGGCAGAAAAACTATGTCATTCTAGTGGAAAACTAGTTTATGCTACTTGTAGTATTCTACCTCAAGAAAATGAATACATTATTCAAAAATTTTTAAGGTCTCATACCAACTATCAGTTGATTGATTGCCAAAAATACCTTTCTGGCATTACAATGAACAAAAATGACATGGGTATTTACTTGAACCCACTATTAACGCAAACCGATGGTTTTTATATTGCCATTATGAAGAAAAATTAAAGGAATAAATATTATGCAAGAAGAAATTATTAAAATTATTCAAGAACATCCTGTAGTTCTGTTTATGAAAGGAACCAAACAGTTCCCACAATGTGGTTTCTCTTCTCGTGCAGTTGAGATCTTATACGCTTGTGGTTGCCAAGATTTTTTTACCGTTAATGTACTTGAAAATAATGAAATTAGGGAAGGAATTAAAATATACTCAGATTGGCCAACAATACCCCAGCTATATGTTGATGGTAAATTTATTGGGGGATCGGATATCATGATGGAAATGTATGAAGAAAATGAACTACAACCTTTACTGGAGAATATTTAACTTAATGAATATACATAATCATTATGTTACCCTTATAAATAACTTATAGATTAACCTTGTTGAACGCTAAAAATTTTAATACTTACGATAATTCAAATAGTTACATAAAATTTAACCCAGCACAAAATAAGTATAGTTAACTCGTATGGTAAAAAGGCAACGCTAGTGCCTACGTATGCTTCTTGAATGATACTAACACCATACTTCCTTAATTGTTGATACCATATAGCTACATATAAACAATATTGACTTATAAAAAAGGTTGTCACAGGATACAAAAATTGTAGTAGTTGTTTTACACACCCTAGGGATTTGAGAAAATATACAAACATAATCTATGATTCCTATCTATACAAAGTTTCTTTGGATATGTTATTTGACTGAATTAATGTTCCTAAACTGGGAGACGTTGGTGTGATGGAATTTTGGAACAAAAGTATCAATAAGATAAATTTTACTTTTAGTAATGAACAAGATTTAATCAATTTTTTTATTTTTTGTACTTTACCTCATTGGAATGTAAGGTATTGGGTTCGAAATTCTTTATTACATTTTTCATTAAATAATCCCATTCAAGCAGGTGTTTTGGTTGGATTTTACTTTAGAAAATCAACACAGGAGTATGAAATTATTTTCACTGAACGTGCCGCACAATTAAAACACCACTCTAACCAAATTTCATTTCCAGGAGGGAAACGGCAGAAGAACGATAAAATAATTTCTAGAACAGCTATCCGAGAAACTGAAGAAGAAATTGGTATTAGCCGAGACTATATTAGAACTTACGGTGTACTGAAAAAGATCAAGTCTCCAACTAATTATGAGGTTTACCCTACTTTGGGTATCATAGATAGATACCCCAAAGACCAAAATAAAAATGTTAACGAAGTCAAAGAAATATTTACAGCACCCTGCCAAATATTGCTTAATCCTGATCGGTATTCCTTTAATCCCTACCCCTCAACCAGTAGGTTACCAATCAAAATTGTATCCATTGATTATCATGGAAAACATATATGGGGGTTAACTGCAGAAATTTTATACTTTTTAGCTAAAACATACGTTAAATATAGAAGATAACTCTTTATCGTACTAGCAACTTATTTAACCATAATACGTTCAACACCACCTTGTATTTGTCCATACATTTCCAAATGACCTGATCCATTTCTCATACTGGCACAATTGACTAAACAAAACATGACTACCAACGACAAAGCTATTTTTTTCATATCTTTTCCATATTTTAATCTAATTAACTTTTTATTCACATAATCTATGGTAGTTCAATAAAATTCAATTAGTTAACAAATATAAATTATAAAAATGTAAAATGTAAAATGTAATTAGTATTTTAATTGAATTAGTTCAATAACTTTTTTTCTTCAATTTAATGAAAAATTAAACTTGTCATTTTAAGCATATAAAAATATTAAAACAGCAAATTATAAAATAAGCTGTTCTTTCTTATTTGTATAGTAGCTTATATTCGTAGCCATAGATTAATTTAGTTATATTAGACATTCTTTCTAATAATTAATTGAATTCGATGATCATTGTTTTTAAAAAAGTTAACAAAAGTTAATAATAAAGTTAATAATTATGAATAATTGTGGTAACCATTAATAGAATATATTTTAGTTGATAATGAATTTATTTAGTACAGAATTGTATAGCGTTATAAAAATCCTAATTTAAAAAAAACAATAATTCTCATTAAAATTCGATAGAGATTTTCATACCAAAATTTACCTTAATTTTACTAAAAATTACTTAGGAAAGTGTGATAGAAAAATTCTATCCTTTCTAACAAGAGAGAGCTTATTGAATGAAAGAAATTTTTAACATACACAAGATTAGCTCTTTTACAATATCTTAATAGGCATTAATCCCGACTTTGATTTTAGGGTTATCAAAAAACATCATGACACGGCAAAATTACTTCGTCAAAAATCTCTCAATAAGATTTGATCTTATCTGATTTCTCAGATATTTAGATAAGATAATTATTATATGAGGGATTATATTCAATTACTCCTTATACAATGAGAATGGATGAGAATATATTCTTAATTTCCTATCTCGAAGTAAATAATCGATACAAATATTTAATAAAAAAAGTAATGTATGA
The DNA here is from genome assembly GCA_016864895.1 of Neisseriaceae bacterium. Classification (NCBI taxonomy): domain Bacteria; kingdom Pseudomonadati; phylum Pseudomonadota; class Betaproteobacteria; order Neisseriales; family Neisseriaceae; species Neisseriaceae bacterium. The sequence goes on along the minus strand of CP046107.1, from coordinate 43,755 downwards.
ACTTTACAAACAAAGAATAATTTAGTACCAAGACAAATACTTACATTACAATATTAATGAAAAACAGATATTTGATATAACGAAAATCAAAGCAACTTAAATAAGAATGACATATAGTAACAGAGACACTATTTTTTTGATTTTTTTACAACATAAATGCTTATTTACTTTAAGAGTGAATCTGTGATAGATTTGAACTCGGGTTTCTTATGGAATTCACTTAATTAATAATATCTTACAAATATCCGATCTTAATGGGGATAGGTGTTTAAGAGTCAGAAATTAATATGATTATACTTGATAGACTGATTGTGTCGATGGTTCTTTTATAAACGTTGGGGGGATGTAACTATGTTAACTTGTTATGAAGTCGCTGATTATTTTCTATCGTTATGTGATCAAGAAGACAGTGGAGATTTGATCTCTAATTTAAAGATTCAAAAATTGGTGTACTATGCGCAAGGTTTCTCTTTAGCTATAAATAATAGACCTCTCTTTAAAGAGGAAATTCGGGCTTGGAAGCATGGCCCTGTTGTCAAGGAACTGTATGATAAATATAGAAAATATGGGAGTGGGGCTTTACCTACTGATGATTTAAATATAAATCATAATAATTTTTCTGAAGAAGATAAAAAGTTACTTGATGATGTCTATGATGTGTATGGTCAATTCTCTGCTTGGAAACTAAGAAACATGACACATGAGGAGGCTCCGTGGAGAGACGCTGATCATCAGGTATCGAGGTGATTTCTCATGAAGCTTTAAAGGGATATTTTCTTACATTAACAGAATAATTATGCCTAAGAAGATAAAGAAAAATATTACTGCTATATCTAGGAAGAAAGGTAAGGTTCGACTGTCACAAGCGGGCTTATCAACTGATGGAAATAATGACAAGAAGCGTCCCGTATTTTCTTTTCATCAAATGCAAGAGAAACACTACTGCTTGGATGCATGTAATGATAAGGAAAAAATATCCCTGATACGTACACTTGATAAATTAAGTCAAAGTACTTGCCAAGAATTGAAGAATGTTCATCGACATAAGTTGGGCGCTGAAAAAATCAATTATTCGGCGATAAAAGGGTGTCCAGTACCAGATTTTATTATTGAACAAAATATTACTTTGTTAGCTTTTAGATTTTGTTCAAAGAAACCAATGGTAGGATATAGGGAAGGTCAGATATACCATATACTTTGGCTAGATAGAGATTATTCTTTGTATCAACATTGACCTAATACTTGATCTAGTATGTTTTTCCATGTAGTGGAAGTAATTTTATTCCATCTTTCCTACTAATTTACTAAGTCCAAACAAATATTTCTAGCTCTATAATTCGGTTTTAAAATGGGTCATTTTTTGTATCTTCACCGTATAACTCATTAATTTGTCATGATCTCATAAAAAGCCTCTCTAAACATTCTAATACTGGAACTGACAATATTTTTTAACAATAAAATGTATAAAAAATAAATTACGTCTTTGATATGAAAAATTTTTTTACTATCAAGAGCAGTGTTTAATTTATTAATGGTAATATATGTTCAATGTAAGCAAAATTTATTCATCTGGTAATAGATTACAAGAAGTAACTTCTATTTTATCAGAGATGTATCTGGTATCTCACACGTGATAATTCACCATATATAACAATTTAATTCATGGCCTATAAGGCTATTGTACCTTGTACAATAATAATAATTAACATATATACAAATTTTTTTCACTCAGAAACCAATCGTCAAGAATGACATGTCCAATAAAGTCTGTTTTAATCATCTCATAATAAAAATAATCAATGAAAGCATGAGGGATATATCATTTCAAACAGAGGGTATTTTCAGAATAACATTCTGTATCATCCAAAAATTGAATACTATCAATTACCTTTTTGACCTAACAAATGATGGAGGATTTCCAGGTTGATTTACACGATAAATGTAAAACTAAGTCGGATAATCATTTGAACTTAATGCTACCGAACTATGCCAAGCCTGTATTTTCAATACTACTAACATAATAATATGGGCTAATTGGAATGAATTCATACGTATTACATATTTTATGATAAAACCAAATCTGACTATATTCAATTTATGTAAAAAAGAATGAATGTAAGTTACTATCGATTGCATATTGTATTTATCAAAAAAAAAAAAAAAAAAAAAAAAAAAAAATTCAATAATCAACAGATAATTACGGCCTTTTGATTGTTTCCAACCCTAAAAAGACTTAAAAATTTAAGAGTTTTAATAAAGAGACTATTGTCACACCAGTTTTATCCATCCATGCAAATATGTAATTGATCACTTACACAAATTATACAGTTTACTGATACCAAGATTTTATCCCCCCCCTGATAAAAAAAGATCGTTGAAAAATATAAATAAAATCAGTTATCCAAGATATGATAATTGTAACGAAGACCATTTCATTAAATCTCACTGACAATAGCAATTTTTCTCTTAATCACTGCATACATAATTTATATTTCATCAAGCTCTCTGTACACCAAATTCTTACCACCATTTTATGGCCTCATAAAAATAAATGGTATTTTAATAGTTGAATATCCTCTTACCAATTTAGGTATCTCATAAAAGAACACTTGAGCACTTGTTTACAAAAATTCAGAGAAACCTTAAATACAATCAAAAATATCAAATAATTAAACAGTACATAACCTCAATTACTATATTCATCCTAAAGGATTACACCATCATAGAATAGATGAACATAAAAAGTATTATCAACATAAAAATAACCCTTACCAAAAAGTATCCATCAACGATCTAATAATAAAGATATTTTATTTATAACAAGGGACAGATAGAAGTATTGTGATTGTGAATCAAAAAAGAAATACTAATTGACATGCTTAATTTCACACAACAGTGAAACCTAATAGCAATATTTATAATAGAAAATATCTAGCGTAAGAATCTTGTTTCGACTATGTTTCATGGCGAGTAACCTATTCACAAGAATGTTGTCTAATTAGACAGCATAACCAATAACTTTTCGAATCTTTCTTTGCTCATTTTGAAGGGTCAATAGGAATCCAACCACAGAAAAAAATAACTATATGTTAAGCCAAAAAATTGTATAGGAATAGGATAAATAATGTAAAAAACACTCAATGTTACCTCCAAACTAAGTCTTCACAGAATTTTATTGGTTATTAGCAGAGGGGGAAAGTAGAGGCGAGATTTGGTATAGATAATACCCTTTTAAATGACAGTAAAAATTAAAATTATAACCAAAGATAGAGCAATTATTGAATGTGAGGAATAATATTCTAAGTAACCAATCTCTTTAAATAAAAATACCTCCTATTTACCTGCCAAGAACTATTACTAGTTTATGAATACTCAAATTTAAGTACCAATGCAGTAAATGTTCTTTCTATCAACTTAGTTAACCAATTGTGAAATCAAGTAATTTTCTACTATAAAAAAATTTATGATGAGCGCTAGAATTTCAATAAGAATCTTAAGACTCTCAATCAATAACTCTTTGTCAATTGCTACATAATAAATAACACCACCTTAGTACATTTTCAAAGTAATTAATATTGCCCCTGCCAATAAAAAATCCATCTTGCTATTAGTTGAAATCAACACCACCAGTAACATATTTGCCATCAAAACAAGAAGTATCTAAATCATCAATTTCAGGATTCAATTTTCTAATGACATTAACCAAATCATCTAAATTTTGAAACACTAAGCCATCCACTCCGATTTCTTGAGCAATTTCTAAAACTGTACGGTCATGAGCAATTAATTCCTCTTTAGAAGGCATATCAATACCATATACATTTGGATAACGAACTTCAGGCGCTGCGGATGCCATAAATACTTTCTTTGCCCCCGATATCCTAGCCATATCCACAATTTCTCGACTAGTTGTACCTCTCACAATAGAATCATCTACCAATAAAACATTCTTGTCTTTAAATTCGATTTCTACAGGACTCAATTTATGCTTTACAGAACGCTTTCGCACTGCTTGACCCGGCATAATAAAGGTACGTCCAATATAACGATTCTTTATTAACCCTTCTCTATAAGGTATATTTAAATGCTGAGCCAACTGCAAAGCAATAGGTCGACTAGTATCAGGAACAGGCATAATAACATCGATAGGCTCGTCTTTAATTTCCTCTTTTATTTTATCTGCCAAAATCATACCCATATCTAATCTTGCTTGATAAACGGATACACCATTCACTACTGAATCTGGCCTAGAAAAATAAACGTATTCAAATAAGCAAGGCACTAACCGTGTATTCTTTTTACAATCATAAGCATAAAAATTACCATTAAAATCTATAAAAATTGCTTCACCAGGCTTTAAATCTCTTACTATCTTAAAATCCAAATGTATCAATGCTAGTGATTCAGATGCTACACAATAATCAATTGTCCCATCCTGATTTTTACGTTCACCCAAAATCAAGGGGCGAATTCCAAAAGGATCTCTAAAAGCTACCATACCATAACCTGCAATCATGGCAACAACAGCATAAGCCCCTCGTACTCGATTATGCACACAACTAACCGCATTAAAAATATTTTCTTTGGTTAGAATTACACCAAAAACTTGGCTCTCCAACTCATGAGCAAAAACATTTAATAATAACTCTGAGTCTGAACTAGTATTAATATGTCTTAGATCATTATTGACTATATTTTGCATTAAACTATCGACATTAATTAAATTACCATTGTGTGCCAAAGCAATACCAAATGGAGAATTCACATAAAAAGGTTGGGATTCTTCACTAGCTTCAGAGCTCTTGTTTCCTGCTGTCGGGTATCGAACATGTGCAATTCCAAAATTTCCTAATAGATCTCTCATATTACGTGTTCTAAATACATCTCTGACCAATCCTTGCCCTTTATGGCTATGAAAAACAGAACCATCGGTGGTTAAAATACCTGCGGCATCCTGTCCCCTATGTTGCAACATCTGTAGTCCATCATATAATTCCTGATTAACTGCCCTATGACTCATAATTCCCAAGATACCACACATAACTTCTTTATCCTTAGTTAGTTAGTTTGAAATAAAATCGAATTTAAATTTGATATGTTGACTTTACTCTCTAACATATCTCGCACAAAAGGTGAAACTGCTATAATTAATTCATTAAAATAAGGTATTAATACGGAATTTTGCCATACTTCAAATTGCACGATATTAGTATAATTACCTATGAAAACTAATACAGTTACAACTATCACCCCTTTTATCCACCCAAAAATAATTCCTAAAAAATGATTCACACCACCTAATCCTAAAAAATGTACAATACGAGTCAACCCTCGAGCAAAAAAATTTAGAATAGTATAAATAATTAAAAAGAAAATACCAAAACCTAAAGTTTGTTTAAGCCATAATGGCTCGATTGAATCAAATAATAAAACTGAAAAAGATCGATACATCAATCGCGCACCAAATACAGAAAATATCCATTTTAAGATAAATACAACCTCTGCAATAATTCCTCGACTAAAAGCAAGTAAAGTAAAAAATATAACTAAAAAAATAATCGCATAATCAATTGTTGTCATTTTTTATCTAGAAATAGTCGCAGAATAGCCTAAAGATTGAAGTTTTGATAATACTCTAATGGCTTGATCACGATTGTTGTAAACACCAACTCTTACGCGATAAAGCACCTGATCTCGGTTTTTATAACGTTCTACACGGGCAGGATATCCCTTACCTGCCAATTGACTTTTCAACGCTTGTGCCTGAATAGGATCACTCAAAGATGCCACTTGTACAGTCATAATCTTTCCCTTTGTTTGGGTATTTTCTTGTGGTATAGATTTATCTGATTTTTTAGTAGATTGTGTTACAGGCACTTTATTGGCTCCTAATCTGACTGATTTCGTAACCACTTCCTCAGCATTAGGTAATTTAGATCTATTATTAGTGCCCGAACTAGAATGTTCAGACATTGTTTGGTTTTTGTTATCACTAATTTCAGATTGATTATTTTTTTTACTTTTTTGTAGCTGCCCTATATCGGTTGTGATATCACTAGGGGTTTCTTGATTTAAATTGACTGCCGATTTATCTTGTGTATCAACAGTTTTTACCTGAACTTGTTTTTTAGTTTGCTTAACTTTGGTATTAGTGTTAGCCTGCAAATCTCCCTGTTTTACTGACTTAACAAAATCGGTTCTTTCTTTCTCTGCTTTGGTTTGATGATTTGGTTTATCCTCTATCAACGACTCAATAGACTTTGGCTCCAAGGGTACTGAATTATGAATAGTATTATCATCAGTATCGTTACCTTGGCTAGAAATAGATGCACCTTGTACAACATATTCATCTATTTCTTTCACAATACTATTTTTGTCTATCACCTCCGGAGATCCTACCGATTTTTTAGCTTGAGCCACTGCATTTTGAAAAATCTTTAATTTAAATGATACTTCTTCAGACATCACAGCAGATTCAGACATGAGGGGATCAATATTATCATTTTGTATAACATTATCCTGTCCTAAAATTGTTACAACTGCCTCATTTTCTTCCTCTTGGGTGATTTTTATTTCCTTCGTGGGCTTTAAAACCAAGTAAGAAAATAAAATAATAACAATAGAAGCAACAATTACCACCACTAGTCGAGCTCTATTCTTTCTTTTAATTTCTAAATATTTTTCTCGTCTAGAATTCATATTTTTCCTTAATTGCTATATTTAAATGATTTTATTACTTCTGCAACTGTAAAGAAAGAGCCAAAAACAACTATTCTATCATCTTCTGAAACACCTTTTAAGGCAGAATGGTATGCTTGAGCAATCGAATTAAAAACTTTTACAGTTTTAACATTATTTTGCAATAATTTTTCCTCAATTTCAACACAGGGTAAAGCACGATTTGTATCCAGAGTTGCAATATACCATTCGTCAAATTCATCTTTTAAAATCTCTAAAATATTATCTATATCTTTGTCTGCCAAGATACCAAAAACTGCAATTTTTTTCTTGGCAAAAGGTAAACGTAAAAAGTTTTTTCTAAGTTCCTTGACTGCATGTGGATTATGCCCAACATCTAATACCACAATCGGCCTTCCTGGTAAAATCTGAAATCGAGCAGGATGAGAAACCAATAATAAACCTTTCTTAATTGAGCCTGTACTCACAGGTACTTTAGAATAAAGACACTCAATTACACATAAAGCAATACTTGCATTATCTAGCTGATAGGAACCTCGTAATGTAGGGATAGGTAAAGCAAATCGATGACGCTCTTTTGCATATTGGTGATAAGTAGGTTTAAAGTAAAAATTCCACTGGTTTTCTAAACATTCGTATGAATAATCAACTCCTAAACGTAATGAAATTGCATTAATTTTATCAATATATCCTAGCAATGCATTATCAGGATTTATTTCACCTACAACAGCAGGTCTATTAGAACGATAAATACCTGCCTTCTCGTAAGCAATTTTTTCTCGAGTATCCCCTAAATATTCTTGGTGATCTAAATCCACATTAGTCACAACTGAAACATCAGCGTCAAAAATATTAACTGCATCCAATCGACCACCTAAACCAACCTCTAAAATGATAATATCAACTTCTTCATGCACAAAAATATCCACCGCAGATAAGACATTGACTTCAAAATAGGTTAAAGAAACAGTTGTTCTTTTAGTTTCTATCCGTTCAAAAGATGCAATAATTTTTTCATCATTTACTGGCTCCCCATTGATCATAATTCTCTCATTGTAATGTAACAAATGAGGGCTAATCAAAGTACCGACTCGATAACCTGCTTGAGTGTAAATAGAAGTTAAAAAAGCACAGACCGATCCCTTTCCATTTGTTCCTCCCACGATAACAATAGGTTGATGAATTTTCCAATCCATTTGTTTTTTTACTCGGTTAACTCGTTCCAAGCCGAGTTCTATTTCATTTCCATCATGAACTATTGACCAATAATCTAACCACTCTTTCAATGATTTCTGTTTCATCTATTTCTTTTCTTCTTCTATAAATTCTTGCATCATCCAGTTTAAATATACAAAAAGACGATGGTATTCTTTTTCTCGACACATGTCTCTAGAAATAAGTTGTATAATTCTCCGTTCTTTTTGTTGCCACTGAACTATCATAAAATATTTGTTTTTAAAAGATATTTTTTTCAAATTGACAGTAATAAAATCCAAATTCTTATTTTGCAACAATACAGTGTTATCTGGTTTTATTTCTAAAGCTCTAAACATCTTCTCATGATGAACATACAACGTATAAACATAACTTATCAACATCAATACAATCTGCAACCATCTAATACCCCCTTGATAATAAATGAAAAAACATAATAATGCCCAAAGATGTAATACATTAACTAAGCCTAGATAAATCCAAGATCTATTTAATTTTACTTTTAAATTCATAAGTTAAAATGAATTGACTAAAGAACTATTCATTAAATCATTATCTACTAAATCTACTACTTCATCTTGTACATCAACTTGAAAAAATTCTGTAAACGTTTGTAAATCCATTTTTTTAGGCCAAAATTTCTGATCATCAAACCAACTGGCTACTTCCAACTCGAATAACTGACTATAATTTTCACCAACATAAGCAACCACTTCCTCTGGTGTTTCTCTTTGTGGCACTAAAAAAACTCGACAATTGGCTTGTACTTGCTCTAAAGTCAGTTCAATATCACCTCCCTCTTCACGAATGGCTTGGTTTAACCAGTCCAGAAATTTTTGTGTTGGCCTTAAAATCACGGCTGAGCGATCAACTACATATAACATAATTTTCCCCTATTGCATAAACATTACATACGCTTCAAGACATTAATACCCAATAAATCCAAGCCTTGCTTCAATATTCTTCCTGTTAAGTCTGATAAAGCTAAACGCTCTAATTTAATTTTATCAGGTGCTTTCAAAATATCATGTGCCTCATAAAATCGACTAAATAATGTTGCCAATTGATAAAGGTATCCCGCTAAATAGTGAGGGTTACTACTATCAATAACTTGCAATAAAACTTCTTCGAATTTTAATAATGAAACTGCTAATTGTTGTTCTAACCGCTCTCGATAAGCTACTTCTTGAATCAGCTGTTTAGGCTCTACCCCAGACTTGTTTAATAAACTACTAATTCTAGCATAAGCATATTGCAAATAAGGTGCTGTATTGCCTTCAAAAGACAGCATCTTATCCCAATTAAAAATATAATCACTCAAGCGATTTTTAGATAAATCTGCATATTTTACTGCGCCAATTCCTACAACTTCAGCAATTTCATTAATCGATTCTGAGGTTAAATCTGGATTTTTACTTTGAATCAAATCTTTGGCTCTAGATACTGCTTCATTTAATAAATCGACTAACTTAATAGTCTTACCATCACGTGTTTTAAAAGGCTTACCATCGTCCCCCATTATTGTACCAAATGCCACATGCTCTGCTAATACATTTTCAGGTAGCCAACCAGCTCGTTCAGAAATATTAAACAATGACTTAAAATGTAGTTCTTGTCTAGAATCAACCACATAAATTAAATGTGTTGCATGGTGGTCTTGAATATTAGTCTTTAAACAGGCAAAATCTGTGGTTGCATATAAATAACCACCATCCTGCTTTTGAATAATCAATACACCTGGCCGATCATTTTCATCTCGTAAGTCTTCTAAATATACAAGCTTGGTGCCATTATCATCTGTTACTGCAATACCTTTTTCTAATAATAAATTAACAATTTTGGGTAATTCTTCATTATATTCAGACTCTCCAAAGATATCATCTCTAGTGAGTAATACCCCCAATCGTTGGTAAATTGCCTGTATATGCTCAATAGAAGTTTCCACAAATTTTTTCCAATACTTTAAAATTTCTGGATCATTATTTTGTAATCTAAGAACATACCCTCTAGCTAGATCAGCAAAACTTTTATCCTCATCAAATTTCTTCTTTGCTTGACGATAGAATACCTCTAAGTCTGATAAAATAAATTCAGATTCACTTTTTTGTTCTTGCTCAATCAAATATGCTACTAACATACCAAACTGAGTCCCCCAGTCACCTACATGATTTTGGGGAATAACATTAGCTCCCATAAATTGATAAATTCGATTTAAGCTATCACCTATAATCGTTGAACGCAAATGACCTACATGCATTTCTTTTGCCAAATTAGGTGAGGAATAGTCAATTACTATTTTTTTACCATGCAAACTAGGCTTCACCCCTAATCGATTATCTTCTAACATTAAATTAACTTGTTGATTTAAAAAATGACCATCCAGTCTAATATTAATAAAACCTGGTCCTGCTACTTCTAATGATTGAATAATATCCTGCTTATCTAAATATTGAACGACCTTATCCGCTAATTCTCTAGGATTTCTCTGAATTCTTTTAGCTGCGGCAATTACCCCATTAATCTGATAGTCTCCAAATTGAGGACTCTTAACAGGTTGCAAAACAACAGGATACTCGCCTATACCCACTTGTTCAAATGCCTCTTTTGCCATATCTGTCAGCAAATCACTCATATTCATAAACATAATTCCTTTTATACTTAAAATATTTCAATTGTGTTTTATACCAAAAAAAATTGGCTTACATTATCACATTATTTTATGGAGGTCTTACTTAATTTTTTAAAAAAGATTTTTCCATGTATAATTAATCAAATAAAATATATAAGTTATAGTTAGTTAAAATAATAAACTATGAAAAACAAAAAATTAATCGTTGGCTTTCACGCTACTAATGCTCGTTTATGGCAAAATCCTAAGAGTCTGTATGAAATTTATGTTCTTAATTCAAAAGATGATCAAAGAACTCGAGATGTCATAAAAAAAGCACATCAAGAAAATATAAGAGTGTATTGGGTGGAGGCTGATAGGCTTCAAGCAATCGCTGGTAAGCATACTAAACACAACGGTATCGTTGCCTTCATTGACGCTTCCTCCCCTTTTACCCACATTGATGATATCTTAGATCAACTACAAGAACCCCCTTTTCTACTAATTCTAGATGGTATTACAGATCCTCATAACCTTGGGGCAATATTAAGAGTTGCTGATGCCATGGGAGTACATGCTGTCATTGCACCCAAGGATAAAAGTGCAGGTTTGAACACGACTGTTAGCAAAATTGCTTGTGGCGCAGCTGAAAGTATTCATTATATCACCGTAACAAACTTGGTTCGCACAATAAAGGAGCTAAAAAAAAGACAAATTTGGATTTATGGAACTGATACAAATACTGATGTTAATTTATATGAAGCAAATTTACCTTTAGGTATCGCCTGGATCGTAGGTTCAGAAGGTGCCGGTATGCGTCGATTAACAAAAGAAAATTGTGATGTTTTAATCTCTATCCCTATGTATGGGACTGTTGAAAGTTTGAATGTCAGTGTTAGTACAGGGATTATTTTATCAGAAACGAAAAGGCAACATTTTTTAAAGTTGAAAGGAGTATAATGATTTGGTTTTGGTTTACTCTTGCAGTGATTACTTTGATTTTTGAATTAGCAACCGGTATTTTTTATTGCTTAATTTTTTCAATTGCATTTTTTATAACTGGCTTTTATACTTATTTTTCGGATACTGATCCTGCTCTTAGTACTGCTGTTGCAGCTTTACTTGCATTAATAGGTTTGATCATTATTGCAATGATTAACCAAAAAAAGAAAAAAGAATATTCTAAGTGCTATGTACCTCAAGATTTGGATATAGGTCAATTGGTTGTGATAAAAGAACAACTTGTTGACGGTCGGTACTATGTCCACTATAGAGGAACCTTATGGAAAGCTGTACTCGAAGACAACACAAAAACCGCATTAATAGGGGATAAGGCTAGTATTATTGGTAAAGATGCCAATACATTAATTATTCAATTAACTTCATTTTAGAAAGGTCATAAGTATGTATGATGTGATGACAGTGGCATTGCTACTGATAGTTGTAGTTGCCATTATTGGCTGGCAATCCATAAAAGTAGTTCCCCAACAAGAAGCTTATGTTATTGAACGACTCGGAAAATATCATAAAACTTTGTATGCTGGGTTAAGTATCATCATACCCTTTATAGATAGGTTGTCTTATAAGCACACCCTAAAAGAAATTCCCTTAGATGTACCCAGTCAAATATGTATTACTCGTGATAATACCCAACTAACTGTAGATGGTATTATTTATTTCCAAGTCACTGATCCTAAGTTAGCCTCTTATGGAACAAGTAATTACGTATTAGCCATTACACAACTTGCTCAGACGACTCTACGCTCAGTCATTGGTCGTATGGAACTGGATAAAACTTTTGAAGAAAGAGAAGAAATCAACAAAGCAGTTGTTTCTGCTCTTGATGAAGCAGCACCATCATGGGGGGTAAAGGTCTTACGTTATGAGATCAAAGACTTAGTACCACCAAAAGAAATATTACAGGCAATGCAGGCACAGATTACTGCAGAAAGAGAAAAACGAGCAAGAATAGCAACCTCAGAAGGTTTAAAAATAGAACAAATCAACCTTGCCTCTGGTAAGAGAGAGGCTGCAATTCAAGAGTCTGAAGGTGAACAGCAGGCAAAAATTAATCATGCTACAGGTGAGGCTGAATCATTAAGATTAGTTGCCAATGCAACTGCAGATGCTCTTCGGATAGTTGCTGAATCAATTAATAATCCTGGAGGATTTGAAGCTGTGAATTATAAAATTGCAGAACAGTATGTAGAGGCATTTAAAAACCTAGCTAAAACTAACAATACTTTAATTTTACCGGCTAATGTCGCAGATATTGGCAGTTTGGTCTCTACTGGATTACAAATTGTAAAAGGTCATAAAATCAATAAGTAAAAAGATAACCTTTTAAAGTCAATTATTTTATTGCTAAAATAACGATGATTTAATAAACTGAAAACCATCGTTATTTTTCAAACTGGAATACCTATGAACTTACTAGAATTATTAAATATTAGCAACGAAGAACAAAAGGGGTTTGGTAACTTAAAAGAGTATTTAAGGTTAAACAAAGCGATCTATCACTTTATTTACTGTATGAATAAACAAGCTGACGAACTGGATAACTTAACCAATGATCCTGCTTTTAGACTTTCTCGTTTAACGACTACTTTAATTTTTCTAAAAAATTGTATTGAGAATCGTGATATTGCTGAAATTAAATCTGTCGAAAACTTTTGTAAGGATTTTCTTACGATCACCAATTTTAATCATTTAGCTGATTTGCTTAATTATGTTTTGAAAACAGAGGTCTCTTATATTGATGAGAAACTGATGGGATCTATTGAAAAAATTATCATCGAGACTGTTAGTCGTACCGCAGTTGGCGCTCATTATAATAGTGAAAACAATGAGTTTACCTTTGATGATATTTCATGTAATAACTTAGATACTCAGCATTTATTTGATAAAAATATAGAACTTTATCATTTGTATAAAAATTATAATTTTCCGTCCAACAGAGGCCTTTAATATTATTATTCGAAAATTATCATCAATGTATGTCCCACATACCTTAATTCGTGGAACTGATAAAATATGATGTATATTTTCAGAGTAAATTTAAGATAGGTATAAATTATCATATTAGTAAATTTATACTTATCTATTTTAAGTAAATAATTACATCAAATAAATTTTCAAAAGAACAAGCTACACTTCTCATAGAGTCCTATTAATTTTGTGTTACAATTTGAGCAGTATGTAAAATCTTATGAGTAATCTCATGCTATTAAAATTAACTATCCCTAATATTCTAACAACAATAAGAGTTGCCCTAATCCCTATCTTTGTCATTATTTGTTACCTACCTGTCCTCTTGCCCAAAGGTGCTATCAGTCAATCTCAAGTCAATTTTGCTGCCGCCTTAACTTTTGCAATTGCAGGAATTACAGATTGGTTAGATGGAATGATTGCTAGAAAATGGAATCAAACCACTGAGCTAGGTGCTTTTTTAGATCCTGTTGCTGACAAGTTGTTAGTTGCATGCGCTCTCATTTTACTAGTCAGATGGGATAGAACTTACGCTTTCCTCGCCATCATTATCATAAGTCGTGAAATTTGTGTTAGTTCATTAAGAGAGTTAATGGCTCGTAAAAATCGTAGTAATGTAATTGCAGTAGCAAAAATAGGCAAATGGAAAACGGCAGCTCAAATGACCGCCATTATAATGTTATTGCTTGGGACGTTCCCTTACTTCGCTTGGAACCTACATGATTTAGGAAATACTTTTTTAGTGATCGCCGTAATTTTAACTATTATTTCGTTCGCATATTATGTGAAAGAAATTTATTTAGACTTAAGGACAAATAATACAGCTTAGCTTTTAGGTTAATAATACTAATTTAAATAATACTAATTTTTATAGATTAAATGATATCATCTACTTTATAAAAATTATTTTAAAAAATATTGAAAACAGTACTTATAAACCTCTCTCTAGTACCGTATTCAATATTAAATCTGACAGATCGATCGTAATATCACTCAAGGTAATCTTCAATCAATGGACAGGAACATATTAGGTTTTTATCACCATAAACATCATTAACTCGACTTACACTCGGCCAGTATTTATTCTCTTTTACAAATGCTAATGGATAAACAGCCTCTTCTCTCGAATAAATGTGTTTCCACTGACAAGTAACTAAACTATTTGCTGTATGTGGTGCATGTACTAATGGATTATCGTCTAATGTCCACTCTTTATTTTTGACTTTATCAACCTCTTTCTTTATTTGTAACATTGCATCAATAAAACGATCTAATTCCTGTTTACTTTCACTTTCCGTAGGTTCAATCATTAATGTACCTGGAACTGGAAAAGACATAGTTGGAGCATGAAAACCGAAGTCTATTAACCGCTTAGCAAAGTCTACTTCAGTCAAGCCTGTTTCTTCTTTAATGGGTCTCAAATCAACAATACATTCATGAGCTACAAATCCATTTTGACCTGTATACAAAATTGGAAAATCATTTTTCAAACATTTAGCTACATAATTTGCATTCAATAATGCATTCTTAGTAGCGAGAGGGAGCCCTTCTCTTCCCATCATACTCAAATACATCCAAGTAATTACTAAAATTCCTGCAGAACCATATGGTGCAGAAGCTACAGCACCCATATTAGGTTTTGCATCTATAACTTGAGAGATGACATGATTAGGCATAAATGGTGCTAAGTGTTTTTTAAATCCAATAGGCCCTACACCAGGCCCTCCACCACCATGAGGAATACAAAATGTTTTATGTAAATTGATATGTAAAATATCCGCACCAATATCTGCCGGTCTCATCAATCCCACCTGCGCATTCATATTGGCACCATCCATATACACTTGACCCCCATGCTCATGGATAATATTACAAATTTCAACAATCCCTTCCTCAAACACACCATGTGTCGATGGATAGGTAATCATTAATGTAGCCAATTCATTTTCATAATGTTTTGCTTTTGCTCGTAAATCTCCAAGATCAACATTACCAGCTTCATCACATTCTACAACGATCACTTTGAGACCTGCCATTTGAGCACTTGCAGGATTTGTCCCATGTGCTGAACGAGGAATCAAGCAAATATTTCTACTCCCTTGACCAATAGATTCTAGGTATCTTCTAATAAGGACTAATCCTGTATATTCTCCTTGAGCCCCAGAATTAGGTTGCACAGAAATCCCATCAAACCCAGTTATTGCTTTTAATTGCTCTTGTAAATCTTGAATAAGTTCCAAATAGCCCTCTGTCTGCTCTTTAGGCGCAAAAGGATGGATTTCCATTAACTTAGGCCAAGTAATGGGGATCATTTCACTTGTAGCATTTAATTTCATGGTACAACTACCCAATGAAATCATACTCCTAGTTAAAGAAATATCCTTATTCTCTAATTTTTTTAAATAACGTAACATTTCATGTTCTGTATGGTATGAATTAAAAACAGGATGCATCAGAATATCATCTGTACGTAAAAATGAATTATTTAAACGATCTTTAATAGGATTACTATGAAGGTGACTTTTTTGTTGTGTAAATATTTCACATAGTATTTCAAAATCTTCTTCATTAGAAAGTTCACTAAAAGAAACTAAGACCTTATTTTCATTTAAAATACCTAAATTAATATAATTCTCTTTAGCTTTATCAACGATCTCTGAAAAGTATTCCTTACAATCAATACACAAAGTATCAAAAAATACCTGGTGCTTCAATTCCACTTGCTTATTATCAGTAACTCGATCCGCAAAAGCACTTGCTAATAAATGAATTCGTTTAGCAATTTGTTTAAGGCGTTTAGGTCCATGGTAAACTGCATACATACCCGCAATATTAGCTAATAAGGCTTGTGCAGTACATATATTAGATGTGGCTTTTTCTCGACGAATATGTTGCTCTCTAGTTTGCAAAGCCATTCTTAAGGCAAGTTGCCCATCTGTATCCACAGAAACACCTATTAAACGTCCTGGTGCCATTCTCTTATATTCATCTTTGAATGCAAAAAAAGCAGCATGGGGACCACCGAAACTCATAGGAACACCAAAACGTTGACTATTCCCCAATACGATATCTGCTCCCAATTCTCCTGGCGATTTCAATAGAACTAAACTCATAATATCAGCAATAACTGATACGATGATACCTTTGTCTTTAAATCTTGAAATGATCGGCTCTAAAGCAACAATATCACCCTCTAAACCTGTATATTGTATAATCGCTCCAAAATAATTACCTTCAATATTTTTTGATACATCACCTATCACAATTTCAAAATTAAAATATCTTGCCCTGGTCTGAATGACATCTAAAGTCTGAGGGAAAATACGACTATCAACAAAAAATCGGTTAGTTTTATTTTTCCCAACTCGTTTCGACATTGACATAGCCTCTGCAGCTGCTGTTGCTTCATCCAATAAAGAAGCTCCAGCAATAGGCATGCCCGTTAAATCAATACATACCTGCTGAAAGTTCAACAATGCCTCTAAACGACCCTGTGACACCTCTGCCTGGTAGGGTGTATAAGAGGTATACCAACCAGGATTTTCCAATAAGTTTCTTAAAATAACAGTTGGTAAAAAAGTAGGATAGTAACCCTGTCCTAGATAACTTTTAAATATTTTATTTTTTGAAACTATTTTCTTAATATCAATCAAAGCTTCTCTTTCTGTCTTTGCCTCATTGATAGCTAGTTCACCTTTGAATCTAATAGAAGGAGGTATTACTTGGTTAATAAAATCATCCAAACTAGTAAACCCTAAAACGCTCAACATTTCCTTTTGTTCATCTAGACTCGATCCTATATGTCGTGAAATAAAGTCTTGTTTTTGAAATATATCTATTAAATTCATTCTATTCCTTCATAGCTAGTTATGACTAACTTAAAACCCACTTTTTTTCTCAAAAAAAGTCTCATAAACCCAAAAAATAGTAAAGGTTGGAATCAAATCAGTGACTGGCAATATTTCTTCGAAAAAACCAATAATGGCAGCTACCTTCCCCTTTGCTCCAATTCCAAACATTTTTAATAATAAGCCTGCAGATATAGATGCCCAAACAAACTTAACAATTGGAATGGCCATTGTCACTACTCCCATGATATCCAATATAATGCAAAACAACAGTTTCTTATAATTTTTTTGATTACGAACTTTGATATTCATTTAGGATTCCTCTTAAGTCTTCTTCTGTAACACAATCATTAATAACCGCATATCCTAATGACTGTAAGGTTACAAACCTAACAACTCCATCTTTCACTTTTTTATCACGTTTAAAAGCCCTTAACCAATTTTCAATTGGGATCATCGGTGGCTCTGTAGGTAAATTAAAGTCTTTTAACAGTTTTTTAATTCGTAAAATATCTTCTGGTCTGACATTAGCATAATTTTTTGATAATTCACTAGCCAATACCAAACCCACAGCGACCGCCTCACCATGCAACCAATGACCAAATCCCATTTCAACTTCAATAACATGTCCGAATGTGTGGCCTAAATTAAGTAATGCTCTCATGCCACCTTCTTTTTCATCTTTGGCCACAATGTCTGCCTTCATCGCACAACATGTATGAATAATATGCAATATAGCTTTATTGTCTAAAGTTTTAATTAAATATGTATTGTCTTCTAACCACTGAAAAAAAGTGTAATCTCCTAATAAAGCATATTTTATTACCTCTGCCATACCAGCAGAAAATTCCCTTTTAGGTAAAGTTTCTAGGACATCGTGCCCTATAAATACTGCTTGAGGTTGATAAAAAGCACCTATCATATTTTTACCCAAAGGATGATTAATCCCAGTTTTCCCGCCTACAGATGAATCTACTTGACTTAATAAAGTAGTAGGAATCTGAATAAAAGCAACACCCCTTTGATAAGTGGCCGCGACAAAACCAACAATATCACCAATCACACCTCCACCTAAAGCAATCAAAGTAGTATTTCGTTCAATATTGTTTGTTAGTAAAGCATCATAAATAGTATTTAATGTATCAAAATTCTTATATTCTTCCCCATCGGGTAAAACGATCACTAACGGTTTATAACCTTTAGTAGTCAGAATTTCTCTTATCATGTCAAGATACAACAATTCAATTGTTGTATTAGTAATGATGACAACCTGAGAAGTTAAAAAAGAACCTATCTGTTCTTCCAATAACTCGCTTAAATAATCTGCAAAAAAAATGGGATATCGTCTCGATTTCGCCTTAACAATTAATTTTTTTTTGTCCGACATTATATCCCCTATGTTCAATTAGGTCTGACAACTCCTCTACACAACGATGGAAAGTGGAGTTTTTGTTGTTAATAGGGTAAATCACATGTGCAACCTCGTTATACAAAGGTGCTCTTTCCTCATATAAATCCATTAATGTCCTTAAAGTATCCACCCCCAAAAACAAGGGCCTCGAAGTATCCTTTTCCATACGCTCTACTAAGGAATCTGGCTTTGCTTTCAAGTAAATCACA
Source organism: Neisseriaceae bacterium (assembly GCA_016864895.1). Lineage (NCBI taxonomy): Bacteria > Pseudomonadati > Pseudomonadota > Betaproteobacteria > Neisseriales > Neisseriaceae > Neisseriaceae bacterium. The sequence continues at coordinate 24,777 of CP046107.1, read as the reverse complement.
AAGCCAGTTTTTTTCAAAAGTACTCTACTATCTTCGTCTAAGATAGAACCCCCTCCTGTGGCTAAAACAATATTATGTTTTAAAGTAAGCTCCTGTATTGCCCTCTTTTCTCTTTGCCTAAAGCCTTGTTCACCTTCAAGATCAAAAATAGTTTTTATAGAAACACCAGTCCTATTGACTAAAAAATGATCTGAGTCAAAAAAATCTTTATTCAGTTTCTTAGCCAACGCTTTTCCTATGGTAGTTTTACCAGAACCAGGCAACCCTATTAAATATACATTTAATTGTTTATGCATAATGGAACGTTTTATATCATCAATTCCTAGTTAGTATATATTAGTAGAACAAAGAATCCTCAGATGACTTAACAACCTTAGGTGTTAAAAAAATCAGTACTTCCCTACGTTCTGAGTTTCTATTTTGAGTTTTAAATATATTACCAAGTAAGGGAATATCTCCTAACAAAGGAACTTTGTTTATACCATCACTTGAAGATTCATCATAAATACCTCCCAAAATCAAAGTACCCCCATCTTCAATCATTGCTCTCGTATTTAATTTTTTAACACCAATTGCCCCATTGTCTTGAAATGGTGTATCTTTGGAAACTTCAACATCTAATATAACGTTGCCATCTGGTATGATCTGAGGTGTCACTTTTAATGATGTTACTGCTCTTTTAAACTTCATTGTAAAGCCATCATTACCTCCCTGCATTGTTCGATAAGGAACCTCTACACCTTCTTCTAACAATGCTTGTTCACCATTCAATGTTAATACTCTTGGTGATGAAATAATCTTTGCGTTACCTTCTTCTTGCATTGCAGATATTTCCAAATTCACAATGGCCGAATTAGTACTTCTAATTAAAGAAAAGCCAGTAGAACCACTAACACCAGGGACGACAGGAAGATTAATATTAGGTGATAAAGCCGTACTTGACGACAAGCTCCCCCCCCCTATAGATCCTCTGTATTGATTATCACCATTATTCCTATTAACGATCGCGCCAAGCTTCATACCTAAATTTCTAGCATAAGTATCCTTCACCTCTACAATACGGGCTGAAATCATTACTTGATCTCTTGAAATATCTATCTGCTGCAACATCCGCTCGAATTTATCAATACTAGCAGGTATATCTGTAACAATAACTGTGTTGGTTCCCTCATCTATCATGATGGAGCCACGCTTAGAAAGAATAGAGTTCCCAGAACTACTACTGCTAGATTTCTCTACCATTTTTTTCAAATCCTCTACGGATTTATATTTAACTTGAAATGAACGAGATTGTAACCCTCCTAAACTTATCTGATCTTTTTCCATCATTAATTGTTGTCGATCTTGAACCTCAAATTCGGATTTAGGTGCAATATGAATAATTGAGCCTACTTTACGCATACCTAGATTTCTAGACTGTAATATTAAATCCAAAGCTTCATCCCAACGCACATTATTCAATTTTAAAGTTAATTTTCCTTTTACTGAATCACTCGCCACAATGTTAATATTACCCTCTTTAGCTAGAATTTGTAGTATAGTTCTTACCTCGATATTTTGAAAATCAAAGGAAACTTTGCCACCTTTATATTTTAAATTTGGTGATTTCCCAACACGTTCAGTTGAAAAAATACTCTCATTAGTATACACATCTACTACTATCTCAGATCCATGATCACTTAATCTATAATCCCAGTTTCCACCATTAGTATAGACTGTAACAATGGCATCATTACCTTGTTTGTTAATATCAATGCTCCTAACAATCGTATTAAATTCAGTAACATCATAGATATTTTGAGCCTCAGAAACTGGCCTATAGTTCTTCAATTTTATTTGAAGACGATTATTGAATTTTTTGACTTGTGGTGTTTCATGCTGATGATTAACTATCAATGCAATAGTCCCACTACCATTATTCATCCTTCTAAATTCCAATTTAATTGGATTTTGATTGCCTCGAGGGATACCGTAAGTCGTCGCTTTAGCGGAGGATTTGTTATTTACTTCCTGATCATTTTTTTGATGGTTATATATCTTCTGAGAAGAAGGATCAACGTATAACCAAATTTCATCACCTCTTCGAACCAACTTATAAATTGACTGTTGTTTCATTTGAATAGTTATCTGAGTTGTATCGCGCAACTCAGATAAAACAATAGAAGATAAAATAGGATCATCATATTCTAAAATATGACGATCAACTAACGATTTCACACCATGAAAGTCCAGTGTTACCTGAAAATTATTTTGTTTAGAAATAGCCTTAGGCATGACAACATCCCCATTAAATTTAATTTTAATAACACGACTGTTATCGATGACTGCCAACTCAAGCTTGGAAATATTACCCGCCCACGAAAACTGGATCAACAATAATACCAACACTGATATTACTCTTTTTGATAATCTCAACATACTCTAAACCTTTTGTTATCTTAATCTAAATTTTATCTTTGGACATCAAAATTTCTGTATCCTTACTAATCCAAAGACCTTCAAAATTTTCTATATTTTCTCTAATGAGTATTTTTTGGGGAGTAACCTCAACTACTCTACCATAATTCTTTCCAATAGGAGTTCCATTAGAAACAGTATAAACCTGACCTCCTACATTAATAAATCCCTTAGCCAGTGATAAATGCTTCAGATAACCAACATACTTCATCTCACTCAAGTCAAAACTTTCCAGTACTCCTCTTACACGATCAGCTTCAGAAAAATAAGATAATTTTAATTTCAAAGGACTAAAGGGTTGTTGTAAAGAGGTAGAATCTTTGAAGTTATCACTATAAGCGATCTCACTAAATGAATAATCTACCATTTTATAGTTTTTTTGATACCGTGCTTCTGCTGTTTCTTTTTCTGTTTCCATCCAATGGTCTAAATCTGTATAAACATTACAACCCGTAATGGATAAAAGTAAAGTAAACAAAATAACAATATTTCTCATAATGTGTAACCTAACTATAGAATTTTTCCACATCTACTCTTTTGTCTGATAAGCATTAACAATTACTTGCAAACGCAACATTTCCTTGAATGGGTTATGAATATTCATATTTTCAATAGGAGATAATTTCAGATCCTTTAGCACAACTAACGTTTTTAATTGACCTACCTCTAAACAAAATTTCTCTAGTTGAGCGTAAGTACCCGAAGTTTCCAATTCATAAGAATGGATAACTAAAGCTTCATGTTCTTTAACTTGTAAATGTTTGTTAACATTAATTCTCAAATCATTCTTAGCGCCAGCTTCATAAAGTTCTTGAACAATATTTGCTGGAGAAAAATCACCAGGTAATTTATCTAAAAATTTTTTGGATGACCTTTTAATATCGCTAAGCTCTTTTTCTAATACTGACATGCTTGCTAATTTATTGACATTGGTAGAATAGGTTTGCTTCAAACGATTCTCCGTATCTTTTGCTATCGATAAGCCATTAACCACTGGAGACAAAACAACCCAGTATAATATTAGAAAAAGAAATATACCTAGTAAAGCAGCAATCATGACTTGATATTTATATTCCAATAAATACATATCACTCAAGGTAGCATCTCTAATACTAATACTCACTGCCTGCATATTTTTTTTACGATAAGTCATAAAATTCTTTCGTTATGTACAAATTTACTTTCACTTTATATCTGTCTTTTGTTGATCTAACCCAATAATTTTATTGGTAAGGGTAACCGTAATTTTAAATTGTTGTACTCCATTTTGTGTGTGTATTTCATTCATGACAGGATTATTTGCAAATATATCTGTAGCACCAATTTCTTTTAAAAACATAGCCACTCGATTATCACTTAACGCTCTACCATGTATAATGTATTGAGAACTCTCATGAACCGGCTCTATTCTGGTCAGTTGAACTCCCCTAGGTGTTATATGAGCTAAAGTATTCATCATTTTAACAATTAAAAATCGCTCAACTTGTAAATTTTCTAAATTTCTCCTTTGAGCTAATAATTTATTTTTTTCTTTTTCCATCAGCTCAATATTCTTTAAATTATGGCTCATTTCGTTAATTTTAGACTGTAGGTAAGTATTCCTATCTTGCTGTGTCTCAATTCTAGAATTTAAAAAGTAGTACAACATTATGGTAGCAACTACAACAACAAACACCGCCAATAATAAAATATTCCTGAACTGCTTTCTCTTCTTCTCCCTAGCCAACTCTCGATAGGGCAACAAATTAAGTCTAGTAAAATGAATCATAACAACCCTCTCAATGCCAATCCAAAGGCTACTGTCAGATAAAATGAATCTGAATGTAATTGATTTTTATTCAATGAACTAGCAACAGATTCAACTGGGTTGATAATCTGAACCTCAATATCAGTCATTTCCTGAAAAATATCACCCAACTCAAAATTTTTGGCACCAATACCTGTCAAAAATATCGCTTTCACATCATCCGTCACATTTGTTTGAGAATAAAAAACTCCAATTGAACGATAAATTTCTTGTGTTAAACGTTTCCTTATATCACTAACATCAGCTTTGTGTTGTGTGATATCAAATTCACTATTTAACACGGAAAAAATTCGCTTATTATCCAAATAAGAATATTCTGTTATTTGATTTAATAAATGATTAGATCCTATAGGTATTTCACTATTATAAAGAATTTTTCCTTTTTTCGAGAAAGTGACTTGAGTGCTATCGATACCAATTTCATAAATAGCAATTAAGTTGTCTTCTAAATGACTGTTCTCCTGATTTATCCAAAATGAATATGCATTAACCCTAGCAACACTTTCAACATCAAGGTAATGCAAGTTCAGATCTGATATTTCCGTTAAATACACCCTGCTATCTATGTCTTCATTTTTAGCTACGGTTAAAATAACATTATTGACAAATTCACCATTATCTTTTTCAGTTTCAAATAAGTGATAGTCGAAATTAATTTTATCTAGACTGGAAATTTTGCTTGCCCTAAATTCTGCCTCAGACTCTAAACTTTCGCCAGACTCTGGGTCATAATTAAAATATTCCATAGTTACAAAAGATTGTGGCAAAGCTACAACTACATTACTAGTATAATAAGAAAAATCCACAGATAATTGCCTTAAAATAGTTGATAGAGCTCCCATCTCAACAATTTTTGCATTCATCAAAATACCCTCTTCTAAAGGGACTGTTTTATAGGACTCTAGGGATAATTTCCCATCTGATAGCTTTAATAACACATAACTAACTGTTTTATCATCAAAATAGATTCCTACAGAATATGATAGAGTAAGGGATGGGGTATCAAATGAGCTCTTTTTTAGAAACCGTTTAAACATCACCACCTCCTCCTTAAATGACAGACTTAAAATTGTTTTAAAATTACTTATTTCTTTACTTTAAATATCAAATTCTACTAGAAGCTAGCCATTATAACTAAGTTCTTACAAAGATACACATATAATTTATTAACAATGTGATTTCCATTCATTAACAATATGATTTTTATAAATTTTTTTTAAAATAAAATCTAATCTTAGTTAGTATTCATTATAAAAATATATTAGGTATCTACAAATATAAATTATTTTATTGATTTCTAAATTTTGTGTATAATCACGCGTCTACACTTAGTAAAATAATAGTAAGTAAAATAATAGTAAAAAATAGTTAAATAACCTTAAATCCTGAAAAACTATCAACATGAATTCAAATACACATAAAAAAATAATTCTATCTACTATTCTATTGGTATCAAGCTTATTTTTATTACTAGTAGGTGTTGTGCTGGTGTCTGTCGTTTTTACTTTTCCGAAATTACCAGATTTGGATAAAATTACGGACTATAAACCAAGTATGCCTATGAAAATATATTCTCAAGATAATGTTTTAATAGGTCAGTATGGGATAGAAAAGAGAACTTTTACTAGAATCGAAGATTTCCCAGATGTTTTAAAATATGCTGTATTGGCAGCAGAAGATAAGCGTTTTTATAGACATAAAGGTGTTGATACAACTGGAATTTTAAGGGCTTTTGTCAGTAATTTTATTTCTGGAAAAATTAATCAAGGTGCAAGTACTATTACACAACAAGTTGCTAAAAATTTCTTTTTAAGTAGTGAAAGAACTTACAAAAGGAAATTTTATGAAATACTACTAGCCTTTAAAATTGAAATGACGCTTACCAAAGATCAAATATTGGAACTTTATTTTAACCAAATTTATTTAGGGCAAAAAGCATATGGTTTTACTGCTGCCGCAGAAGTCTATTTTGATAAGCCTGTAAAAAATTTGACCATTGCTGAATCAGCTATGTTAGCTGCCTTACCTAAGGCACCTTCAGCATTTAACCCTATCATTAATCCTCAAAGGGCAAAACAACGTCAGCTATATGTACTAAGAAATATGCTAAATGAAGGCTGGATTACTCAAGATAAATACAACCAAGCTGTCAATCAAGAATTAACCTATAGAAAAAGAAATACCGATGAAAAAATCAATGAAGATTCCCTATACGTAGCAGAAATGGTCAGACGTCAATTACATGACAAGTACGGTGATGATATTTATCGTTCAGGCTACAACGTTTACACCACTGTTACGATCAAAAATCAGAAGGCTGCTACACAAGCATTAAGAAGAACATTACTAGCAAATAGCCCAAAGGGAAATTTCAGGGGCTCAGAAGCATATTATGATTTATCGAATACGAAACCTGAAAATCTTGAAGCAACTGCCTTAAATTATCTGTCTGCTCATCATACAGTACAAGGAAAAATCCCTGCCATTGTTATTGAAGCCAGTCCAAAGAAAATTAAATTATTAACCGAAGACAACAAAGATCCTATTATTCTGACTGGTACTTCATTAAATTTCATATCCAAGGCGATTAATAACAAAAAACTTGGGAATAAACAAGTAACTATTGGTTCGGTCATTAGATTATATCGCACAAAAAATGGGTGGGGTATTACTCAACCTCCCGAGTTAGAAGGAAGTATTATTTCTCTTGATACCAGAACTGGCGCTGTATTGGCAGTTGTTGGTGGATTTGATTTTTTTGCTAAACAATTTAACAGAGCTATTCAAGCCTATCGACAACCAGGTTCTACCTTTAAACCATTCATTTATTCTGCCGCTATTAATAAAGGCTACTCAACAGGAACAATTGTTTATGATGTCCCAACTAGCTTTGGTCGTTATTCCCCCAAAAATGCAGGGGGTAGCTATTCAGGCCCCATTACAATAAGAGAAGCATTGTATCGTTCCAAAAACGTAGTAGCCGTTAAAGTCCTAAACTCAATTGGAATTAACTATGCATACAAATATGTACAACGTTTTGGATTTAAAGAAAAAAATATATCAAAAGATTTAACTATGGTATTAGGCTCGGGTCAAGTGACCCCTTTAGAAATGGCTAGAGGTTATGCTGTTTTCGCAAATGGTGGTTTTCTCATAGAACCATATATTATCGATAGAATTTATGATTCAAGAGGACAACTAATAGCCCAAACTAAACCACTTATTGCTGGTGTCAATGCACCAAGAACAATAGATCCTAAAAATGCCTTCATTATGTATAAAATGCTGCAAGATGTTATCCAATATGGCACTGGTAAAGCAGCACAAGCAATTGGACGTTATGACGTGGGTGGTAAGACAGGCACGACTAATAACCAAAAAGATGCTTGGTTTGTCGGTTTTAATACTCGTGTTGTCACAGCTGTGTATGTTGGTTACGATAGACCCAAGAGTATGGGAAGCATGGGGTATGGAGGTAGGGTAGCTCTTCCTATTTGGGTAGAGTATATGCGTACAGCACTCAGAGGTATGCCTATTGAACAACCCAAACAACCCAAAAACATTAGTGTACAAAATGGCTCTTACTCAATCACTGGTAAAGTCATGGAGGGAATCAAGTTGGAGGATCAAACATCTTTGCCTAGTAATAGTAATGACAGCCAACCTGATATAAATTTAGATAACCTATTCTAAATAAATTATTTTAACTGAGGTCATTAATTATTTTAATGTCTTCATTATTTTAAATTGAACATATCCGACTAAAAGACTATACTTTAGCCTTTTAGCAGAAACATACTTAAGGAATATCAATGGGTTCTTTAACTGATACTCAAAATTCGATTGACACCAGAAATATTGCTATCACAAGAGTTGGCATCAAGGATTTTACCATCCCAGTTCAATTACTCTCCAAAACTGGCATTCAGCATTCAATTGCTACAGTGAGTATGTATACTCAATTAGAAGGCAAATACCGTGGCACCCATATGTCACGTTTTATTACCTTAATATGTGAAAATAAACAACCCATTAATGCTGCTACTATGCGAGAATTAACAACTAATATGTGTCACAGGTTAGAAGCTAAGGGCGGAGAAATAATCCTACAAGCACCGTTATTTATTGAAAAAAAAGCCCCAGTTACGCAAATTACTAGTTTAATAAATTATGAAATAATCTATCACACTCGTATTCGAGATGAAAAAATTGAACAATTTTTAGAAGTGAAAATACCTACCACGTCGTTATGCCCATGCTCCAAAGAGATATCTGATTACGGCGCTCATAATCAACGCTCTATTGTGAACATACTCGTGCAGTACAATCATGATATCATACCAGAAATATTAATTGAAATAGCAGAGAAGAGCTCTTCTTGTGAGTTGTATAGTATACTAAAACGTCCTGATGAAAAATATGTAACAGAAAAGGCCTATGAAAATCCAAAATTTGTGGAAGATATTGTAAGAGATATTTATCAATTACTATCAAAACAAACAGAGATTATTAGTTTTAAAATTTCTAGTGAAAATTTCGAATCTATCCACAATCATTCAGCCTATGCTGAAATTGTCTCATAATGTAATAAATTCTATGTATCTCAGACTAGTTCATATTCTCATTCTATTCACTTCAATTTTTATCCTATCTTTCGCCAGTGCTAATCATGCGAACATCAACAGTAGAAATATTCTTCCACCTGAAAAAGCGTTTAACATGACTGTTAATACAGTTGATAACAACCTATTGATTGATATCACTATTGAACCTGGATATTATCTATACCAATCTAAATTTCTATTCAACACAAAACCAATAGCTATATTAGGCAATCCACAATACAGCGACTCTATTGTCCATTCAGATGAATTTTTTGGCCAACAAAAAATCTTTAGGGACTTAGTTAATATATCTATCCCTATTAAAGATAAAGGACACAAGGTATTTCAATTTGATATTTCTTTGCAAGGCTGTGCTGATATTGGTATTTGTTATCCTCCCATAGAACGACATTACAAAATTGATAACGGAATACTTATCACATTAGATAAATCAGTATCAAAAATAAAAAATTATCCATCATTCATTAAAAAAGTAGTTGAACAATCAAATACAAATAACATCTCCATTGACAATACGGACAAAAAATTTGTCTTAGTTCCTACCAAAAATACTACAACTGAGGAAACAGTGAGTATTTCTTATCAAAAATTTTTCCAAACATTACTACTATTTTTCTTAGCAGGCATTACTATGAGTTTGACTGCTTGTATGTACCCATTGGTACCAATTATTTCATCAATAATTGTTAATCAACAACAGAGCCAAGATAGGAGTTTTATTTCTACTTTTACATATACTCAAGGTATTTCCTTAACTTATGCTATTTTGGGTATTATTGCAGGGTTAAGTGGTGTACTTATAAATGCCTACATGCAACAAGCTATTTTTATGATTCCTGTTGGTTTATTAATCATACTATTAGGTTTATCCATGTTAGACATATTTCAGCTACAACTCCCCAATAAATGGCAGAATTTACTAAGTAATACCCGAATCAAAACTAAAAACAAATACATCACTCTATTTTTCACTGGATGTGTATCAGCACTGATCATAGGTCCCTGTATTGCGCCTCCCCTTGCGTTTGCTCTCGGTTATATTAATAGTACACGTGATATCGTACTTGGAGGTCTGGCTCTTTATGTAATGGGATTGGGTATGAGTCTACCTCTACTAATTTTCAGTCTACTAGGAGATAAATTTCTCCCCAACTTGGGTAATTGGATGAATATAATTAAATACTTATTGGGGATCCTACTTTTATTTATTGGTGTATATCTAATGGCTCCTTTTATACCTAATTGGTTCGCTGTACTTTTATATTGCATCATTTTTATCCTCCCTATAATTATTTTATACTGGTATCCTACTAAATCATTTTTTGGAAAAATTTTTTATCTAGCATTCTCCATTCTAGGTATTTATTTAACCATTTATTTAATATCAACTTTTTATTCAGGAAAAAGTAATCACATTAGTACTTTTTTATCAGTTAATCCCATTGACACCAATACCGAAATCTCCATCAACAGAAAGTATATCAATGTGCAAGAATTGATGAAAGACATACAAATTGCCCTAGAAAATCATCCTAATCAAACTATCTATCTTGACTTTTATGCTGATTGGTGTGCTACTTGTAAAAAAATGGAAAAATATACTTTTTCAGATCCTAAAATCAAAAAAATTCTGAATCGAAATAACTTTTTCCAAATTGACATCACTAATAATACCAAAGAACATCGCGAGTTAATGCAAATGTTTAATGTATATACTCCTCCCGCTTTTTTTGTGATTAAAACACCAAATATTTACAGCAAACCACTACTAGGATTTGAAGAACCAGATAAATTTATAAAATGGATCAAGAAGACTGAACAACAGTTGTGAACCATACTACTCTCTCTAATCAGTAAGTGATCAGAGAACCCTTTTTGCTACCTATACTCAATTTGAGTACTATCCCATGCTATCACTCACTATCAAGTCATGGGGGAATTCTCTTTACCTATATATTTTCAGTTTTTTCATCATTGTGATGTGATAAAAAATAATAAAAAAAAATTAACCAATCCTAAATACCGTGTTCAAAAGTAAATCCATCCCTATCTAAACTATCATCTAGTATAGATGAATCCCATTATATTTGATTAAATCATGTAATCGACTAAATCTTCTAAAGAAAAAACAAAAGTTTTCTCAGGTTTAAAGTAAACTCTTTCTTGAGTTGAAAAAGGATTTTCATCAAATAATTTTTTAGTAATAACAACTTCAATTTTTCGTTCAAAGATGGGACTTTTTAAAAAAAGACGCACTATAGAACCGATTTCTTGAATATCTAAAATAGTAGCCTCCCCCACCATATTACTATTAGAGTCTAATTCATGTACTAGTGTAATATCTTGAGGTCTGATATAGGCAACTACATTTTCTTCTTTACCTAAAAAATTATCAGGAGCTGGCTTTGTATAGTTCCCGATAATAAGTAGATTATTCTCCACTCTAGCCCGATTAAAAATATTGACTTCTCCCAAAAATTCAACTGTAAATCCAGTATTTGGATTATTATATAACTCTGAACCTGTGCCTATTTGCTCTACCTTACCCTTATTCATAACAACAATCTTATCTGCCATACTCAAAGCCTCTTCTTGGTCATGTGTTACTAAAATACAGGTAATATTTAGTTCATGCTGTATATCACGTAAAGATAATCTCAAATCTTTCCTGACTTTTGCATCTAAAGCTGCAAAAGGCTCATCCAATAATAAAACCTTAGGGGTTACTGCTAAAGCCCTAGCCAACGCAACTCTTTGTTTCTGACCTCCTGACAATCTAGATGGATAAGATTTTTCTAACCAATCCAATTGAACCATACTCAACAGTTCACGAACCCTGGTAGTAATTTGAGCATCTGATAATCTTTCTTTTCTAGATTTAACTCGTAAACCAAAAGCTACGTTATCAAAAACAGTCATATGTCGAAATAAAGCATAGTTTTGAAAAACTAATCCAACACCCCTGTTTCTGACATCAACGTTAGTCATATCTTGATTACCAAAAAATATTTGTCCTGAATCTGCTGTTTCTAGCCCAGCAATTATTCTCAACAAAGTTGTTTTCCCACACCCAGAAGGACCCAATAATGCACAAAATTTCCCCGATTCAACATCAAAGTTGATATTTCTTAATGCTTGATAATTATCAAACTTTTTCTCTAAATTTTTAATCGAAATCCCCATAACAAACCTATTTATTCACATTATTAATTTCTTATTTTTACTCTATTCTTTTTCGACACCAAATAACTATATTTTGTAAAGTAAAAATAGCCATCAATGCCAATAAACTCGCTAAAGTAAAAGATGTAACATAGTCATACTCACTATAACACTTATATCTGTCAAGGAACAATATTTCTCACACCTCTAATATGACCAGACACAATACCAGCAGCTATAAATTTTTTTAAACTGTATTAACCGGTTTAATTCTATCAATAAAAGCCATTTAATTAGGTAAAGTCACTTTCAAAAATCATCTCATGAGCTAGATCTTCAATATTTGTATCCCATATTTTCATTGCCTTGATATATGACATCAATGGGACTAATTCCATCACTGTCCACAGAAAAATAACCAACAGAGTAATCATAATAACCCCATAGATCTACAAATATAATTTGTAACCCCACCACCTATAAAACGGCTAGATAGTACAACTAACATTAGCCAGCAGCTATTTGATGAAACCGAAAATGGCAAATAAAGAGGCTATTAACTATTACAATACCTCACCTATAAAGTTAAATATAGAAATCAATCAAGCCACATTAATACCAATAGTTATTTATTTGGTATAATTAAAAAAAGTTATTAAACTAAGTTGTATTGCCTCCAATGCGTCACTATCAAGAATAAAAAAATGCACAAATCCCATCCTCTGTGTACGGATCTATAAAAAATACTAATTAGTGGGATACCCAAAAAATAATTAAAATTAAAAACACAGAGTTTAATTCTAAAGCAAATTGTTCAAACTTTGAAGCTATCACTAATAGCGATATTTCTAATCTTGTGAGAATGTTACCAGTAATAACAGGACTATATTCTCCTATACATTGTGTACAAGAAATGGTAATACTACTAATGAAAGTAGGTTTTAATTCAGGTAATATCGTAGAAACTTGCAATCCATCAATATTCTGAACAAATAAAGAACCCAACCTTCCATTAAGCACATATAAAACAACCAGAATAATACCTGTCACAAAAGTTTGTAAAGAAAATGGTAAATAGATAATAGAATTTAATAATCCTGTATCCACAAAACTATATCCAGCCAAAGGCCATGCAATTATTACACTCAATACAACGTTTGTTGATACTGCTAAGAATGATAAAAACAACGTTAAAAAAAAGTACATATAATCTCAGAACAAGTGACTGATAAAAAATTATACTGCCCTAAATCGAAAATAAACATTCAAGACCAAATAACCTTGCATTATGTTTGAACTATAGTATATATTTGTTAGCAACGTAAAATACTAATCCTTTTTAACCAAATAACTTAAAATTATATTTGGGGGAGTCCTATTGTTTTCTTATCAAATAGTGGGCTATAATTTGATCATTTAGGAAATGATAAGTTGTTTATTCTTCATTTCTAAAAAGTTTATTTAAACTTAGGCATTTTTATAGATTAGGACATCAATCATGAGCGATGAAATAACTCTACCAGTGTTAACTGGTCATGGTAGCTTAGCTCAATATATCAATACCGTTAATTCTATTCCTTTATTAACAGCTGAAGAAGAACACACATTGGCCGAAAAATTGGCTAAAGATGGAGATCTGGAGGCTGCAAAAAGTTTAATTCTGTCTCATTTAAGATTAGTAGTATCAATTGCTAGAGATTATGACGGCTATGGACTTAATCAGGCAGACTTGATTCAAGAAGGTAATATTGGTTTGATGAAGGCAGTCAAAAAATTTGATCCTACTCGGGGTGTTCGTTTAGTTTCATTTGCAATTCATTGGATTAAGGCCGAAATCCACGAGTTCGTATTAAGAAATTGGAGACTTGTCAGGGTGGCCACTACTAAACCACAACGTAAATTATTTTTCAATTTACGTAGTATGAAAAAAAATATGCATGCATTGTCTGAGATGGAAGCTAAAGAGATTGCAGAAGACCTGGGTGTTAAATTAAAAGATGTTTATGAAATGGAACAAAGAATAACAGGTCATGATATTGCTCTGATTCGTGATAGTGATGATGAGGATAATTTTGCTCCTATTGATTGGTTAGCTGACTATAATAATGAACCAGAAATTCAATTAGGTAAAAAGGATGATCAAATACTACAAACTGAGGGTCTAACTCATGCACTTACGCAATTGGATGAACGAAGTAGAGACATTGTCGAAAGCCGTTGGTTAGCTGATGAAAATTCTACCTTACATGACTTGGCTGTTAAATATGGCGTTTCTCCCGAAAGAATCCGCCAAATCGAATCAAAAGCTATTGAAAAGATGCGTGGTTATCTTATTGAAAATAAAAACTAAGTAAAAAAAACCCAGAAAATCTGGGTTTTTTTAGGTTAATATATAATCTAAACTACATTCTTTTAATCATTTCTTCTCCAAATTCTGAGGAAGACACCTCAGTAGCATCATCCAAATGACGAGCAAAGTCAAAGGTAACTATTTTATCAACAATTGTTTTTTCCATTGAAGAAATAACCAAATCAGCAGCTTCTGTCCAACCTAGAAATCTTAACATCATTTCCGCTGAAAGAATTAATGATCCTGGGTTAACTTTATCTAAACCAGCATATTTAGGGGCTGTCCCATGTGTTGCTTCAAAAATAGCATATTTATCTGAAATATTAGCCCCTGGCGCAATTCCAATTCCACCCACTTGCGCTGCTAAAGCATCCGATATATAGTCACCATTCAGGTTCATAGTTGCGATTACATCATAATCACCAGGATGTAACAAAATTTGTTGTAAGAAATTGTCAGCAATTGCATCCTTAATTATAATTGCTTTTCCTGTATTCGGATTCTTAAATGAACACCATGGGCCGGCACTGATTAATTCTGCCCCAAACTCTCGCTTTACCAATTCGTATGACCAATCTCTAAATGCCCCCTCCGTAAATTTCATGATATTACCTTTATGCACGATGGTTACACTATCTCTATCATTCTTAATAGCATAATTGACAGCTGCTCTAAATAGCCTTTCTGTGCCCTCTCTGGAAATAGGCTTTATTCCAATACCAGAAGTTTCGGGGAAACGAATTTTGGTCACTTTAAATTCATCTTTAATGAGGTTAATCAGTTTAACAGCCTGCTCACTGCCTGCTTCCCATTCAATTCCTACATAAATATCTTCCGTGTTTTCACGAAAGATAACCATATCAGTTTGACTCGGGTCTTTTAATGGGGAAGGTACTCCTTGAAAATAACGAACTGGACGTACACATTGGTATAAGTCTAATTTTTGTCTTAAAGCAACATTAAGCGATCGAATACCACCGCCAATAGGTGTTGTCATTGGTCCCTTAATAGAGACGGAGTATTCCTTCAAATATTCAACTGTTTCATCAGGCAACCATACATTATCACCATATATTCTTGTTGCTTTCTCCCCTGCATATACTTCCATCCAATAAATTTTTCTCTCACCAGAATACGCTTTTTTCACTGCTGCATCTACCACAGAAATCATAACAGGAGTAATATCAGTTCCAATTCCATCTCCTTCAATAAAAGGAATAATCGGATTGTTAGGAATAGGGGCTCCCTCTCCCAAAACAATTCTTGCTCCACCTTCTGGAATAATTACTTTATCACCCATACAAATTCTCCTAATTTCAAATATTTTAATTCATGTATATATCACTATAAATATGTATATACGAATCTATCTTAATTATTTCGAGAAATAGTCATTGCAATACCCATTCCTCCACCAATACATAACCCCACCAAACCTTTTTTGGCATTCCTACGTTGCATTTCATAAATCAGTGATATAAGAATTCGACAACCTGAAGCACCAATAGGATGTCCTAATGCGATTGCCCCTCCATTCACATTCACAATAGAAGTATCCAATTTTAATTCATTTATTATTGCTAAAGATTGTGATGAGAAAGCTTCATTTACTTCAATCAGATCTAAATCCTCAATACGCCAATGGGTTCTAGATAATACTTTTCTAATCGCCTCAACAGGGCCTATTCCCATTATTGCAGGTTCACAACCGACTGTAGCACAAGATTCAATAGTGGCTAAAATTTTCAAACCTAATTCTTTTGCTTTATCTTCTGACATTAACATTACTGCAGCTGCACCATCATTAATACCAGATGCATTAGCTGCAGTTACTGTACCATTTTCAATGAAACAAGGCTTTGCTTTAGATACTGATTCATAAGTGGTTCCATGTCTTATAAATTCATCTTCTTTAAAAATGGATATACTTCCCTTTTGATCCGAAATTTCTATTGGAATAATCTCATCTTTAAATCTACCTGCCTTTTGAGCCATCTCCGCTTTATTCTGAGACAATACAGAAAATTTGTCCTGCTCTTTTCGAGTAATATTATATTTTTTAGCAATATTTTCTGCTGTTACCCCCATATGATAATGGTTATATACATCTGTCAACCCATCATTAATCATACTATCAATTATTGAAGTATTTCCCATTCTTTTGCCACTCCTCATTTCTGGTACTAGAAACGGAGCTCTCGTCATCGACTCTTGACCACCAGCAATCACAATCTGTGCATTACCACTGATAATGGAATGAACTGCCAAATCCACAGACTTCAAACCAGAACCACATACTAAATTAACACCAAAACAAGACACTTCAATAGGTAGTCCTGCCAATAATGCTGACTGCCTTGCTGTGTTTTGTCCTAAACCTGCTGTTAATACATGCCCCATGATCACTTCATCTATTGACTGTATATCAATTTTTGTATCATCTAATAAACCACCAATGACCGCAGCACCCAGTTCCATGGCTGATACACCGGACAAGGCACCTTTAAACTTCCCAATAGCTGTTCTCTTAGCAGAAACGATCACTACTTTTTTATCCATCATTAATCTCTTTATTTATTCTTTTATCAATTTAAAAACTACACTCCAAATTGGTCCCAATAAAATCATGATTACCCCACTCAAAATCATCGACATACTGGCCATGACTCCATCTTTTTGTCCTATCTCCATTGCCTTATATGTGCCCATAACAGAGGAAGTTGTACCATACATCACCCCTCTCACAACAGAATCTTTAATATGTGCCACCAATAATACTATTTCACCTATCAACATTCCGAAAATAGCAGTCATAATCGAAAACACTGCTGCTAGATTCTCGTCGCCTCGGATGTAGGGGGTAAAAGCAATGGCAAATGGCGCACTAATAGCATGAGAGATCATGCTACTTTCAACTATAGAACTGACAGGAAATACCTTACATAATAAAGCAGTAGAGATAATATTGACAACAATACCAGAAACAACACCTACTAATAAAACAAAGCTATTTTCAAAAATAATTTTTCTTTCTTCGTAAATAGGTATAGCAAAAGCAGATACGGCAGGACCTAAAAACCAAATAAGAGGCTGAACTGCACTATTATAGACACTCAATGGCATAGATATTAAATATAAAATTAATAAAATGACTAACGGTGAGATTATTACTGGCAACAACCAAATTCTGGGGTATATTGAAAATATTTTTTTATTTATCATATACACACCCACTGTTAAAAAAATCAACAGGACAGACAAAAAAACAGGATTATTCATATAAATACTAATCCTCAGAAATATGTTTTCTATGACCTAGATAGTTATTCAAGCAGTGTACCACCGTGGCTACAGTCACCATAGTAATAATAGTTGACAAGCACATTACT
The DNA here is from genome assembly GCA_016864895.1 of Neisseriaceae bacterium. Taxonomy (NCBI): domain Bacteria; kingdom Pseudomonadati; phylum Pseudomonadota; class Betaproteobacteria; order Neisseriales; family Neisseriaceae; species Neisseriaceae bacterium. The sequence goes on along the minus strand of CP046107.1, from coordinate 6,987 downwards.
AAAACAATATTAAAGCCTTCTTTAAAAAAAAATTCCTTATATTCAGCAATCAACACGATAGCAGGGATACACAATAGTATTATGTGCAAGATAAGTAAATAAGCACCTTTTTCAAACAAAACAGTCCCTCTTTTGAATAATGATACTATTATTAAAATAATAATCAGCCCCAAAATATTGGAAGGAACTATCTTTATCCAATTTTGATGCAACCAGTCGGCAGATAACCAGACAAGTACAATCAAGGATACTTGAAGTAACACCACTATTCCTAATCGAAATTTACTAGTTGTCATCATTAAAACTATTCTTCCGATAATGTAAACAGGGTAGAATTACGATAACCACAATCTACATAGGTAATCTCACCAGTAATACCAGAAGCCAAGTCAGATAACAAGAAAGCAACAACATTTCCAACTTCTCGAAGTGTAACATTACGCTTTAAGAAACTTGCCTCACTAGTCTTTTTTAGTGATTCACTAAATCCTGAAATACCAGATGCAGCCAAAGTTTTAATAGGGCCTGCTGATACGCCGTTACACCTTATCCCTTCAGGGCCTAAAGCTTGCGCTGTATATCGAATAGCAGCCTCCAAACTAGCCTTTGCCAATCCCATTGTATTATAATTCTGAACGGCTCTAATAGAGCCTAGATACGTTAATGCCACCAAAGCGCCTCTTCTACCTTGCATCAGTGGTCTTGCTCTTTTTGCTAATGCCGCCAAACTGTAGGCAGATACTTCTTGAGAAACTGAAAAAGCTTTTCTACTAATACCATCTAGAAAATCACCGTCTAAAGCTTCCTTAGGCGCAAAGGCAACAGAATGTAATAATCCATCTAATCCCCCCCATTCCTGTTCTATGTTCTTAAATACTGAATCAATTTCATCGTCATTTTGTACATCACAACGATAAACCAGTTCTGAACCAAAACCTTCAGCCATACTCCTTACTCTATCTTCTACCTTATCTAACATGTAGGTAAAAGCTAACTCTGCACCTTGCTCTTTGCATGCTTGTGCCACACCATAGGCAATAGAACGGGACGAAATTAAACCCGTGATTAATATTTTTTTTCCCTCTAAAAAGCCCATAACTCCTCCATATAAAATCAACAAAAAAAAATTCCGACTTTCGAGTTATCCCCCTTAGATGACCACACGTCGATTATAGCAATTTAGTACTTGAATTGAAATACAGATAAAATTATTATTAACCATTATTGTTAATAATTTATCGCTATAGGAATCATCTATTATGGCGAGAATATAACGTACACACAAAATGATTACTTTTATAACTTTGATTCATATTGAATATTTACTCAAATTTTACTCAAAAAATGATATGAAATGATTACGATGAAAATTGTAATTGGTCAAACATATTAGTTCGTTTTTTAGTTCGTTTTGCCAATTTAGTTTTTAAGGTCACTATTGCCGCTCCTATTTAGGAGCGATTTATTAGCAATTTTTAATTAATTTCTTTGTTTTTTGAATAAGGATTGACGTATGAAAGAATCACAGAAAGGCTTTACCTTAATTGAGACAATGGTCGTATTGGTCATTATCGGGATAGTGGTAGCGTTCACACTTCCTAGATTTTATGAATATATTGCTAAAACGCAGGTAGCAGAAGGCATTCAAATGGCTACCAATGCTAAGATAACGATTACAGATAATTTGCAAAATGGACGTTGTACGGATCCCTATGCACAGGTCAATAATACGATTACTGGACGTTATGCACAGTTAGTCATTTCAGATGACCCAAGTAAAGATAAAGGCTCCTCTATTGAAACCAATACCAATGGTTGTGTGGTGACAATTACTTATGGTCGTGGTGTTGATGCTGGTGGTAACTCATCAGGTGCTAGTAAGTATATCAATAACCAAGCCTTGGTATTGAATATGTTGTACAACGGTAGCTATGAAATTGATGGAGCAACAACGCTACCTATTCAATATAGGCCAAAATCTATAGCACAAATTTTGGGTAATAATAAGCAAGTATTATTAGAGTCCGATGAAGTGACACCTGCAGAAGAGTTATCAATACCAGCTGTCAGTGAAACTGCTCCAGTAGCGGTATCAGAATCAGCTGAAGCGAAACTTGCAGAAGAGCCATCAACACCGGCAGTAATTGAAACTGCCCCAGTAGCGGTATCAGAATCAGATAAAGTGAAACCTACAGAAGAGGCATCAACACCAGCGGTAAGTGAAACTTCGCTAGCAGTGACACCAAGATCTGATGAAGTGACACCTACAGAAGAGGCATCAACACCAGCCGTAAGTGAGACTACGCCAGTAGTGACACCAAGATCTGCTGAAGTGGAACCTGCAGAAGAAGCATCAACACCAGCAGTAAGTGAAACTTCGCTAACAGTGACACCAAGATCTGCTGAAGTGGAACCTGCAGAAGAGTTATCAACACCAGCCGTAAGTGAGACTACGCCAGTAGTGACACCAAGATCTGCTGAAGTGACGCCTGAAGAAGAAGCATCAATACCGGCGGTAAGTGAAACTCCGCTAGCAGTGACACCAAGATCTGTTGAAGTGGAACCTACGGAAGAGGCATCAGCACCAGCAGTAAGTGAAACTTCGCTAGCAGTGACACCAAGATCTGCTGAAGTGACACCTACAGAAGAGCCGTCAACACCGGCTGTCAGTGAAACTGCTCCAGTAGCAGTATCAGAATCAGCTGAAGTGAAACTTGCAGAAGAGGCATCAGCACCGGCTGTCAGTGAAACTACACCAGTAGCGGCATCAGATAAAGTGAAACCTACAGAAGAGGCATCAACACCAGCAGTAAGTGAAACTTCGCTAACAGTGACACCAAGATCTGCTGAAGTGGAACCTGCAGAAGAGGCATCAACACCAGCCGTAAGTGAGACTACGCCAGTAGTGACACCAAGATCTGCTGAAGTGACGCCTGAAGAAGAGGCATCAATACCGGCGGTAAGTGAAACTCCGCTAGCAGTGACACCAAGATCTGTTGAAGTGGAACCTACGGAAAAGGCATCAGCACCGGCTGTCAGTGAAACTACACCAGTAGCGGTATCAGATAAAGTGAAACCTACAGAAGAGGCATCAACACCAGCGGTAAGTGAAACTTCGCTAGCAGTGACACCAAGATCTGATGAAGTGACACCTACAGAAGAGCCGTCAACACCGGCTGTCAGTGAAACTGCTCCAGTAGCAGTATCAGAATCAGCTGAAGTGAAACTTGCAGAAGAGGCATTAGAACCAGCCATAAGTGAGTCTATGCCAGCAGTGGCATCAAGATCTACTGAAGTGACACCTGCAGAAGAGCCATCAACACCAGTGATAAGTGATACCACTCAAGAAGTGACATCAGAACATGAGGAAGTCAAACAAGAAAAGGAAATAAGATTCGCTGATCTAAAATGTAAGAAAGAAGGAAATTTAGAAGAGCTTTTAGATTGTCTGAACGAGCCGGTAAGTGAAAGCTCTTTACCAACATTTTATCAACAATACCTGGATTTTATAGATGAAAATCCAGATAAGGCGCCATCACTAAAACCGAGATTCTACCAAGAAAAGAAGTCGTAAAAATAAATAAATATGAAACGGGATTGATATCCTCTACACTTTAAATTAAGGATCACGGATAAACAGATAACATAAATTATAGCCAAAATAAAAAAATACAATGTGTTCCGAACAAATAACTATTCATCTCCATCCAGTTATAACACTAGGTGGAGAATCCTACATCTTTGTCAAGTACATAGATGAATAATCTGTATAAAGAAAAATGCAAGGGCACATGTCCTGTTATTCTATTTTTTTATAATGAACATACTTTATTCAAAATTTTACTCGAGTGATATCAGAAATCAGTCAGAAGAGATAGAATTTTGGGCATGTCCTCTCTTCTGATCTTGATAATTCGAATGATCATGAGATATCTCTGAATAATTTTTTACTTAAATACTAAAAATTAGTTGGGTGACAATAGAACAATCTACAATAATCCATGAAATATCTTATAAAATAAGCTTGAAGTTATGGTATTAAAAATTTCCATAGCAATATCTATAAATAACAGATTCCCCCCTCCTAACCATCCAAAATTTATCTCCTATCATTAAAGACTATTTTTTATATTTCCATGGGTATACAACTATGAGTTTACTAAATTTTTTTGTATCTAAATTAATGGAATTTTTCTCTTGTTTTGGTAGAATTAGAGTGGATTTATTAAACCAATTTAGTCCTTGGACTAAGAGCAAGAATACAGCTGGATATTAGACAAAATAAGTTAATTTCTAATAAAAATTTTATGGCTTTAATGGAACGAGTTTATATATAAACAGAAACTTAAACAATGCAGGTATCAATATGAAAACCAAAGAGAAACTAGTTGTGTTTATCTGCGTACTAACCAGTATCCTGCCTCTGTTGGATACAACGATAGTAACGGTAGTATTAGGAGATATTGAGCGATCTTTTTCACTACATTCTGATGAGATTACTTGGGTAATGACTGCTTACCTTATAGGTATGGCTCTTATGATTCCCATTTTACCTACCATCACTCACCGTTATGGAATCCTACGAACTTGGATCGGTGCTATGTTTATTTTTGCTTTAGGATCCTTAATAGGTGGTCTTTCTACTCCCTATTTTTCAACTTTAGTACTAGGGCGTCTACTTCAAGGCTTGGGAGCTGGTCTTTTAACACCACTAGTACAAATTATTTTGGTTAACAATTTTGGGAGAGAAAATTTACGTATGATGATGGCATATGTGGGGATACCCGCTGCTTTTATTCCTGCGATTGCACCTTTATTCGGCTCCTTGATATCTACTTATTTTTCCTGGCAGGCATTGTTTTTAATGAATCTACCCATTATTCTCCTGACTCTACTACTAGGCTATCCCCATATTCCCAGATCAGAACCAGTTACTGGGCGTCATTATCGATTAGTAGGTTTAATTTTATTTTGTTTGGGATATACACTAATACTCTTTTTACTCAAGCAAAGTAGTCTTTTATTTCAAAACACTTTTATTTACCTCTTATCTTTTGGTATAGGTCTAACAGTACTTCTATTCAGTATCTGGGATATGAGCCATAAGGAAAATTCTGCTATTCAGTTAAAGGGATTCCAATCTTTTGGGTATAGTATAGCTATTTTTTCTTCTTTTGTAGTAGGACTTATATTTTTTGGTTTTCTCGTATTATACCCAAACGTACGAATACATATGGATGATCAACAATCACTTAACTTCATAGGAGCCATGTTGTGTGTTCAGGGCGTTGGTGCACTTATTTCTAGAAATTGCATGAAATGGGAAATTATTAAACGAATGAATTCTTTGTTAATCATTCCTATAGGTTTGCTAATAGTAGGAATAGCAACTTTCTTACTAGGTTTTAGTGTGCAGAAAATTTGGTTTGAAGGCCTAGCTTTTTTGATTCGTGGGTTTGGTATTGGTATTTCTACTATTGCAGTATTGTCTGCACCTTTGGAGTGGGCTTCTAAAGACATCTATGCAGATACTAGTTCATTATCTAGAATGGTACTGCAGCTAGGGGGTGCCATGGGGATCATTATCGCCACTGGGTTAACAGATCTTGCCTATAGAGAAGCTTATAGTTTGTTCAGTTTAATCACAGTCATCCTGGCTTTGGGACTTTTATATACTGGAACTCATATTCTGCGTAAACCTAGGAAAATAAATTAGTAAACTACTGGTGACTTCTGGAATGGGTCGAATATTTATTTAATGAGATTGCCCCTTCCTCCCCGGAAAACAACCAACCATTATTCAACAAACTGCTGTCAAGGTATAAATCTTGCATAGATAAACAACTAAATCAGGAAAATAAAAAAAACCCACAGTCAAATAACTACTCAATTTAAAGTATAAATTACAAAAATAATAACTTGAGACAAACATTTAAAATTTTTTCTATCTAAAATATAGTTTATAAAATTTACCATTTTTTAAAGAGCTACTTTGTTTGTAGTACTCATCATTTTATCTGCGGAAGTCACTTAGTTTTTCTTGTACTAATAATCTGTTTAAAGTACCTTTATTCCTCACTGCATAATGAATAATAAAGAATATATTATTATTTTTAGGCAGAGAAATTAGATGAGATATCAAGAGAAATTTGAGTAGATAGCAAAATAATAAAATAAAATCCACACAGATCCTGAAGTAACTATTTTTTAAGGGGATTAGCTGATGCTGACAATCACGTATATTAATACTTATACAATTAAATAAGTTTGCTGGAGCAATGATTAAAAAAATATCTGAACAAGTAGCTAAAGACAAAAAAATGTTGTTATTGAAGGGAATTCTAGAGCTTATCAGGCTCCCACCAATACATTAAACCCATAAAAAAAGCAGGTTATGAGACGTATATCTCATATAATTTTGTGTCATAAAGATATTGATAAAACAAGTACTGTCCATCATTATAACTAGAAGAATCTAATTTAACCGAAATAGAACTATTAACATAAGTAATAACAGTAAAGGCGATCAAGTAATAGATTTTTCAAGATTGACACTAAAAATAAATATGCTAAAATAACCTCCCGATGAGGGGGTTCTTTAAAAATTAAGTGAGGGTTTTCTCATCAACTTACGCTTCTACCCCTATATGATAAGCTAGAAAGGAAAATAATGGCTACGATTATGGAAAGAGATGTCTTAATAGAAGCAGCTAGTTATACTGCTGCAGTTATTGCAAGGTTTCCCATTCAAACAGATGAAACAAAAAGATTAGCGAAACAAGGGTGGAAAATGAGAAATGATTATTTATATTCCGAAGCTAAAGAGTGGGATTTTTACAAAGAAGTGGAAATACCTAAAGAAATGAGAGCTCCTATGAAGCATAGAGAAAATATTACTTATTTTTCGGTCGAAGAGTTAGATAAGATATCAAGAAAAATTTTAGAAACTCGTGGATATAATGAAATAAAATCTCAAATAAATCCTAA